>CAKOMW010000011.1 GCA_934096805.1 uncultured Bacilli bacterium | reverse complement strand
TTTTGACAAATCATTTTTGGAATAATGTTGTTTTTGATGCAAATTAGAGCAGGTCCTATAAATCTATCATTTCTAGCAAGCTTTCTAATTGGATCATTCCCAACTCTATTGTTAGCATCTTTAAAACTATAATCTTTACAATAGCTCAAGAATTCATTACCAAATCCTTTATCATCCTCTTCAAGACCGTATTCCTTCGTCAAACCCTTATTAGCTTCTTTGTATGCTTTGAAAGCACAGTCAGCAATATACTCATTATTAGCTGCATCACATACATAAGTTAGTCCATAATAATTGCCCATAAAAGCAAGAGAACAATGTAATGTATTTCCTCTCCAGATTTTCATTTGCATATATCTCTTTGTATCGGGATCCTTTATAAAGAACGAAGGAATCATTTTTTGATTTGCTTTTGCAAGATGGTTTTCATTAACTCTCAAATAATCGTAATTCTCATTTTGGATACTTAATTCATCAATAGCCTTTTGTTCTTGAGTGGGGAAAGAACTCATTCTATAAATAATCGATTCAATCAATGCAATATTGTTTTCAAAATATTCAAGCTCTTTTTTTGTATAACTACTATTAATGTGCTCAAAGAAATAGTCATATAGACCGACATAATTTGCACCAACAACAAACATAGTTTTTTTACAAGTATTTCTAGATATATGCACATCAATAGCTTCTTGTAAATCTTTAATTATTTGATCAAAAGCATCGTTGAATGTTGCAGTAAATATAATATCTGCGTTCGTTAGAGCCTCTATGTATTTTTCTCTATCGGAAAAAATATGATATGCCTCAAAATCCTTTATAATAATTTCAGAATAAGTACCATCTCCTTTTTCTTTAAAAGAAATATATTTCTTATTCTTATTTAGCTTGTTAACCAACTCTTGATCAATATCTGCAAAAGTAATTTCATATCCATCTTGATACAATAATTCTCCAAGCAGCCCTCTGCCAGAACGTCCAGATCCGATAATTACTACTTTACCTTTTTTCATATTAGAATAATCCCACCATTGCACCTAGGATACAGAACGCAAATACAGCAAGGATAATATAGATAATATTTACTTTCTTCTTTACTAGCTTTAGCACGCCAAGAGTAAATACTAACTCTAATAAACCAGGAAGTATGCTGTTGAAAATCTCATAAATTGATTGTTCTGCACCATTCAATGAATAAGTTAAAGCAATTGGAATACTTACTTGAGAAGCAGCCATACCGCCAACCATAATCAAACCAATAATAGCAGCTGTTTTAGTTATTACTTGAATCAAACCAGATTCATAAGCTTTACTTAGGAAGTTAGTTCCCATTTTATATCCAATATATAAGCCAAAGTGTCTTGTAGCATAATTTAAACTGTTATATAAAAGAATGAATAAGATTGGACCTATGATACTTCCTTGTAAACTGAACTGCAAGGCAATGCCTGTTACGATTATTCTCCATGTAACCCAAAATATAGAATCTCCAATTCCAGCAAGTGGGCCTTGAATACTGGCCTTTATTGCGTTAATAGTAGATACATCAAAATTTGGGTTTTCTTTCGCTTCTTTTTCCATTGATGCAAATAATGCAAAACAGAAAGGAGAGAACGAAGGAGTCATATTCCAATATGCAAGACCTCTTTTTAAAGCAGCAACTTTCTTTTCCTTATCCTCTGGATTAGGATACAACCAGTTGATATAAGGATATAATGCATAAGGTATTGAGTTCGCACATAGACGGCTATACGAATATACCAAGGCGTAGAATTGAGATCTCCATTCAATTTGTTTTAATAGTTTAACTTCATCTTTTGAAATTCCTTCTTGTAGTTTGCTCATCCAAAGAAATCCTCCTCATCTGTTTTTGTCTTTTCTACACCTAAAGCATTCTTAATCTCAAGAGTTTTATATAAATCGCTGACTGCAATGAAGATTGCAATGATTGCCAAGAAAATTAAATCGATACCTAAATATTTCATTACAAAGTAACCAAATAGGAAGTAGATTGAAGTTTTCTTATCCCATAATAGTGACGCCAATACAGCAATACCTACTGCAGGTAACATTGAACCGGCTACACCAATTCCAGTTAAGATAAACTCGGGCATACTAGCCAAAAGTTTTTGAACCATTTCTCCACCAAATGCCACTGCTAGGAAAGCAAAGAAACATGAGAATGAAGTATCAAGCATTCCAAGTACCCATGCAGAGATTTCAAACTTTCTTTGTTTATCTTCTAACAAATATTTATCTGTAATTTGTTGAAAAAATTCACTAAATACAGGTTCAAATGTTTGCATAACTAAGCATACATAACTTAATGTACATCCAATAGCAATTGCTTCTTGAACTGATAATCCATATAGGATATTGAATGCAACCGCAATTGATGTACCTGTTGTTGCTTCAGCCGATGTTGCATTTCCTACGAACACTACTCCTAAGAATATCAATTCTAGTTGTGCACCAATAATAATTCCTGTTTTAACATCGCCTAATACTAAGCCTGTTAAAAATCCGACAAAGATTGGTCTGTCCATCATAGTATTAGGCCCTACGTACATACCAAATGATTTACATAGAGTTGATACTAAGAAGACCAAAAACGCTTTTAATATCACTTAAAAATCCCCCTTTCTTTCTAATTGTTTTTTTCTAAGTGTATATTCTACTGAATCTAGATTCAGTATTAAAAACTATAAATTTAACGGTTTTTTTGGTGTATCTGATAATACTTGGTGATAACAACTATCAACTTTTTTAATAATTTCTTTACAGCAACGCAAATCATCTTCATCTAATGAAAGATTATTTGTAATCTTTGTTTTATTAGGAACATCTGCTTTATGTTGATAGCCATAGTTTGCTAGATTAACTTCCTTAATAGATGGAACATTTTCTACTAGTTTTAATATATATTGAGGTGTTTTCACTACCACAAATATATTCATGCGGTCACATCTCGGATCGTTTAAAATTTGAATTGCCTTATCACAAGTTACAACCATACTTTTTACTTTTTCAGGAATTGACATCTTTAATAAATTTGTTTGAAATGCGTCGTTTGCCGACTCATCATCAACAACTACAACATGTGTTGCTCCTAAATAAGAAATCCACTTCGTATTTACTTGTCCGTGTGTTAGTCTTTCATCAAGTCTTACTTGTTTAATCATTTTCTTACCTCTTTTTTATTCGAAAAAATCTTCATTTTGAATTTTATTTTGTAGACGCCCAATTTCATCATTCATATATACTAAGTCGTTTTTTCCAGATTGCACCACTTCTCTCAATCTCTCATCATTGATATCGTCTTCGTTCATCACCATAACTTCAATGGCTGTCCCAAGATTTACTCCTGTTATTAGATAAAAGTGTCTTTCTGCAAGATGTTTAGCAACAAATTGATTTACACTACCGCCTTTCAAATCTGTAAGTACAACAACTTTATCATTTGGATCAAAACTATTTAACAAATCTATAAAATCATTTTCTGGATGAATGTTTTCTGTAAACGAATTTATTACATGTACATTTTTTGATGCGCCAACAATAAATTGCATCGCCTCATATATACCCTTAGCATAACTTGCATGAGTTATTATTATTATTTGTTTCATAAGTTATTCCTTATAAGATAGAACTGCTAAGTCTAGGTTTTCTCCCTCAATGCTCAATACACCAGAATGAGCTGGAACAAATATTGTTTCGCCAACTTTGATTTGAGTATCATTAATTTTTCCTTTGCCATTCAAACAAAGCATAAACATAAATTGTTCTCTTTCGTATGTTCCTTTTCCATTAACTTTAATGCGTTTACCAACATACTCTTCTTCTTTTTCATAATAATCGTAGATTAAGCAACCGTTTTTTTCATATGGGTCAACATGCCATCCTTTAACTTCGTTATCAGGAATAGTAACGTTATCAATTACCGCTTGTACATTTAGAGGCCTAGTAGGATCGTTTCTATCATCATCATATAATCTATAAGTAACGTCTCCATTGCTAGAGAATGCGATTGAAATCGTTGTTCCATCACCGCTTTCTTTATGAAGTGTTCCAATTGGTGTATGTGAGTAATCACCTACATGTCCCTTAATGTGACGATATAATTTGTCCCATTCTCCCTTTTCAACCATTTCAACGAACTCTTTTTTTGTTTTAGCATTATGACCAAGGATTGTATCAAATTCCTCACCAGTTTCTTCAATTGTGAAACCACCCTCGACCTTTCCTCTCATGCCTTCATGTGCTAGTCCATAAGCATCTGTTGGATGAAGATGATAAGATAAACTACTTTCAGGACATGCACTTACCATTCTTACTGGTAAATCTTCTTTTGAACAATCAAACATTTCTCTGTGGTTGTGATAAAAGTCTGATAATAATTCGCCCGTTTCAATAACAATATTATCTAAGTGATTCGGTATAGCAATTACATGGTAGCATTCTGCTATATTTTTTAAATCAGTCTCGTATTGGAAGTGTTCTCTCAGCTTTTTCCCACCCCAAATTCTTTCTTCATAAATTGGTTTAAGTTTATAAAACATTTAATTCATCCTCCTTACTCAATGTTTGTATGGTTTCTGTCCATATCTTCTTCAGTTAAACCTAAATTTTTCATACACTTGTAAATAATAATATCTAAACATATAAACATTGTTTGATCATAGCAATTACCTTGAGCTTGAATTGTTTCAAAACCAGATAAAGGTATCTCCAATACTAGATCAGATAAGTTTCCAATCTTAGAATTCTTATTTCCACTAATTAACACCACCTTCGCTTTATTTTGTATTGCCCTATTCACAATTGCGATAGTAGATTCGGTGTTACCAGAACCTGATGCAACAATTAATAAATCGTCTTCTTTGATTGGTGGAACACAAGTATCATGCACGTAATATGACTCTTTGCCTAGATGCATTATTCTCATTCCAAATGCCATCATTTCGATTCCCGAACGTCCACAACCATATGTATATATTCTTTTTGTTTCACATATTAGATTGCTAATCTTATCAATAACACTTGAATCGACTCTTTTAACATTTTCATTTAATTCATCTAGAATTTTTAATACTGTATTATCCATTTATTGCATCTCTTATTTCTAAAATAGCTTTCTTTGGATCAGATGAACCTGTAATGTAACCACCAACAACAATTACTTCAGGATTATATTTTCTAATATCTTTGATATTTGTTGGGTTCATGCCACCCGCAATAGAACACTTGTCTGCGCCTACTTCTTGAACATAATCTTTTAACATATGATAAAATGTAACATTTTCTTTTTGATCATCAGCGGTATGAACACACAACAAATCTGCGCCCCAAGAAATAAATTCCTTCGCTTTTGAAACTTGGTCAGTGACGTTAATCATATCTACACAAATGTGTTTGCCGTATTTTTTAGCACACTCACACGCAGCTTGAATTGTTTCCTTAGGTGCAACGCCTAGAACAGTCATAATATCGGCACCACTGTTAAATACTAGTTCGCCTAGTTCTCTTCCGCCATCCATCACTTTTAAGTCGGCTAATAATATTTTATTTGGATATTTTGACTTAATTCTTCTTATCGCATCGCTTCCAGATCCAAACATCAAATCTGTTCCGACTTCAATAATGTCAACATCATCAACTACTTTTTCCAACAATTCAAGAGCATCTTCTGTTCTATTAAAATCACAAGCTAATTGAATTTTCATGTTTATGTTTATCTCCTTGATTAAATAATATATACTATCGATTTAAATGTCAATTCTTTTAAACACATTTTTAATTATTTTTTTCAACTTAATGTACTTATACACTATCAATCATTATTCTAAAAAATCTTTGCATAGAGTAAGCACAATACAAAAAGAATCTAGCTAACTAGATCCTCTCATATGGCTAATAAAAGAATATATAATTTTTATAAATCTTTAATTTCAATCAAATTGTTTATAAATATTCTGCCATTTGATTGATTAACACCGAGTTTATTGTCCTTTAAAACCGCAACATCAATGTTTGCGTTTATTGCAGCCTGAATACCGTAGTATGAATCTTCTATAACTAAGCATTTTTCTTTTTCCACGCCCAACATATCTACCATAGCATTATAAATATCTGGACAAGGTTTACTTTGTTTAAAACTTTTGCCACTTAAAACATAATCAAAATAGTTTGTAAGTCCAGTTTCTGTTAACATCCTATTTATTTCTTCTTCGTAACTGCTTGATGCGATTCCTAATTTAAAGCAATGTTCTTTAAGCCACTTTATAATTTCACGTGCATTATCATTTAATATTTCTTTATATTCAGGTCTATGTTTGTCCATATACTTATAAAGATCTTCACTTATTCTTTTGAATTCATCATCACTTATATCGTATTCTTCAAATACGAGCTTCCACACTTCTATTTCACCAGACGATCCAATAAATTTATTTAACTTTAATTTATTAACATCATAGTTTGTCTTGTTGTTAAAAAAGTCTTTAATAACTTTTTGTTGATGGCTCTCTGAATCAACTAAAACTCCATCCATATCAAATATAACCGCTTTTTTATAATTCATATAATTCATATATTTATGTTATATTATGGTTTATATGAATTGTCAATGTTATTTAATCAAGTTTTATTTGTTATAAAATTTGATTCCAATTTAACATTGGACAAATAACATATAATACATCATAAGTTTCAAATCACTATTAAATATATTAATAAAAATAGCTTCAGCATAATTAGTACCAAAGCTATTTTTAAACCTTGTATTATGCTAAATCTTCACCATTACTTTCTATTACTTTTTTATACCAATAGAAAGAGTCCTTACGATAACGGTTGAATGTTCCACATCCTTCATCATCTACATCTACATAGATAACTCCATATCTTTTTTTCATTTCAACTGTACCGCATGATACTAGGTCAATGATTCCCCACATTGTGTAACCAATTAAATCAACTCCATCGTCAATCGCATCAGCCATTGCTTTGAAGTGTTCTCTTAAATATTCAATACGATAAGGATCATGAACTTCGCCATTTTCAACAGTATCTTTTGCACCTAATCCGTTTTCAGCAACAAATATTGGTTTCTGATAACGATCATAAAGCCAATTTAAAGTAATCCTTAAGCCAGTTGGGTCTTTTTGCCATCCCCATTCACTTCTTGTTAAATAAGGATTTACACAAGCTCTCTTTAGATTTCCATCAGTCTTTTTCCAATTAGGATCAACTGTAGCCACTGAAGAAAAGTAGTAAGAGAACGAAACAATATCAGCTGTGTAGTCTTTTAACAATTTTTCATCGCCATCTTCCATATGGATATGGATATTATTTTCTCTAAAATATTTCTTCATATAAGATGGATAGTAGCCACGTGTCATAACATCGGTAAAGAACAAGCATTCATATTGTTGCTGCTGATAAGCCATCAATACTTCTTCAGGATTGCATGTTGCTGCGTATGGACAGAACCATGCAATCATGCAAGAAACCTTAATATTAGGATCTACTTCATGAGCGATTTTAACAGTTAATGCGTTTGCTACAAATTGATGATGAACCGCTTGATATATATCTTGTTTAACATCCTTAAAAGGATCTTTCCAATTAGCACATTCATCTGGCATTACAAGTCCAATTCCATTATATGGGTGGAAAACAGAAGCATTACTTTCGTTAAAAGGAAGCCAAATATCAACATAATCTTTAAATTCATTTATTACTGTTGTAGCAAATTTAACATAGAAATCGATTACTTTTCTATTTTTCCAGCCACCATATTTTGTAACTAAATTAACCGGCATGCTGTAATGAAGAATAGTGCAATATACTTTAATTCCATACTTTTTGCATTCTTCAAATACGTCACGATAATAATCAAGACCTTTTTCATTTGGCTTTTCATCATCACCATTTGGATATATTCTTGCCCAACTTATGGACATTCTATACATCTTTAAGCCCATCTCTGCTAATAAGGCAATATCTTCCTTATAATGATGATACTGATCAGCGCCCCATCTAAATGGATACTCACCTGCAGTCTTTTCTTCAAGGCCTTTTTCGAATCTAGTTTCAGTCATTAGTCTACATGGCCATTTTACTTTATCAATAGAAGGCACATCGAAATTACCAGGACGGCAATCAGATGTATCAAGTCCTTTCCCATCCAAGTTCCAAGCACCTTCTACTTGTGAAGCTGCTGTTGCGCCGCCCCATAGAAAATCATTTGGAAATTTTGTCATTACAATACCTTCTTATCTAAATCTTTACTAGTCTCTTTTCCAAATCCAAGGAAATATGCTAAAGCAGTAGTTACCACAAGAGCAACGCCTACACATATAAACATTTGAGGAATTGTGTCACCATATGCTGGAAAAGTAATCCAAGATGGCATTCCTGAAGCATACTTTTTAACACCTAATACAGCTGATAGGGCTCCTGAAACACCACCACCAATCATTAATGCAGCAAGCATGTTTTTGAATCTAAATGTCAATCCATATAAAGCTGGTTCAGTAATTCCAATGAATGCTGAAATGAAGAAACTTAAATAGCTATTTTTTTCATTTCTATCCTTTGCTTTTAGGAACGCACCTAAACAAACACCAGCAGCAGCCATTGTTGCGGCTGTATGAACAGGAGAAATAACATCATAGCCCATTACTGCAATGTTGTTTGCAATAAGTGGAGAGAAAACTGTTTGCATACCAGTTAAAATTACAAGCGGTCTAATAGCACCTAGGATAGCACCAGCAAGTACAGGAGCTACGCCAAATAACCAGTTAATAGCTTTCGCTAAATAAAGACCAATATAATAACCACATGGTCCAATAATACCTAATGATAATATTGCCATAACAAACAAAGTTAATGTAGGAACAACAACTAGACTAATAACCTTTGGTATGTGCTTATCAATGAAACGGTATGCATATCCCATAACCCAAATAGAAATAATAATTGGGAAAATAGTAGATGAATAATTCAAAATATGAATAGGTAATCCAAATAAACTAATATCTGTTCTTGCTAAAGCAACAATTGTAGGATGAACATATAGTCCAGCAACTACCATAGCTAGTATAGTATTGACTTTGAATTTTTTTGAAGCACCATATGCTGCCAAGAAAGGGAAATAGTAGAATGTAGCATCTGCAACAGCGTTTAAAACGATATAGAAGCCAGATGTTGTATCTATTAAGCCATAAGTTGTTAATGCGATTAAAATACCTTTAATAATACCAGAACCGCACATTGCTGGGATTATTGGAATTATACAAGCAGATAATGTTTCAAAGAAAGTATTAATTGTGAAAGGCTTTTTCTCTTCTGCGTCTAGATTTTCATCAATAGCGTCTTCTTTTGCTAAACCATACTTATCGCAGATTTCTTTGTAAACATCGCCAACTCCAGCACCGACAATAACTTGAAGTTGATTACCAGCCCACTTAGTTCCCATAACACCTGATAGCTTTCCAATCTCATCTTCTTTTACAAGATTTTTGTCTTTAAAATTAAATCTTAAACGTGTTACACAGTGTGTAAAATAGCTAATGTTGTCTTTCCCACCGATACAATCCATTAAGTTATCGATAAGATCTTGATACTTATTTTGTTTTGACATATTTTGTCTCCTTTTCCTTTTTATGTTTAAACAATACTCGGCCGTTGGTATTGTTTTGAAACCTTATATAAATAAAACCCAACCGACAAAACATAGCTGTTAACTATGAATGTGATTGGGTTATGCCTTTTAATTTGATATAAAAGTTACAGTCCTAATTCACGACTACATAATCTATTGATATGTAGCATCAAATATAATTTTTCTTCATCATTGAGATTGATTGAATACTCATCATTTAAATACCTAGATATCTTTTCAACACATACATTGATATCTGGATATTTAGTTATCATTGAATGATACATCTTTTGATTCTCACTATCATGCATATCATTATTTCTTGCCCTACTATATAAATAGTTCATATGTGTAAGAAATCTTGAATAGTTAAATGAATCTCTAGATATACTTATATGTAATTCTTTTTCAATAATCTCTGTTATCTTTGTATTTCTTTTGCCATTCTCCTTCGCTTGTATAATCTTATCCTTATTGATTTCAGCATTTATCATATTTAACATGATGCCAGATACTTCATCATGCGGTAACTTTATATTCAAGTTCTTTTCAATAACTCTCAATCCATATTTTGCAACTTCATACTCTAATGGATACATCTGTTGAAGATCATAATATAAAGGCAATTGAACATTCAAGCCTTTCTTGTATCTTTCGATAGAGAAATTTATATGGTCAGCTAGTATAAATGGAAGACTATCATTTACCGTGCAATCAACACTTGATATTAATTTCTTGTAAATAAGGATTGATACATCAATAACATCTTGAGGTATATCAGCAATCAAAGATAAATATTTTTCATCATAATCATAATAAGTACGACTTATACAAGATAAATCCGTAATAGTACAAGGCATTGTGGTAAACCCAATACCCTTTCCTTCAACTATAACTTGATTGCCGGCTGAATCTTCAGCTAATACAAAATTGTTATTGATCTTCTTAATTAGTTTCATTTTTACTCCGTATCTTCTAGTACTAAAACCTTATCAAATGTATTTACTTCTTTTTCTATTCCTATCTTATCAAACTTGTGATTATTGTTGTTGGTGATTATCACCATCACCGTTGTATCTAAATCTTCTTTAGACAAGTAGCTGTTATCAAACTCTATAATCTTTTCTCCGTGCTTAACTTTATCTCCCTTATTCTTAAAAGCCTTAAATCCAACACCATTTAAGTTAACGGTATCAATGCCAATGTGAACAAGGACTTCCACACCATTGTACATTGTGATACCAAATGCATGTTTTGTTGGAAACACCATCGTTAGTTCTCCATCACAAGGTGAACAAACAACATTGGTTTTAGGAACAACCGCTACACCATCACCCATCATCTTTCCAGAAAACACATCATCATTCACATCCACAATATCAATACATTTGCCTTCTACTGGAGAGTAGATGTTTTGATCTAACACTTTTTTAAATCTATCAAATAAACTAAACATACTTTAAATAAAAAACTCCTTAATCAACATAAATAGTCACATGTAAAACATTTGTACTAGTTATGCCTCCAAGGAGTTACAGTCTAATAACTTATTTACAATTACAATGTAAAACTTTTTGAAAGCGCTGTCAAGAGAAAATTGAGAAGAAAATTAAACTTGATTTTACAATTTGTG
>CAKOMW010000010.1 GCA_934096805.1 uncultured Bacilli bacterium | reverse complement strand
GCATAGGGGAAAAAACGTTAAATCGTTTTTTGCAAGGTAATTGTCTTCGGATGGTGGCCTATTTTTTTGTCTTAATAATCATTAAGCATTGATTATAGTTTTGGTAGGATAATTAGAGAAAAGCACTTGACTATATCAACACAATATGTTATATTAAATGCATAGGGAAAAAAACGTTAAATCGTTTTTTGCAAGGTAGTTATTTTCGGATAGCGGCCTATTTTTTTGTTTTAATATAATATTAACATTAAACTAAGAAGGAATGATAATTGATATTTTCCTTTTTTTTTGATATAATTTATTGGAAATGGAGGGATACTATGTTTGTAGATGAGGTAAGCATTAAGCTAATCGCAGGCTCTGGTGGAGATGGATGTACAGCTTTTCGTCGTGAAAAATATGTTGAGTTTGGAGGGCCATTTGGTGGTAATGGTGGAAGAGGCTCAGATATTATATTTAAAGTTGATGAAGGACTTCGTACTTTAGTTGATTTAAGATACAATAAAATTATTAAAGGACAACGTGGAGAAAATGGAATGGGAAAAAATAAAAATGGTAAAGGTGCAAAAGATATTGTAATAAAAGTTCCTCCTGGAACTGTGGTTACAGACTTAGATACAAACTTATTAGTATGTGACTTAAGAGAAAATAATCAAGAGTTTATTGTAGCCAAAGGAGGAAGAGGAGGAAGAGGTAATACTGCTTTTAGAACTCAATCTAATCCTGCTCCTAATTACTCAGAAAAAGGGGAACCTGGTGAAGAAAGGTATCTAAAAGTAGAATTAAAACTTCTTGCAGACGTTGGTTTAGTAGGAATGCCTAGTGTTGGTAAAAGTACTATTTTATCCAAAATATCTCGTTCTAAGCCTAAAATCGCAGCCTATCATTTTACAACTTTAAATCCTAACTTAGGAGTAGTAAAAACTGTTGATGGAAGAAGTTTCACAGTAGCGGATTTACCAGGTTTGATTAAAGGTGCTTCTTTAGGAGAAGGACTTGGTGATAAGTTTTTAAAACATATTGAAAGAACAAGAATAATATGTCATGTTATAGATATGGCTGGTAGTGAGGACAGAAATCCTTACGAAGATTATCTTTTAATTAGAAAAGAACTTGAAGATTTTGATAAGAAAATTTTAAATAAAAAACAACTTATTATTGCTAATAAAATGGATCTTGATAATGCCTTTGAAAATCTTGAAGAGTTTAAAAAACATGTAAAAGATATAGAAATATTTGAAATATCTGCTTTAAATGACACGGGATTAGATAAAGTATTAGTTCATATGGCTGATTTGCTTGATAATATTGATGTTCAAGAAATTGATGATGAAGATTATGAGGATTATGTTTTGTACAAATATAAGAAGGAAGAACCATTTACCATTGAAAAAGAAGGAGATATCTTCATCATAAAAAGTGATATTATTGAAAAATTGTTTAGAATGACAAAGTTTACTTCTGATGAAGCTGTTCTTAGGTTTGCTAAGAAACTAACAAGAATGGGCGTGGATGATAAATTAGAAGAAATGGGTGCTAAGCAAGGGGATATAGTAAAAATACTTGATTATGCATTTGAATATAGAAATTAAAATAACCCAGAATTAATGTTCTGGGTTATTTAGTCTAAAAAAGTTAATGCTAGGAATAGAACCAAATCTAAAGTCTACTAAACTAGTTCCTATACCATTTGATATGTATATTTTTGTGTCATTCATTTCGTAGTAAGGACTAAAATACTTTTTTGAGCCTTCTGGAGTCCAAAAAGGTTTAAAACCAAATAGTTTTACTTGCCCATTGTGAGAATGTCCAGATAAGATTAAATTGACATCATATTGATTTATAATTTTATCTATATAGTCTGGTTCATGAACTAGAATAATCTTATAAGATATGTCTTCTAGTTCTTTTTTGTTTAAGTCTTTTATTGTAGGACTGCCATATAATACATCATCAACTCCATAAATTAATATAGGATTGTTGTCTTTGTTATATACGATATCATAACTATTTTTTAGTAGAGAAAAGCCTCCATCATATATTATATTTTTGTATTCGTCTTTATAAAAATCATGATTTCCAATTATAGCATATTTACCTATAGTATAGTTTATATTATTAAGACATTTAGTAAGCTTAGTAACATCTTCTTCATCAGGAGTATATTTATTATCAATTAAATCTCCAGTAAAGATTACAATATCAGGTTTTATTTCATTTATTTTTTTTATTACTTTATCTATATTATTAATATTTATAGTGGTGCCATAATGTAAATCAGAAAATTGGACTATTTTTACACCATGAAAGCTTTTAGGAATGTTTTTGTTTTCAAGTTTTACTTCATTTACTAATAATAATCTTGGTTCAATGAATAGACCGTATACTACAAATAAAGTTATAATAGTAAGAATGATTAATCTTATTTTAGTTCTTCTTTTTTTGACTTTTTCTTTTCTTCTAGATTTTATTTCTTTTTTAGTTTCGCTTCTTTTTTTCTTACTGCGATTAGTTCTAGTATCCATATTTAAACCCCCATAAATTTAGATAAAGAGATGATTACTACTATAGCATTATGAATCATATGAAAAGTTATAGGAACAAAAATATTTTTAGTTTTAACATAAGAATAAGCAAAACAGCAACCTAAAGTACCATAAGGAATTATATATAAAAATTCTAAAGAAGAAGATGAGGTTAAAGTATGAGCAAGTCCAAAAGCAAAACCAGATACTAAGATATATAGATAATCATTTTTAACTATGTCTCTGATACTTTTTCTAAATATTAGTTCTTCAACAAAAGGGGCATATATGACTGCTGAAAAAATCATATATTGAGGCATTTGCTTTAGAATTGTTTGGACTGCTTGTTCGTTTGAGGCTCCACTAGGAATGTAGAAAGATAAGACAATGTTAGAAATTATCATAATTAAAATACCAATCATCCAACATTTAAATCCTGTAGAAAAACATTTTAAAAAGTTTTTAAAATAATTACTCAAATTGTTTAAGATATCTTTTCTATATAAAAGGAAAATAATAATCATAAAAGATATATCTATTCCAATTAAATACATTGTTTGGGTTTTAAGAGGCATTGCATTTATATCTATTCCAATGTATTTGAGTCCTAAAGTAACACAAAGACTATATATTATTTCTAAAATAAATAAACAAATTGTAAGTAATATTCTTGGTAATCTTTCCATATTCATCATCCTTTACTATTGGTATTATAGCATAAAATTAATATTTAAAACAATACTCTAACTAGTTAAAGTATTATTTAGTGACAAATATTAAGAAAGTGTAAATAGTAAGGATACTTTTAATAAAAAAGTAAAAAAATATTGAAAAAAGAGTTTTTTTGTTATAGAATTAAGTTATAGAAAACTAAAGAGGAGGACAGGTGTAAACAAAAAAATATACACGCAACATATGAATACCTAACAAGTAATATGAAAAACAATTATTCGCTAGGGGGGGGGGCAAAATACTAGTAATAAAATAAAACAAAACCCCTTATTTAAAGATATAAACGACTATAATAAATATCTATTGTCATTAGTAGGTATTCTTTTTCTTGTAATAACAGGAGTAATCTCTTATAATCTTACAAATGCATCATATGCAAAGTGGAGTAGTAGTGTAGAGTCCAATAATGTATTGAAATTAAGTGTTGATGCGGGTAGCTTAGATAAAAGTGGAGCAAATAACCCAGAACTTACAAACAATATGATACCAGTATATTATGATAATCAAGATAATGTATGGAGAAAAGCAGATGCTAAGAATAGTAAAGAAAACTATAAATGGTATGATTATAATAATAAGATGTGGGCTAATGCAGTAACTGTTACAGAAACCAATAGGAGTACTTATCTAAATGCAAATGCAGGAACAGAAATAAGTATGGATGATATAAATACAATGTGGGTATGGATACCAAGATATACATATACATATTTAAATACAAATACTCCAGAAGAAATAAAGATAAAGTTTGAAAAAGGAACAGAAAGTACAGGTACAATAAAGTGTACTGATAATGTATCAGGAAGTGGCACAACATCACAAACATGTACAGATAATAAAAACGGAAGTTTGAAAGCTGGAACAAGTACATATACCCATCCAGCATTTACTTTTGGAAATACAGAACTGACAGGACTATGGGTAGGTAAGTTTGAGAGTAGTGCAACAACAATACCAACAAGTACTTCAACAACGGAGTCAACAGTAATAATAAAACCAAATGTACAGTCATTAAGGAATAAAGCAGTATCATATCAATTTAGAGATGCCCGACAAATGGAAAAGGCAAATAATGCATATGGTTTTCCACAAAGTAGCAGTACAACATTTAATTGGAATGGTAATTTAACCGGAGATACAAATAATATAGATATACATATGATGAAAAATACAGAATGGGGAGCAGTGACATATTTGTATCATTCAAAATATGGAAGGTGTACAAATGGTACATGTGAAGAATTAACAATAAATAATTGTAGTACATATACAACAGGAATAGGAGCAGACACAGTAAGTGCAAGTCAATCATCAACGACATGTACAACAGATAAGAATAAATATAATGGAGGAAGTGGAGTAAAAGCAAGTACAACAGGAAATGTATATGGAGTGTACGATATGTCTGGAGGTTCAACTGAATATGTAATGGGTAATATGGTAAACTCCTCTAATCAATTTTATACATCATATGCACAAAATTGGAGTACTTCGACACATCCTTTAGCAAAGTATTATGATAGTTATACATATGATGGGAGTAGTTCTGGAACATATAAAAGGGGACGTCTTGGTGATGCAACAACAGAAGTGACAATAGTGGGAACAAGTGACAAATGGTATTCAGATAATGCTAGCTTTTTGGGTTCTTCTTTTGCTTGGTTCATCCGTGGTAGCTACTATGCTAATGGTACAAATGCTGGTGCTTTTAACTTCGAGTACTTTGGTGGAGATGGTAATATAAGAAATTCTTTCCGTGTTTCGCTTGGCGTTCAAGCCTCTTAAGTTGACTAAACCAATATAATTCTTCTAATTACTTGTGCATGAGAGAGTTACAAATGAAATTAACCAACTATTAAAAAATATTATCGAAAAAAGTTGAAATGTTTAAAAATGTCTGATATAATACTATATGAATTAAACACGAAAAGGAGGGATAATTATGACAGAGGTTAGTGTAAAAGGTAACTTGGATGGTGCAATTAAGCGTTTTAAAGTAAAATGTTCTCGTGATGGTGTCCTTTCTGATGTTAAAAAAAGAAAATACTATTCTAAACCTGGAGTAGTAAGAAGAGAAGAAAAGAAACAAAATACTATTAATTTTAAAAAGAGAAATAAAAGAAATAGATAAGAGGAAGTTATGCTTTCTCTTTAATTGTATGGAGGTAATTATTATGTTAAAAGAAACTATTAAAAATGATTTGATGCAAGCAATGAAATCTAAGGATAAGGTATTGCTTAATACCTTAAGAGCAGTAAAAGGAGCAGTACAGCTTGAAGTAATTAATAATAAAAAAGAAGAAAATGATGAGTTATATCTTGATGTTATAAATAAACAAATTAAAATGAGAAATGATTCTATTGCTGAGTTTTTAGATGCTGGCAGGACTGATTTAGCAGAATCTTACTCTGCAGAAGTTGAAATACTTAAAAAATATATGCCTAGTATGCTTACTAAGGAAGAACTTGATACAATTATTTCTGATGTTATAGGTTCTGTTAATGCTACTAGTATCAAAGACTTTGGTGCTGTTATGAAAGAAATAACACCTCTTGTAAAAAACAGGTGCGATATGAAAGAGGTATCTTCTATTATAAGGGAAAGATTGAGTAAATAAGAGGTTATCCTCTTTTTTCTTTTGCATTAAAATAGTATTTTTTTCATATTATTAAGTGGTGATTTTATGTTTTCTAAAATACTTGAATATATAAAAGATAATGAGCTTAAAATTAGTTTGTTTAAAGATAAAATAGATATAGTTAATTATAAAGAAATCTTAGTTTTTGATGATGACAAAATAGTAATAGATTGTTCTTCTTTAATACTTACTATAAGTGGAACTGACTTAACTATAAATAAGTTATATGACCATGAATTATTAATAACAGGGAATATAAATAAAATAGAGTATAGGTGATTATATGATAAACTATTATGTAGTTAAAATTAAGACTAAAAATAAAAGAAGAACACTTACTAAATTATTTAAACTGGGTATTGATATATTTGATATAAAATATCAAAAAGATGTAGTAATCTTTAAAGTATCATATTTAGATTATGAAAAGATAAAGAATATAAAGACAATAGATGAAATAAATGTTATTAGAATAAATGGAATAGAAAGATTTAAATTAATATTAAAAAGATATAGAATGTTTTTTATTTTTTTTATAATTGGGATATTTATTATTGTTTTTTTTACAAGGTTTATTCTTTTTATAAATTATGAAACTGAAAGTAAAGAAATGAGAGAGTTATTATCTACAGAGCTTAGTAATAATGGGGTAACTTTATATAGTTATAATAAGAATTATAAACAATTAGAAAAAATAAAAAATAAAATAAAAGAAGATAATAAGGATAAGATTGAATGGATTGAACTGGAGAAAAATGGAGTTTTATTAAATGTAAAAGTAATAGAAAGAGTTCATAAAGATAAGAAAAAAGTATCTTCAGTTGCTACTGATATAGTGGCTTCGAAAAATGGGTATATAAAAGATATATATGCTTCAAGTGGAGAGATAATTAAAAATAAAGAGGATTATGTCCAAAAAGGGGATATAATTGTATCTGGTAATATTCATAGAAATGATAATGTCGTAGCTAGAGTAAAGTCAAATGCTTTAGTTTATGCAGAAGTATGGTATATTATAAAAGCTAATACTAATACAGTACTAACGGAGGAGGTAAAGAATAATAAGGGTACAACTAGTCTTATAATAAATGTTTTTGATAAAGATTTGTCTCTTTTTAAGATAAATAAAAAAATAACAAATGAGGGGAATAGATATATATTAAAGAATAATTTGTTTAAAATAAGTGTTAAAAATAAGAAAAATACTTATTTAAATAAGACGATATATAAAGATTATGAGCTTATTTCTATGTTAAGAAAGAATATAACTGATAATATGAATGATACATTGGAAGAAAAAGAATATATAATCGAAGAAAAAGTTTTGAAAAATTACAAAGAAAATGGTAAAATGTATATAGAGGTTTTTCTAAAAACTTATGAGAATATTGCAAAGGAACAACAAGCCTTAGAAGAAATAAACGAAGAAGAAAATTAAGGAGATATTATGCTGGTAGAATTAAAAGAACAAGTTCTAGTTATATTACAATATTCATGGCCAATGATTGTTATGGCAGTAGTAGTAGCTATTACTATAAGAGTAGGATATTTAAAAAAACATAATGAAAAAGCAGTTTTATATAAAGAAATATTTAATCTTTTATTTATACTTTATATATTGTGTTTATTTCATGCTGTAACGTATCAGGATGTTTCGTGGTCAAGTGCTAATATTATTCCATTTAAGGAAATATTAAGATATGAGTTTGGTAGTGGTTTGTTTTATAAAAATATTTTTGGTAACTTGTTATTATTTTTACCATATGGACTTTATGTTACATATTATTTGGATCTAAAAAAACCTATTTCAGTAGTTATGTATGCTTTTGTGGTTTCTTTGTCTATTGAACTTATTCAATCAATAATAGGAAGGGTATTTGATGTTGATGATATCTTACTTAATGTTTTTGGGGCTCTTTTAGGGTACTTTATATATAAAATTTTTGATAAATTTGAAGATATGTTGCCTGATTGGTTGAAGAAAGAATGGTTGATTGATGTATTAGTAGTGCTTTTAGTCGGAGGTGTAGTATGGTTTTTAATAAGATAAAAAGTTATAATATATATAATAATACTTCTTACGATTTGAAAAAAGAGATTAGATGTATTAAAAAAATACTTAATCATGCAATAAAAATGGAAGAATTAAGTAATATATATTTTAATATTATATTGGTAGATAATCCTACGATTCATGATTTAAATAAACAGTATCGTAATATTGATAGAGAGACAGATGTAATAAGTTTTGCTCTTGGTGATGAAAAAGAAGAACCATCATATACAAATAAGAATGTTCTTGGAGACATTTATATATCTGTAGACAAGGCAATTGAACAAAGTAAAGATTATGGTCATTCATTAATAAGAGAATTATGTTTTTTAAGTATACATGGTTTGCTTCATTTATTAGGATATGATCATATTGAAAAAGAAGATGAAAAAGTAATGTTTGATAAACAGGAGATGATTTTAAATGGAAAAAGATTCACAAATATACAAGAAAAATAAAAAAAGTTTTAAGAGATTTGTTTTGTCCTTTAAGTATTGTTATGAGGGAATAAGGTATGCATTTTATCATGAACAAAATATTATAGTTATGATTATTATGGGTATTATTGCAATGGTACTTGGAATATTTTTAAATATTTCTTATACTGAAAGATTGGTAGTTCTTTTGCTTATTGGGATGATCCTTTCGCTTGAAATGATTAATACAGCGATTGAAGCAACAGTAGATCTTTGTACAAAGGAAAAGAAACCTCTTGCTAAAGTAGCAAAAGACTGTGCAAGTGGAGCAGTAGGAATAGCTTCAATATTTGCTTTTATTCTTGGTATTTTGATATATTTACCAAAGATAATTGCTCTTTTCTAAAGGAATAATTATGATATTTTGAATTTGGAGGAAACTATGAAAGAAAAGTTAAATAAATTATTAAATAATGCTTATGCTTGTTATTCTAATTATAAAGTTGCCGCTATTGTGGTTACAAGGGATAATAAAGAGTTTTTGGGCGTAAATATAGAGAATAAATCATATGGTGCTACAGTGTGTGCAGAAAGGGTTGCAATTTTTAATGCTGTTGCTAATGGTTATAGAAAAGGTGATTTTAAAGAAATACATATTGCATCATCTGGGGATTCTCCTATTCCATGTATGATTTGTAGACAAGTTTTCACAGAGTTTTTTGATGAAGATACAAAGATATTTGTCTATGGAAAAGAAGTAAAAGAATATAGTTATACAGATTTGTGTATAAATGAATTTTAAATAAAAAATTATATTTCTTATAAGTTATATATGTTTTTAAATATAAGAAAGGAATGAAGCTTAATATGAAAAGTGGTTTTGTATCAATTGTAGGTAGACCAAATGTTGGTAAGTCAACATTATTGAATAAAATAATGAATAGAAAACTTGCTATTACTAGTGATAAAGTAGGAACTACTAGAAATAATATTTATGGAGTTTATAATGATGATGATACTCAAATAGTCTTTATAGATACTCCAGGAATAGCTCGTGCTAATAACAGGCTTGGAACTGTTCTGAATAAAAAAGCATATGAGGCAATGGAAAATGATATAGTTTTATTTATTGTAGATATTGCATCAGGATTTGGTCGTGGAGATGAAAATATTTTAAACAAATTAAAGCAAGAAAAAAAAGAGGTTATTCTTGTTTTGAATAAAGTTGATAGAATAAATAAAGAAAAAATAATTGAAGAAATAATAAAATTAAAAGATATGTATGATTTTCTTGATATTGTACCAACTTCTTCTTTAAAAGGAGATAATATTAAGGAATTAATTAAAGTAATAAAAAGTCATTTAAAGGATGATATAAAGTATTTTAATGATGATGTTATAACTAATATATCAGAAAATTTTATGATTAGTGAAATTATAAGAGAAAAAATTTTAATGTTAACAAAAGAAGAAGTGCCACATGCAATTACATGTCTTATTGAAAATATTGAATATAAAAAAGATTCAGTTTATATAAATGCTTTAATTATTGTTGATAGAGATAACTTAAAAAAGATTATAATTGGTAAGCAAGGTTCGATGCTTAAGAAAATAGGAAGTGCTTCAAGAGTAGAAATTGAGGAGTTACTAGATAAAAAAGTTTTTTTAGAGCTTTATGTAAAGACTATTAAAAATTGGAGGGAAAAAGAAAATATTTTTGAATATTTAGGTATTACTGAATTAAATGATTAATAAAGTATCATTATATTATTAGGTGATATAATGAATGATATTTTATGGAAATTATTTAAAAATACTGGGGATTTAAAATATTATCTTTTTATGAAAGAGATAGAAAAAGATGAAACTGGAGAAAGTAAAGGGAATAATAATTAAAGATATTAATTATAAAGAATCTAGTAAAATACTTCATATTTTAACAAGAGAGTATGGAAATATTGGAGTAATATCTAAAGGATGTAGGAATATGAAAAGTAAGTTGAGAAGTGTTTCTTCAAAGCTTACTTATGGATATTTTTATATTTCAAAAAAAGATGAATTGTCTATTTTAATTGAAGTAGATATTATAGATGATTTAAAGAATATTAAAAAAGATTTTTCTAAGATTGGGTACTTATCATATTTAGTTGATTTGACTAATCAAGTAATAAAAGAAACAAATAATTTTTCATTGTTCGATATAATGAGTTCTGCGATTGAAAAAATAAATAGTGGTTTTGATCCAATGATTATTACTAATATTGTAGAGTTAAAGTTTCTTGAGGATTTAGGGGTTAAACCAATTTTAGATTGTTGTAGTATATGTGGTTCAAAAGAAGAAATAGTAACAATAAGTAGTGATACTGGTGGTTATATATGTAGGAATTGTTATACTAATCAGTATGTTGTAGATTTAAAGACAATAAAGCTTCTTAGGATGTTTTATTATGTAGATATATCTAAGATAAAAGAGTTGAATATTCTTGATAAAAATAAGTATGAAATTAATAATTTTCTTACAAGTTATTATGAAAGATATACTGGTCTTTATTTAAAGTCTAAAGATTTTTTGGAATCTATAAGATAGGTGTTTTAATTTTAAAGAAAGTCTGTTATAATTGGTGTAGTATATGAGGAGTGATAATATGAAGAAATATTTGGGGTTAACTTTAATGATAGTAATTGTGACTTTGCTTAGTGGTTGTAGTTTTACTAAAACTTTAGAATGTGAAAAGAGTTATAATGAAAATGGAATAGATCAAGTAAAAAAGGTTAAAGCATGGTTTAAGAAAGATAGTTTAGTAAAAGTGAAAATGGATACTACTGTTGATTTAACAGGTAAAGAAAAGTCTTATGTAGATAGTTATAAAAAAGCACTTGATAAGGCTTATGAAGAAGATTTTAATAAAACTGGTATAAGTACAGAATCTAAGGTTGATTCTAGTAAAGTTTATTCAAGTGTAGTATTTAATTTAGAAGAAATGAATGATAAAGATAAGCAAACTTTAGGTATTGATGGTTTAAATAAAACTTTGGATGATGCTAAAAAGAGTTATGAAAATGATGGTTATACATGTAAATAGTAAAAAAAACTTGTGTTTTTCTAAAGTATGGTGTATAATTTATAAGGCAGTGACAAATTAGTCAAATAGGATAAAGAAGGAGTGATACAAATGGCAGTTCCAGCAAGAAAAGTTTCAAAGACTAGAGCAAGAACAAGAAGAGCACATATGGCTCTTACTGCAAAAGGAGTTACAAAATGTCCTAGTTGTGGTGCAATAGTAAAGTCTCATCGTGTTTGTAAAGCATGTGGAGAATATAAAGGAAAAAAAGTTGTTAATAAGGAAGAAGAATAATTTTTCTTCTTTTTTTCTTGCATTATTTAATAAAAAATATTATTATTATTTTATAGGGTAGTGATAAAATGAGAAAGAGTAAGAGTAAAATTTTAAGAATTTTTGCTTTATTGTTGTTACTTTGTGGAGTGTTTTTAATAGTTTATGGTTTTTTATACATAAAAAATGAAAATAATAAAGTAGAATATGATATTTCTAATAAAAATAACGAACAAACAAAGTTGTTTTATAATAATGATATATATTTTTTGATTGAAGATTCTAATTTGAAGTATGTGAATAATATAACAAAAACTCAGACTGGAAAATCTTTTCCTTATGGAGTGTTAAAAATCTTGGCTACTAAATCGTGTAATGATGATTCATTATTTCAGTTATATGTGCTTACTAAGAATGGAAAACTATATATTAACAAATATCCTTCTCCTAGAATAAGTGATACTATTGCTTTTGAATTTGATTTTATTCCTTTGACTACTAATGAAAAGATAAAGGATATGAATCTTGCATTATCTAATGGATGTGAGAGTGGAGCAGTTACGGTAACACTTTCTGATGGTAGCAATAAAATAGTTAGTTTGAAGAATAGTAGTATTTTGTATAATAACAATAATTATATTTTAGAAAGTATTTCAATTAATTAAGAATAAAAGACATGAATGGTGTCTTTTTTTTAAAGAAAAAAGATAACTTAATATTGTAGTTATCTTACTTAAATCTTGCTTAAATCCTGCTTAAAATTATTGATTGCTTAGTTAATTTTTGGTGTTTTTATAAAATATTAAAACTCCTGAAATATTATTTTAATTTTATGTGAAATAGTGTATAATGTCTATGTGGAGGAAATAAAAATGAAAAATCGTAGTGAGTTAAGGGAAATAATTATTAAAGTTTTATATCAAATATATATTTATGAAAATAGTAATATTTCATATGATGTAGATGCTCTTGTGAAAGAGCAAATAGAATTATCTAATTCTTTTGTAACTGATACAATTAAAGAAATAATAAAACATAATGATGAGCTTGTATCTATTGCAAATAAGCATTTAAAAGATTGGGATATTAATAGACTTGGTAAAGTTGATAAAGCTATTATTTGTTTGGGTATTTATGAACTTATGTATACAGATACTCCAAATATTGTGTGTATAAATGAAGCGGTTGAATTATCGAAAAAGTACTCTGATGAAAAAGTGGTTAAAATGATTAATGCTGTACTTGATAGTGTTCTTCATAATGAGGTAGAAGATGAATGATAAATATTTAACAGTTACTCAAATAAATAAATATATTAAGTATAAAATGGATAATGATTCTAATCTAAATGTAGTTTATTTGAAAGGGGAAATATCTAATTTTAAGAATCATTCTTCAGGACATTTATATTTTACAATAAAAGATGAATCTTCAAGAATACTTGCGGTTATGTTTAGAAATAATGCTCAAAAAATTAATTTTAAACCAGTTGATGGATCTAAGGTATTAGTGGTAGGTAGAATTAGTTGTTATGAAGCAAGTGGAAATTATCAAATTTATGTTGAAGAAATGCTTGAAGATGGTGTGGGTAATCTTTATTTAGAGTTTGAACGTTTAAAGAAGAAACTTGGTGAAAAAGGGTATTTTGATGATTGTTATAAAAAACAAATACCTAAATTTCCTAAAAAGATTGGGATTATAACTGCTCCGACTGGCGCTGCTATAAGGGATATTATTACTACTATTAACAGGAGATATAAATTGGTTGAACTTTTTATATTTCCATCTTTGGTTCAAGGTGAAAATGCTAAAGAAGATATTGTAAAAAATATAGAGCTTGCTAATACTTATGATTTAGATGTTATTATTTTAGGACGTGGAGGAGGCTCTATTGAAGATTTGTGGGCTTTTAATGAAGAAATAGTTGCAGATGCTGTATTTAAAAGTGAAATACCTATTATAAGTGCAGTTGGACATGAAATTGATTTTACAATAAGTGATTTTGTTAGTGATTTAAGAGCTCCGACTCCTACTGCTGCTGCGGAACTTGCAGTACCAAATACAATTGATTTAATAAATTATATAAAACAATTAGAGATAAGAAGTAATAAATCTGTTTTAAATTTACTTGATATAAATAAAAATAAAATTACTAGTTTACTTAATTCTTATGTTTTGAAAAATCCAAGAAATATGTATGAGGTAAAAGCTCAAAAATTAGATAACTTAGTAGATAAATTAAATTTACTTATAAAAAGAAATTTAAATGATAATAACAATAAGTTTATAAATATTTTAAACAAACTTGATGCTTTAAATCCTATTAATACTATAAAAAGAGGATATTCGATTACTAAGATTGATGATGTTGTTATAACTAGTGTTAGTGATATTACTAATGATTCTATTATTACAACTGATCTAGCAGATGGAAAAATAATATCAAAAGTTATGAATGTGGAGGAAAATAAATGAAAAAAGAAGAAATGAGTTTTGAGGAAAAACTGAAAAAACTAGAGAATATTGTAAAAGAACTAGAAAATGGAGGAGTGCCTCTTAATGATGCTATTGCTAAGTTTAACGAGGCAATGCTTCTTGCTAATGATTGTAATAAAATACTAGAGAATGCTAGTGAAACAATAAATAAAGTAGTTAAAAATGATACTTTAGAAGAGTTTAAGGTAGAAGAATAGAAAGTTGGTTTTTTATCAATTTTCTTTTTTTGTCACTATTTGTCACTTAAAATTAAAATTTTGATATTTATTATATTGTTTTTTATTTTTTTTAATGTTATAATTTAATAAAGGAGGATTAGAAAATGAAAAATAAAGTATTTTTTGGATTAGGGCTATTAACTATGTGTGCATTTCCATTCGTAGTTAACGCTCAAGATGTAACACAAGATATAACATTAACTAAAAACGTAAGTGATGGTCTTGTTGTTAAAGCAGGTAGTAATGTTAAAATTAATTTAGGTGGTTTTGATGTTACAAATGAAAAAGGCGGTCACACAATTTTAATTGAAAAAGGTGCAACTGCCACTATAACTGGTACTGGTAATGTTAGCAACAGCTTCAATAAAAAGGCACCAGTGTATAATGATGGTACAGTAACTATCAGTGGAGGAAACTATACTCGTCATGATGCTGCTGGTAATAGTTTCTATGTATTATTAAATCATGGTACTATGACTATTAATGGAGGAAAGTATGTTACTCAAAATGGTATTTCATCTTTAATAGATAATGGTTGGTATACACCAGAAGAAAATAAAGCTGGTACTATGGCTACATTAACTATTGATGACGGTACATTTGAAATGTATGACAATGATAAGTACATTAAAAATGATGACTATGGTATTATGGTAGTAAATGGTGGTACATTTAATATGTATAAACCAAGTAGTGCTGTTATTGGTAATATGGGATTCTATACTGGTAAAGAAAAAGTTACAGTAAATGATGGTACATTTAATTACCATGGTACTGGTGATGTTAATGCCAAAGGTTATGCTATTTGGGATTATGACTGGAGTAAGTATGGATATACAGATAATTCTACTACTATAGTAAATGGTGGAACTTATAATTTAAAAGGTGATTCAGTTGCTGGTATTACTAATGGTACTTTAGCTAATAATAAAAAAGAATTTAAAGTAATAGGTTCTGATGAATATGTTATAGTAAAAGAAAATGAATTAGTTAAAAAAGTAGATATTGATGTTATAACTAGTGAAGAAGTTAATGAAAGTGACAAGGCTTTAATTGATAAAGCTGTTGCTAATAAAAAATATGAAGTTGCAGGATTCTATAATATTGATTTATTCAATGCTACTGCAAATGGGCTTAAAGTAGAACAAATTACTGAAGCAGATGGCAGTGTTAAGATTAAACTTAGCATACCTAAAGCTGTTGCTAAAGTAAAAGATGGTTATAAAAGAGTTTATTATGTAATAAGAGTTCATGATGGAGTTGTTACTATTCTTGATGCTACTAATAATGGTGATGGTACTATTTCGTTTAAGTCTGATAAGTTCTCTACTTACAGTTTAGTGTATAAAGATACTAAAATCCAAAAAGCTGAAAATCCAGAAACATTTGATAATGGTTCAATGTATATAGCTCTTGCAGTTGTATCACTTATAGGACTTTCAGGAAGCAGATTATTACTTAGAAGAATGAATTAATAAAAGAGCGGAACGCTCTTTTTTCTTTACATTATACTAAAAATGTGATATTATATAGAAAAAATTTGATGGGGGAAAAGTAATGGAAGATTTAAATGTTAATAGTAAGAATGTGGAAAACTTAAAAGCCAATATTAAGGTACTAAAAAAAAGAAATACATATAAAATGTGTGCTAGTGCCTTTTTCTTAGCTGGTGGTTGTGTTGCTATTGGTGCTAATGCTTTTTTTGGTGATTCTGGAATATTGACAGTTGTGGGACTTACTTGTGGAGTTGGTGCTGGAGTAACGTTTGAAGAAGCTGTTTTTATGAATCGTGAAAAAGAATTATTAGAACAAGAAATATCTGCTTTAAATGAAAGAGTAAGATAGAAAATGTAGATTTAAACTACAAAATATAAAAAGAAATAAAGGTACTTGAAAAAAGTAAAATTTTGATATAAAATTAAGTTATAGAAAACTAAAGAGGAGGATGGGTGTAACTAAATATTTTTACATACATCATGCAAACACCTAATAAGTAATATGGTAAACAAATATTCGTCTGGGGGGGGGGCAAAATACTAATAATAAAATAAAACAAAACCCCTTATTTAAAGATATAAACGACTATAATAAATATCTATTGTCATTAGTAGGTATTCTTTTTCTTGTAGTAACAGGAGTAATCTCTTATAATCTTACAAATGCATCATATGCAAAATGGAGTAGTAGTGTTGAGTCAAAGAATATAATAAAACTAAGTGTAAAAAGTGGAATGGATGCAACGGAATTTGCAACAAAAACAGTAGGAACAAATGGTTTAGAACAAATAACACATGAAATAGACAACACCCTTCAAGTAGATAATAAATTTGCAACAGAATATAGATATAGAGGAGGAGACTCTGTAGTAAAGAACTATGTAACATTTAATAATGAAACATGGAGAATAATCGGAGTAATACCTACTGAAGACACAAATGGTAATATAGAAAATAGATTTAAAATAATAAGAGATACTTCAATAGGAAATAAAAGCTGGAATACAACACAAGATACAACAACTAATTCATATAATAACTGGGTAACAGGAACATTAAATACATATTTAAATAATGATTATTATAATACATTAAATACTGATGCAAAAAACATGATAGGAACAACAAAGTATTATCTTGGAGGATATAGTGATTCAAAGATGACAAGTGATGTAATGTGGCAATATGAAAGAAAGAATGATGCTAATAGAAGTGGCTATTATTATGGAACAAATCCAGTAATCCAAAGTGATGCCTCAAAAAAGATAGCAATAATGTATGCAAGTGATTATGGATATGGAGCATCAAAAAATTGTACAAATAACTTATCTGATTATGATTATGATAGTACAAATTGTAAAACAACAAATAATTGGTTAGATAAAAGTCAACATACATGGTTGCTTCCGCAGAGTTCAGTCAATTCCCGCAACGCTTTCTTTGTGTACTCGACTGGCCTTGTCAATAACGGCAACGGCGTCTCCGACGGCGGGCTTGCGGTCCGCCCAGTCCTAAGTCTGTCATCTAACGTAAAGATTTCAGGTGGAAAAGGCACTAGCGACAAACCTTACCAACTAGATTTTAGTAATAAAGTTCCAATTATTACTAATGTTGATGGGACTATGGGTACTGCTGTATTTTATGTGTTGCCTTCAAAATATGAAATAACAGGCTATATTGCAACAGATACAGATACTAAACCAGATCTTAATGATAGTAAATGGACTAATATAGTAGATACCTGTAATTTTAAATCAGGTACTAAATATTTTTGGGTAAAGGATAGTGCTGGTAATATAAGCGATCCTTATAAAGGATATTTAGATGTGGCACCTTGTGGTCATCCTGAGGTTAGTTAATTATTATAAAAATGAATTCATTAAAACTACTTGTATAAAGATTAAATAAGTAGTATATTATATATAAAGAAGCACGTTCTTTGAACGTCGGCTTCCTGTTTGGTTTGGAAGCGACGCTTCTCTATATCAGAGAGACGTCGCTTTTATGATTAATTAGTACTTAAAGTATTTCTAAGATGATAATTAATAATAAAAAGATAACCATAAGTAGTGTTAAGATTAAAAAATCTTTCTTCCTCATAACTACCACCTCGCTTTCATAGAAAGTGAAGTCAACGCCCAAAGATACGTGCTAATAGCACTATATACTATATAAAAACACAATGCAAATGAGCAAAAATGACATTTGGTATAAAAAACAATATACAAAATCAAGAATTGTCCTAAGACAAAAACAACTTTTGATATAAAAAAGGATACTAAAAAGTATTATTTTGTG
>CAKOMW010000009.1 GCA_934096805.1 uncultured Bacilli bacterium | reverse complement strand
ATAATCTTACTCCTTTACCTATCTTATAGCTTAATTATATATAACTTTTGTAACAGTGTCAATCTTCATTTTATTTTTGACATTTTTTACAATAATAGGTACTTCTTCCTCCGATTTTATCATTGCTTATTGGGGTGTTGCAATTAGGACATTTCTCATTTTCTCTTTTATGAACCAAAAGATTATTTTGAAATTTACCTGATACTCCTTCTTCAGATGTATAGCTTCTTATAGTGGTACCTCCCTCTTCGATTGCTTTTTCTAATACTTTTTTAGTGTTTTCTATAATAGACTCTAGTTCCTTATTGCTTAGCTCTTTACTCTTTTTATGAGGATTTATTTTTGATAAAAAGAGTATTTCATTAGCATAAATATTGCCAATGCCTGTAATTATAGTTTGGTCTAGAAGAGTTGTTTTTATAGGTAAACTTTTATTCTTTAGTTTTTCTTTTAAGTATTCTGTTGTTAGTTTTTTATCCCATGGTTCTAATCCTAGCTTAGTAAGAGGAGAATTTTTCTCTAAGTCTTCTTTTTTTATAAGGTACATTTTTCCAAATTTTCTTGTGTCTTTATATCTTAACTCAAAAGTATCGTCTATATTAAAAATAATTAGTTCATGTTTATTTATTTCATCATTTATGTTTCGATATAGATATTTACCTTCCATTCTAAGATGGCTTAAAAGGTTATAGTTGTCTAGTTCAAATATTAACCATTTTCCTCTTCTTTTGATATCGTTTATTGTTTGATTTTTTATTTCTTCTTTTATTTTATTTATATCTTGATTTTCAAATACATTATTATGAATTATATTAATACTTTTTATAGTTTTGTTTTTAAGATGATTAAGTAGTTGTTTTCTTACTGTTTCTACTTCAGGTAATTCTGGCATTATTTGGCCTCATACCAATTTGTTCCAATGTTTATATCTACTTTTAGGGGAACGTTTAGTTTATAAGTATTTTCCATAATATTTTTTACTATTTCTACTACTTCATCTTTTTCTTCTTTTACTACATCGAATACTAGTTCATCGTGTACTTGAATAATCATTTTTGATTTTAGGTTCTTTTTATTTAAGGCATCATATATCTCAATCATTGCTTTTTTTAGAATGTCAGCGCTTGTTCCTTGAATTGGAGTATTAAGAGCCATTCTTTCTCCACTTTGTCTTATCATATAGTTGCTATTTTTTAATTCATCTATTATTCTTGTTCTTCCAAACAGAGTTTTTACATAGCCATTATCATAGGCATTTTTCTTTAGTGTTTCCATATAGTCTTTTATTCCTGTAAATGTATTTAGATAGTTTTCTATAAATGATTTTGCTTCTTTTACATCTATATTTAATCCTTCAGATAGACCAAAGCTACTTATTCCATATAAAATACCAAAATTAACTGCTTTAGCGTTTCTTCTCATAAGTGGTGTAACTTCTTCTTTGGTTACATGGTATATATCCATGGCTGTTTTAGTATGAATATCCATATCATTATTAAATGCTTCGATTAAGTTGTTGGCATTTGACATATGGGCAAATACTCTTAATTCTATTTGAGAATAATCGCTTGACAGAATATAACCGTCATTGCTTGGAATAAAGGCTTTTCTAAAGGCTCTTCCATATTCTGTTTTCATTGGTATGTTTTGAAGATTAGGACTGGTTGAAGATAGTCTACCTGTTCTAGTTAGAGTTTGATTAAAGATAGTATGAATTCTTTTATCTTCTTTTACATATTCGATTAATCCAACGGCATAATTGCTATAAAGTTTAGCAAGATTTCTATATAGTAATACTTTTTCTACTATTTCGTAGTTAATTAATTTATTTAAGATATCAGCACTTGTAGAATAACTATTGTTTTTTATTTTTTTAGGATAAGGAATAGATAGTTTTTCAAAAAGAATGGTGCCTAGTTGCTTAGGACTTAATATATTAAATTCTTCATTTGCTAAATTATATATTTCATTTGATAGGATATCAAGGGATTTTTGTAATTCGTCTTTCATGTTTTCTAAGACTTCTAAATCAATGTTTACCCCAGTATATTCCATATCGGATAAAACATATGTAAGTGGTAATTCCAAATCCAAGTATAGTTTTTCTTCATCGGTGTTTAGTTCTTTATAGAATTTATCTTTATTATCCCAAATAAATTTTGCTTTTGAAATAGTATTTTTTATTATATCTTCATTGGTTACATCTTTTTTCTTTAAAAGAGTTACATCTTCAGTTGTTGTTTCACCACATATACTAGTCAAGTATGATAAATCATCTTTTATATTATAGTTTAATAGATATGTTTCAATCATTAGGTCTTTATTTTTATTATTAAAAGGAATGTCTAAGTATTTAAATAGCGTAATATTCTTTTTTAAGTCGTATGTATATTTTATATTATCATTATTAAATATATCTAGTTGTTTTATGTTTTCTCCCTCAATATAACAAGAAGTATCATCATTATAAATAGCAAGACCTATAACGTTTTGATCATGATAGTTACCTTTGGTTAATATATAGTAAGCAAAGTCATCATTTAGAGTGATGTTTTGTTTTATTTCATAGACTAATTCTTTTTTTGGTTCTTCTTTTTTATCTAGTTTTTTTATTATTGAATAGAATTCGTATTCTTCAAGTAAAGGAATATATTCATTTGTTATGCCTTCATATTTTATGTTTTCTAGGTTAGTATCAATTGGAACTTCTTTATAGATTGTAGCAAGTTCATAAGAAAAGTAAGCTTTTTCTTTATCATTTATTAGTTTTTCTTTAATGCTATTTCTTATTTTATCTAAGTTTTCATAAATACCATCTAAAGTACCATATTCATGAAGTAGATTAAGGGCAGTTTTTTCTCCGATTCCTTTTACTCCAGGAATATTATCAGAAGCGTCTCCCATAAGGGCTTTTAGGTCAACCATTTTTTCTGGTGATAGGCCATATGTTTCATAAAAGGTTTGCTTATTCATTCTGATATAGTCATTTGTTTTTAAAAGTTTTACATCGACATCGGAAGAGATAAGTTGTAATAAGTCTTTATCACTACTTACGATTGTTCCAATAAAGTCGTCATCTATATCTACTTCTTTGGCAAATGTTCCAATTATATCATCGGCTTCGTAGTTATCTATTTCAAAGCATTTTATTCCCATGGTTCTAGCTATCTCTTTGGCTACAGGGAATTGTTGCTTTAATTCAAGTGGTGTTTCTCTTCTTCCATCTTTGTATCCGTCGTATTTTTCGTGTCTAAATGTTTTGCCTTTATCGAATGCTATCATCATATATGAAGGTTTTTCTTCATTGATTATTTTATTTAGCATATTTATAAAACCATAAAGGGCATTAGTGGGAAATCCTTTAGAGTTTCTAAGAATACTACCAGAGTATGCTGTTGCATAAAAGCTTCTAAAAAGAAGGTTGTTTCCGTCAATTAATATTACTTTTTTCATAGTTTCCTCCCTTATAATATTTCATGTAATTTATTTATTACTTCATTAACAACAAGCATTTTGTTTTCTTTTCTTGTTTTTTCTGTTGCTAGTATTTTTAAGTCATAATATTTATTGTTTTCTTTATCTAAAATTGCTACATATACTGTGCTATTGTCACCATAAGGATTTTCTTCATCTTGTTTATTTAGTTTGCCTGTTATGCCTATACCGTATGAAGAATTGGTGTAATTAGAAATAGCTGAGGCCATAGAATGGGCTGTTTCAATACTATAAACACTGTAGGTATCAATTATTTTTTTGTCTACACCCATTTTTATTTTGTATTCGTTGCTGTAAGTTATAGCAGAAAATTTTAATACTTTTGATGAGTTTTCTTGGTTAGTTATTTCACTAGCAAGGCATCCTCCTGTACAGGATTCCATGGTTGATATGGTTTTGTTTTTATCGATTAGTTTGTTTACTACTTCTTTCATATTTTCACATCCTTAGAATAATTATATCATATAAAAAGAAAAAAGGAGTTTAATTAACCCTTTTTTTATAATTTTTTTATGTTTTTTATTTAGTTTTTCTATCATATTTTTCTGATATAATTTTCTGGTTTATTTTATTTTTCATAATCACATGATGAACATGCTACTTTATCTTTCTTTTCTAGAAGAATGCTTCCACAGTTAGGACATGTTTCTTTTAGAGGTTTATCCCAAAAGGCTGTATTGCATTTTGGAAAGTTATTGCATCCATAGAATATTTTTCCTCTTTTAGTTTTTCTTTCTACTATTTTACCATCACAATTAGGACAGTCACATACTTCAACTACTTTCTTTTCTTCTTTTTTTATGTATTTACATTCTGGATAGTTGCTACATGCTGTAAAGTCGCCATATCTTCCTTTTCTAATTACTAATGGACTATTACAATTCGGACATAGTTCCCCAGTTTTTTCTGGTTCTTTTTTTTCCATTTCGTCGAATGCAACTTTTACAAGTGGTTCAAACTTTTTATAGAATTTATCTAACATTTCATTCCAGATTTCTTTACCTTCAGCGATTTGGTCAAGGTCATCTTCCATTTTAGCAGTGTATTCTACATTTATAATACCAGAGAAAAATTCTTGTAATTTATGGGTTGTTAAAATACCTATTTCAGTTGGTTTAAACTTTTTATCTTCTAGAGTGACATAATTTCTTTCTTTTAAAGTATCAATTATTTTTACATAAGTTGATGGTCTACCTATTCCTAGTTCTTCAAGTTCTTTAATTAGCTTAGCTTCAGTGTATCTAGGTTTGGGTTTAGTAAAGTGTTGTTCATCTATTATTTCATTAGCTATTACAACATTAGTTTTATAGTTTGCTAAATCAGGTAATATTTTTTCTTCAGTTGCTTCATAGTCCTTGTATACTTTCAAGTAACCATCAAAGGTTATAATTGAACCGGTTGTTTTAAATTGATAATTGTTGTTATTAAGTATAATAGTGGTAGTTAAAGCTTTAGCATCTACCATAAGTGAAGCAAGTGCTCTATAGTATATTAGTTTATATAGCTTGTATTCATCTTCTTTTAAATATTTTTTCACTTTATCTGGTGTCTTATTAATGTCAGTTGGTCTAATTGCTTCGTGAGCGTCTTGAACGTTTTCTTTGTTTTTGCTTTGTTTTACATATCCTACGTATTCTTTACCATAGTTATCATTTATGTATTTATAGGTGTTTTTTATAAATTCATCACTTAATCTTATTGAGTCTGTTCTCATATAAGTAATTAGACCAGTTGTTTCGTCTTCTAGAGCGATACCTTCATATAGCTTTTGAGCTATGGACATGGTTTTTTTTCCAGGAAAATTATATTTACTTGAAGCATCTTGTTGTAATGTTGATGTGGTGTATGGAGCTTTTGCTTTTTTATTTTTATCTTTCTTTTCTACTTTTTCTATTTCAAAGGTTTTAGTCAGTTTATCTAAAATATCATTTTTTTCTTTTTCAGATTTTATTTCTATATCTTTGTGGTCGTATTGAAATAATTTAGATTCAAAATCATTAAAAATAGCAGTTATAGTATAGTATTCTTCTGGAACGAATGAGTTTATTTCTTCTTCTCTGTCGACAATTAGTTTTAAGGCTACAGATTGTACTCTTCCCGCTGATTTGCCTCCAGTTTTTGATTGCATTAATTTTGATAGTCTAAAGCCTATTATCCTGTCTAAAATTCTTCTTGATTCTTGTGATTTTACTAGATTATCGTCTATTTTTCTAGGTTTATTAAAGGCTTCACGGACTTTGTCTTTTGTTATTTCATTAAATACTACTCTATCATATTTATCGTCTTTTAATTTTAGAGCGTCTTTTAAATGCCAAGCAATTGCTTCTCCCTCACGGTCAGGATCGGATGCTAGATAGACTAAGTCTGAGTCTTTAGCTAGTTTTTTTAGTTCTGTTACAGTGCTTTTTTTGCCTTTTATTATTTCATAGTTTGGTTTAAAACCGTCTTCTACATCTACACCAAAGCCATATTTTCCTGTTGTTGCTAAGTCCCTTATATGTCCTTTTGATGATACTACTTTATAATTGTCTCCCAGATATTTTTCAATTGTTTTACTTTTACTAGGTGATTCCACGATTACTAAATTTTTCAATATATCACGTCCCTCGTAATAATTTATACATTAATTTTTTAAATATGTCAATGACTTATTTTACTTTTGTGTTTTTACTTCAAAAAATATAATTTTATTTATTTAATTTAAAAAAGATATCAATTTTTAACATTAATTACTTTAAATATATAATTTGATATCATTTTTTGTTATTTATATATTCTCTAACGGGGCCATATGATTTTCTGTGTTGTTTTAAAACGCCATGTTCTTCGATAGCTTTTAAATGGTCTTTGGTGGGATATCCTTTGTTGTTTTTAAAGTTATACATTGGATATTGTTTATCTAGTTCATATAGCATTTTGTCTCTTGTTACTTTGGCAATTACTGAGGCTGCTGCAATTGTTTGAGATTTAAAGTCTCCTTTTATTATCGAGGTTGTTGGTGTTTCAATATCTAATTTCATTGCATCTATTAGAACATGTTCTGGTTTGATGTTAAGATTATTAATGGCTTGTTTCATCGCTAGTTTGGTTGCTTCATAAATGTTTACTTTATCAATTGTTTCATTATCAATGATACCAATTCCGATTGCTAAGGCATCTTTTTTTATTATGTCATAGTAATAGTCCCTTTTCTTTTCGGAAAGTTTTTTTGAGTCTGTTAAACCTTTTAAAACGTAGTCTTTAGGAAGGATTACTGAGGCTGCGACTACTGGTCCAATTAAGGGACCTCTTCCTACTTCGTCTACTCCAGCGATTAGGGTTATTCCTTTTTTATATAGTTCTTTTTCATAGCGCATATTGTCAAGACTACACAGGTATAGGTCAATTGATTTGGCATCTTTTTGGTCTTCTTTTTTACTTGAGTTATTTTTTTCTATAAGAATGCTTTCTAAATCTTGTACACAGTAATCATCAATTAGTTCTTTGTTTGCAAGAGTTGTTGATGTCATTTCAAGATTATCTTTTTTTAGAGTATGTTTATCTAAGATGTAGTCGTCATTATTTTTATATTTATCGAATATGTTTTTTGAAACAGATATATTTATTTTTTCAGTTTCTTTTTTTAGGTTTCTGATCACTAATGAGGTGTCGCTTAAGATTGTGTAGTCTTCTTTTTTTAAGTTTAGTTTATCTAAATATTTTTTTATTTCTTCTTTATTTAACATTTTCTATTCTATCGAAGGTAATTCCTTTTACCTTTCCTTTCTTTATATCATTTATTATTAAGTCTATTACTTTGTCATAGTCGACATAGCCACCTTTCATGAGAAAACCTTTCTTTTTGCCTATTGTTTCAAATACTTCATAAGTATCGGATATATCTTCAATTTTATATGTTTCTTTTAAAATATCTGGATAGTACTTATGTAAGAAATTAAGTATATAAATAACAACGTCTTCAAGTGGCAATATTTCTTCTTTTATGGCAGTGGTACTGGCAAGGTTTAGAGCAACGCGTTCTTGGTCTAACTTAGGCCATAGAATTCCTGGGGAGTCCATTAATTCTATGTTTTTGCCTACTCTTATCCAGCTTAGATTTTTGGTAACGCCTGGCTTGTTTCCTGTTACGGTTATTTTCTTGCCAACTATCTTGTTGATTAAGGTTGATTTTCCGGCATTTGGTATTCCTACAACTAAAGCACGAATGGTTTCTTTTTTTATACCTTTTTCTTTTTGTTTGGTTATTTTTTCTTTTAAAATTTCGTTGCTAAGTAAGAATAGTTTATCTATTTTTTCATTTGATGTTAAATCACATTTTAGTACTTTATAACCAAGATTTTCATAATATTTTATGAATTTATCTGTTTCATTTTTATCGCATAAATCATATTTAGTCATTATAAGTATTTTAGGCTTATTACCGATTAGCTCGTCAATATCTTGTATCTTAGAGCTGTATGGTATACGTGAGTCTATTACCTCATAGATTATATCTATTACATTTAGATTTTCTTTGATTAGTCTTTTGGTTTTGGCCATGTGACCTGGGTACCAGTTTATATTTGTTTTATTATCATTCATTTTCATCACTTCTTTCAACTTTTTCAAGTTCAATTAAATATTTATCAAAATCTGATTCATATAATTTATCTTGAATAATTCTATATTTTTCAAATTCAGTTATTGCTTTATCACACGCTATTTTATGTGATATTTTACCAGCATCTTGTAATATTTCTCTATCAGTAAGTTTTAAGAATTCATCTAATTTATTAGCCCAATCTTCCATAGTCATAGGTAAATGTCTTATTGCCCTACTTTCTGCTAAGTCAAGATAAGCAGATACAATTCTCCTTAATGAATATAACTCTTCTTCAGTTAAATAATTTTTAGCAATAACAACATCACTTTTGATAATTTTACCATTTGGTGATGCTTCCCAATTAGTAAGTCCCATATGTTCTTTCTTAGAATCTGCCCTATTATATATAATTTCTGCTGCAGTATTGCCAGTTACAGAATAGTGCATTTTATTTTGAACTTTTTTAAAAAATTCCAAAGTTGTTTTTGAGGTTTTATCATAATCAATACTTGTAGCATATATATCAGTTATTTTTTGGTAAAATCTTCTTTCAGAAAGCCTTATTTCCCTAATTCGTTCAAGTAATTCATCAAAATATTTTTCCGTTAAAATAGAACCACCATTTTTTAGTCTTTCATCATCCATTGCAAAACCTTTAATGGTATATTCTTTCACGATTCCATTAACCCATTTTCGAAATTGAACTGCACGTTCATTATCCACTTTAAATCCAATTGCTATAATCATTTGCAAATTATAATGAACTACATTCCTTGATACTTCCCTATTTCCTTCTTTTTGAACTATTCGAAATTTTCGAATAGTTGATTCTTCTTTCAATTCATTATCATTATATATTTTTTTAATATGATAATTTATTGTATTTATTTCTACATTATAGAGAGTTGATAACATTTTTTGAGTAAGCCAAATATTTTCATGTTCATATCTTACTTCAATTGTTTCTTTATCAGTTCCGGTTGCTGCAATAAAAGTTAGATATTCAGCAGCACTTGATCTAATCGTAATACTATTTTTTTTCATAAAATGACCTCCTTTATTTATCATAAATGTTTCTTTATGTCGTTCTCACCTGATTTTCCTTATAATTTTTATTGATTTTTTTGAAAAAATGTAAAAAGGAATTTAATTAAAAGTCTTATAAAGTAAGAGCTTAAACGAATGTTTATATAAGTCGTTCTTTACCAATTTATATTTGTTTTATTTTCAGTATTATTTTCCATAATCTTTTTTTTCTTTTCTTTCTTTTCTTTTTTTGTACATATCTTTCGCCATTTTAATCACTTCCATTTTCCATTATTCTTATTTCATTTAAAAAATTATCAAAATCCGACTTATATAATTTATCTTGTTTGCCTCTGTATTTTTCAAATTCTATTAACGTCTTATCACAAGTAATTTTATGTGATGTTTTTCTGTCATTGGCAGTTAACGAGCGTTTCTCGGTAACTGATTTTTTATCTAATTCGTTTTCTTTATATTCTTCTTTTAATGTAATAAAGTCAAAAATATATGGATCTTTTATAGTATCGTTTACTAGATCACTATCTTTTAGAGGTAACATTATATTAAAATTATTGTTACTATTTCCTATTCTTTTATGAAATTTTGTTTCAATTTGAATAGCTAGTACATTTCTACTCCAGCCATTTTTAATAGTATTTTCGGCATATATTTTTCTAATATCCTTATCTTTAATTTTTTCAATTAGTAATAAATTATGTCCCCAAGGCAATTTGGCAACAAGTTGTTGCCATTTTTCATCAAGTTCACCACTATTTAATATATTATTAATATGTTCTGTTATTGTACTTCTTCCCACACCAAACAATTCTGCAATCAAATTTTGAGTAAACCATATATTGTTATTTATTAACAATACACTAACCTTAACATCATTGTTCGAATCCCTATATATTAAAAAATCATGATTAGTTATTTGTAAGTTTTTATTGTCCATATGTTATCCTCCTTTCTATTAAATTTTTTTATTTAATATCAATTTTCCCATTTATTTCTTTTTCTTTAGTTTATTTTTTTCTTTATTCTCCAATTGTTTCTTTTCTCTTTCTAGTTCTTTCAAGCTTTTTTTAGGAGTTGGCATCTCTTCAGGCATCATTCCACCGATATCAGCAATGGCTTTTCTTACTTTCTTACCTACTTCATAATGTACCTCATTTGCTTCTTTTTCTCCTTGTGTATTATCTCTTAAAAGTTTTTGCTTAGTTTGATTTATTCTAAATAAATTAGCAACTAACTCATCTTCGTTCATATTATCTAAGATATCTTCTCTGTAACGTAATTTTTTTCTTTTAAATATATCATCAGCAGTTTCTCCATTATATAGTCCTTTGTATCCAGCATTATGAAATTCTGCCATATTTTTAACACCAGCAGAAGCTGCGACTTTTTGAAGGGTATAGTTTCCTTGTTTTGTTAATCTTCTTTGATAAAATCTTTTTTCGTCATCTGATAGTGAATCATATTCTTGTTCTGTTATTTCTTGTTTTCTTGTTTGAACTGCAAAATAGGTTTGTCCCAAGGCTATAACCTCTTTATTTGGATCAGCATTTTGCACTATCAAGTAGCATATGTATCTTGAAAGTTTATAGTCTTTAATAAGTTCTTCTTTGCCTTTACCAGTTTTTATTGGCTTGTTGACTTCAACAACCCAATCTTTTTTTATTGAAATACTATTTTGGGCTGAAGTTATTGCTTTATCTATTACTTTTTGAAAGTTTCTCCAATCTTTGTATTCTAATACCTTTTGTAATTCACGTGCATACCAAAACTCATTACCATATTCATCTACATGTTTTATTTTTTCAAAAATACTATTAGTATATTCATTATCAATTTCCATCATTTTTACACCTCCATTCTTTTAAATTAGTGCTTAATATACACTAGTTTAATCTTAGTCTTAATAGTTTTTTATTTTAACATAACATTTCATTTTTATGTTTAATTTGCATACTTTTATCTTTTTCTAATTAAATATATTATAAATTCTCACAAAGGAATTTTATAACATCACTTTCATCTTCTTTTATTGTTTCTTTATCTTCTGGAGTTATGTCAGTGAAGTATTTATCTAATTTTTTATTTACTGATATTGTATCAAGTGGATAACCAGGGTTTATTTTTGAAGATGGTTTGTCTACTAGATAGAAATCTTCTTTGCTAAAAGTGTAAATTTTCTCTATTCCATTATTTATAACAGCAATAGCATAAACCCACCTGCAAGTTAGTTTTCCATTTGTTCCATATTCATGTGCTAAGTTAGAATAGTATTCAATCATCTCATCATCATTAAGTCTTTTGCCATTAACTCTTCTTACGTACATTCCAGGTTGTTTTCCTTCTGGTATGTTTTCAATATACAAATTATCATCCATAGCAAATACGGGATAACCATAAGATAAATATGCCCTTGCTTTTATTAACGCATTTTCTATAGCATCTTTTCCGTTTTCAAGTACCTCTTGTTTTTGATTCAAATCATTAATTGTAATTATTTCAATACCATTTTTTAAAAGTTTATCTCTAAATCTTTTTGCTTTACTTTCATTTTCAGTTGCAAATAATACCTTTTTCATTTTAGCCTCCTTTTATTTTTTTCTTTAATGGTGTAGCGGATTATCATTAGTAAAAAGCCAAATCCTAATAAAGTTATAACTATACCTATATATTGTTCATTTTTTTCTCCACTTAGAAGCATACTTATTCCAATGTATAGAATAAGTCCTATAGCTAGTGAAACAAATAAGATTGCCAACCCTATAAGAGGATATCTTATCTTCTTACTAATTTTTTTATTCTTTGCAATTTCTACACTTCCGTCAAATAATAAGTCTAAAATTGCCTCGATTAACATTTCTATAAAATCACCTACTTAATTCTTTCTTTTATTATATCACATTTATTTATTCTTCCGACTAAAATTGTAGAGTCATCATCGTGGGCTTTACAATTGTTAGCTACTTGTTTTTCATCATAATTAGCATAACAGTATTTACAAAAATGTTTGCATGTATTATAAGAGCCAATATCAACCATTTCTACGCAGTTGCACTTTCTCCCTTTTCTGGCAGCCCAATTCTTATATTTTTTACCAGTTAATTGGTATGCCAGTTCATGAGATAAGCATTCTCCTTTAACAAAACCATATTCTATTAAGGTTCTCTCTTCAAAACAAGTGTGTACAACCATACCGTGATAGTTTGCACTTTTACTAAAGCATTCTCCAATAGTTTTATAGTCACTTTCAATAAAATATCTATAATTTAAAATATTTTTATTTTTCCTCACATTTTTATAGTCATCTAAAAAAGAAATTAATATTTTATTGGTGTAACCATCAAGTAAAGAACATAATTTTTCGAAAGCTTTAACATGATATTCTAAATTATATTTATCACTTAAAAAAACTGGGTCATATCTAATAGTTAAATTATCTTTACCAATTATATTAGATAGCTTTTTTACTCCCTCAATAATTATTTTTTTTGAGGGAACATTTGGTTCAATATCATTCTTATATGGAGTAATTGTAACATGAAAAAGAATTGGCTTTTCTATCTCTTTTAATCTATCAAGTATGGGAAGAGGATTTTTTGTGCAGAACAGAATCATATCAACATTATTAAAGTCTATTCTGCTTACAAGACTAGGATTGAAAGGATTTCTTACATCAACAAAGCCTGCATGATATCGATTCATAAACCAATCTGTATAAAATGCTACTATGTCAGTTCTTCCGCTTACATTTAGTATCATAATATCCCTCCTTTTATACAATTTTAATATATCAAAACAAGAATATTATGTCAAGAAAAATAAATACATTTGTTTGCTTTACTAATAAAAAAAAGAAATAAATTATAAATTGTCTTTTATTTCAGGGAACAAGTCATATAAATTATAACCTAGTAAATCATCAAAGTATTCTTTTAACTTATAAATTTCAGAAATATGATACTGAGCATTTGAGAAAACTCCTCTTCTTATTATTACATCAATTAATCTTTTATCAATTGTAACCGTATTTGAAGTACACATCAAGTCGCATAAATTAATAATTCTATCATATATCGTATATCTATGATATTCCACAAACCTTTTAGTGTAATTGTACCCTTTCATAAGATGAATAAACTTAGGATCAACTCCAGCAGTGCACATAATATCATTATTTAAATATGAATGGGTAAGACAAATATTGGCATATTCTTCATCATAGCCTAATTCTTTTAAATAGTTGTATCCGTTTATAATGTGGGCATTAAAGTCGCCATGTCCTTTTCCTATATCATGAATATATCCCATTGCTTTTGCTTTATCACTATCAAGGTCTAAAGCTTCTGCAATTACGGAGGCTGTATTCCCAACACAAATACTATGGTCTATCCAGCTAGAGTCATCACAATCTCTACATTCATTTAATAAATCAAGTGCTACATCACTTGTTAATTTCATTATTATACCTCCTCACAATTAAGACAACAATTACAAACTGTTGTCTTAATTAATTTTATAAAATAAACTATATTTCCTACGCATTAAAATATTACTTCGATTTTTCTTAAACACTCTTTTCTCTTATCAAAATAAAGAGGATTATTCAAATACCAATCATTAGTCTAAGTTCAGGAATAGACTAAAGTAAAGGATTAGGTTTTCTTTAATAGATAAAACATCATCATAAATATCTTTTAAAATGTCAATGTCATTTATAAAGCTTTATAATAATTAGAAACATCATCAGGTAATGTACTGTTAAATTCCTTATTTCTAATCATCTCTATTTCAAATTTATATGGTGGATATTCATTAATATATGGTGTTTCTAATATTTTAGGAATACTAGATAATCTCTTGTTATAAATAATATTGATTAAAGTATCAAAGCCAAGGCAACCAAAACCAATATTCTCATGACGGTCTTTTCTTGAACCTAAGACATTTTTACTATCATTTATATGAATACATTTAACATATTTAAGTAAAGATAATTCTTCTAAGTCATCAAGAACTTTATCAAAGTCAGTTAAATCATAACCAGCATCTGATAGATGACAAGTGTCTAAACAAATACCAATCTTATCTTTTTCTAAAACACCATCGATAATTCTTTTTATTTCTGAAAAATTACTACCAACTTCACTACCCTTACCAGCCATAGTTTCAAGAAGAATAGTAATGTTAGTATGGGGTAAAATTTTATTTAATCCATAAATAATGTTATCAATACCTGTATCAATGCCAAGTCCCACATGAGAACCAGGATGAAGCACCAGTTTAGTCATTGATAACTTTTCACAACGTTTGCATTCTTCGATTAAAAAAGGGATTGAATAATCAAGTTTTTCTGTATTAGCAAGATTTACGATATATGGGGCATGAACAATTATGTTAGAACTATCAATACCCTTCTCTTTCATTATAGATAAAGCACGTGAAGTAATAGCATCATCAATAGGAGCCCTGTTAGTATTTTGAGGTGCTCCAGTATAAAACATAAATGTATTAGAGCCATAAGATAAAGCCTCATTTAAAGACCCAAGTAATTGTGTATCCTTTTTAAAAGACACATGAGAACCAATTAATAACAAGATATCACCACCAAAATAAAATAAAAAAGTTACTTATGTATAGTAATCAACTTTTTCACTAGTCTAATATATCATTATTATAAGGTCTTGTCAAGTGATAAAGTACATTTGTTTGCATTAAATAGTTTAAAAAAAACATTCCTTTTGAAGAATGTCTGTGTATTTTTTATAAATTAAGTAGTAGGTATTGAAGCTTGTGTCATACTTTTACAAGTTGTAGTAGAACTAGTATCATTTATTGGATAACTATCTTTACTAAGGTTACTTTCATCAACACTATCAAAGCAATATATACCATCAGATAATTTTAACTTAAAAGTAGATACTCCAGTACCAGCATCACGATCAACTTCTACATATGCTGCTACATATTTATTACCATAGGGGCTATTAACTAAATTTTTTTGTACAACATTATCTATATGCTTAACATCAGCTTTTTTTGCACCATCTGGAACCCAGTCTGCTTCTTTTGAATCAATTTTAAATATAAAGTCCCCAGATTTTGTAATATTATTTGCAACAATATAAGTTCTTGCAGCGGTTACAAGTTCTGCTGCTTCATTTTGCATTGAACCTTTACGGGCATCATTTAAATATTTAGTAACACTTGGTATAGCTACTGCTACTAAGATAGCTAAGATTACGATTACTGCTAGTAATTCGATTAAGGTAAAACCTTTATTATTTCTTTTCATTTTTTATTCCTCCTAATATTATCTTTACAATATAAATATATCATTATTAAGAGACCTTGTCAATTGTAAATGGTCAATTTTTTCTATATGACAAATACAAAAAAACACTCACAAAGAGTGTCTATATCTTTTAATAAAATTATGGATTAGTAGTTTATTATTTATTAGATGTTGTAGGTTGTTTCGGAATCACTTTAGCATTGGCATCTGTGCCACATTTTGCTACATTATTAACAGTATTGACTGTTTTTATACTGCCTTTAAGATTGCTTTCATCTACACCTACAATACAATATACACCGTCTGACAAGTTTAATTTGAAAGTAGATACCCCTGTGCCAGCATCACGGTTAACTTCCACATAAGCTGTTTGGTATTCATTACCATAAGGACTGTTAAATAGATTTTTTTGAACTACATTAGTAATTGGAACAGCAGTTGCACCATTTGGTTGCCATTCAGCAGTTTTTTCTCCTATATTAAATATAAAATTTCCTGATTTTGTTTCATTATTTGCAACAATATAAGTTCTTGCAGCAGTTACAAGTTCTGCTGCTTCATTTTCCATTGAACCTTTACGGGCATCATTTAAATATTTAGTAACACTTGGTATAGCTACTGCTACTAAGATAGCTAAGATTACGATTACTGCTAGTAATTCGATTAAGGTAAAACCTTTATTATTTTTTTTCATTTTTTATCCTCCCTAATATTATCTCTATAATATAAATATATCATTTTTTTATATGCTTTGTAAAGTTGTTTTGTTGTATTTTACAATATTTAACATGTTCCATTTTCTAAACATGTATCTAGTTCTTTTTGAACGTCTTCTACTAATTGTTTATTATCCTTATAGTCATTATCCATTATATCTAGGACAACAAACATAGAAATAGTTAATAGTATAACTAAAGCATAAATCATAGTTGTAATAGCAAAACCTTTATTATTCATATTCTCACCTAGTATTAGTTTATCATAAAAAAAAAGATATATCAAGAAAGTATATCTAATAATTGTGAGACTGTGTCTAGACTGTTTACAAACTTATCTATTTTATCTTTTGTTGTAAGTTTATATCTTTGTTTCATTTCTTCTTCGAATTGCTTTATATAGGATTTGTCTCTATTCAAGTATTTATACCAATTGGAGTTTTCTCTTAAATATTTAAGGTCATTGGGATTGTTTTGTATTCTATATTGGGTGTATAGATTCATTAGTCATCAAAATGTTTATACATAGGTCGTGGTTCATATGATGATTTTCGAACAGGGACATCTTTGGCTTTGGTTTTGATCATATCTTGAAGATATCCTATTCCTTTTTGTAGTGAGGTTATTCCGTCCTGCAAGTCGTTCATATTTACGTTTTTAAACATCCCAAACATATCTTTAAAAGAGGTAGTGGCAGTGGTTGTTTTTAAGTACTTATCCCACACACTGTTATCAGGTCCGTATAATTCATACATTTCATAAAACTTTTGCCAAGTCATTTCATTTTTATTGACATAATTTGCAAGGTTTGGCCTTTGTTTTACAAATGTTTTAAAATCGTTTAATGGCATATTATCACCCAATAAAATATATGTTATTTTTTTTATTTATATACAAAAAAAGAGACTATTTAGCCTCCACGATTAACTTAATAGCAGTTCTTTCTTCTCCTTCGATTACAATATCACTAAAGGCAGGAATACAAACTAAATTAGTTCCACTTGGTGCAACGAAGCCTCTCGCAATAGCTATTGCTTTAATTGCTTGGTTTAATGCTCCTGCTCCAATTGCTTGTATTTCTACTACTCCCTTGTCACGAAAAACATTAGTTAATGCTCCTGCAACTGAATTGGGATTTGACTTTGATGATACTTTAAGTATATCCATATTTTATCATTCCTTTCTTTTTATATATTAAAATATATGTTGGAAATGAATTATTATGATTATACTAAATTAGTTTTTAAATAAGAAAGTATGATTAAGAAAAAGTAATATATTTTTGTTTCTATAATATAAAAATCAAGGATTTAAATATAATAGTTTATTAACCCTTGATTTTTTATTTTTAAAATTAAATTTACATCATAGTTTCAGTCTTTTTCTTTTTTATAATTGCTATTGTAATTAAGCCTATAGCGCTTACAATAGATATTACTATATATGTTAAAATCCCGTCAAAAGTTTGTGGATTATCCATATCAGGATTTTGTGGAATAATAGGAGGATTAACAGTATAAACAGTATTAACAGTATTAACAGTAATCTTACCATTTATTACTTCATCAGTAAATGTTACTGTAACATTATGTTCTCCTTTTGATAAAGCATTCAATTTTGCTAAACCAGTAGATGTAAACTCAATAATCGTGCTTCCGTGTTTAACTGTATAGTCTACATCCTTTTCATATAAAACTCCATCTATTTCTAATGAAACAAATTTAGTTTCATCTGCATCTATCACAATCTTAAATGAATTTGCTTTTCCATCTATAGTTTGTTCTCCAGTACTTTCTAAGAATTCATATGAATAAATTATATCTTCCCAAATTGCATATACAGTTCTATTTTCAGTCATATCTACTTTAGTAACTGTTTCTCCATCAGTAGTTAATGACCATCCTTTGAATTGCTTTCCACTTGGTGCTGTAAACCCATTTGCTGGTAATGTGTATTCACCAGTTAAATCAGTTTTTGGTGCCATTGAACCAGTTCCACCATTAGCATCAAATGTTAATGTATATGTTACTACAGGAATATCTTCCCAAATTGCATATACAGTTTTGTTTTCTGTCATATCTACTTTAGTAACTGTTTCTCCATCTGCAGTTAATGACCATCCTTTGAATTGCTTTCCACTTGGTGCTGTAAATCCATTTGCTGGTAAAGTATATTCTCCAGTTAAATCAGCTTTTGGTGTCATTGTTCCAGTTCCACCATTTGAATTAAATGTTAGTGTATATGTTACTACAGGAATATCTTCCCAAATTGCATATACAGTTTTGTTTTCAGTCATATCTACTTTAGTAACTGTTTCTCCATCTGCAGTTAATGACCATCCTTTGAATTGCTTTCCACTTGGTGCTGT
>CAKOMW010000008.1 GCA_934096805.1 uncultured Bacilli bacterium | reverse complement strand
CCCTATGCGTTTAATATAACATATTGCGTTAGCATAGTCAAGCTTTTTTTCTGAAATTTCTTTCGGATTTTTTTGAATTATAATCAATCCTTATTATCTTATCAAAATAATGATAAATAGACTTTAATAAATCATTATTCTTATAATAATCTTTGTTCTTAGGTATTCTCTTATAAAACAAGTAGTTTATTTTTTTATTTATCTTTTTCTTTACTCCTTCACTTGTTACTATTTTATTAAACATATAAAGTGTATATGTAATCTGTCTTATTTTTGAGTTAGATAGCTTTTTATATCTCATCTTTGTACTTATTCCACACCTATCTAAATACTTAGTTACATGCATATGTGGCCTTTGAGGTTTATCACTTTCACCTAAATCAGTTAAAACATTGGTATTATGTCCGGCAGCGTTTCTTAATCTTACTATATCTCTAAGTATATGAACATATTCTTTATCAATTTTCAAGTCATATTCTTTTGTAAAAAAATCATAAAAATCTACAAGCTCACCCATTGTTGCTATCTCCAGAAAATCCCATATAGGTATATCTTCAAGTTTCTTATCATCATCCATATCAATATCAGAAAACATCTTTTTATGATAACTATTAAAAGCTTTCTTCCTTATACTAGAATGTAATCTTTTTTCATTATTATAATCATTTTCTAAATATGAATTAACTACTCTATAGCCATCTTCTTGTTCTATAGCATGCATCATATTAAGTATTCTTAACTTTAGATAATGTTCTATATCTAAAATCATATCCAAAAGAAGAAACCTCACCCTTAAATCAATAATAGACATATCCTTTAAATAAGCAAAATCTAAATCTAAGTAATTCCCCTTATATTCTCCACATTGATACTTCATAAAATTTTCCTCATAACTCAACACATTATAATAACTATTATTAAACATCAAATAATTCTTAACCTCATCTTCACTAATATAATTAAACTTAATATTTTTAGTCTTAAGACTAATAATCATATCATCAATGCTCATCATTGGCTTTAGTCTTTTCTTTGTTAAAACAGTCACATTATCACCTCCGAAACCCACTATAAAGGAAAGAAAAACAGAAGTCAAACGACCATTTTTTAAAATTAAATCCAAAACAAAAGAGAAAAAACTAGTTTTCTCTTAAGCACTTTTTTAAATTTCATTTAAAAACTATAACTAAATATTTTAAATTATACAAATTACATATTTATTCAGATGGATATCCCTCAGATTTATAATTAACACCATTACAATTTAGAATAGTAAGATATTTATAATCATCTCCATTTTTCTTTATTTTCATCTCGTTAACCGTGCAATCATCAAGATTTAATTCACTTCCAGATGCTTTGATTTTAGCAAGACCAATAACACATCCACTTCCAGAACCTTCACACATATCAATTTCTTCTCCATCACTTGCATCTGCACTCCACAAATCAACCTCATTTTTTTCATTATAATACTTCATGTTTTTTTGAACAAGCTTAACCATTGATTTATATTTTTCATCTTTACTACTACTAAGAGAATCCATAATATTAGGTATAACAAGCACTGAAATAATAGCCATAAGTGTAATTACCAATATTAACTCTATTAATGTGAAACCTTTCTTATTCATTAAAAATCACCTAACCTTTTATTTAATTCTTCCTCATTCCAAACAGTTATACCAAGTTGCATAGCTTTTTGATACTTACTACCAGGGGAATCGCCTACTATTAAAACATCTGTGTTTTTACTAACAGAATCAATTGTTTTTCCACCTCTAATGGCAATTTCTTCTTTTAATCTATCCCTAGACATTATCGATATAGTACCTGTAATAACAAATTTTTTATCAGAAAAATCCTCTTGTTTAACTATTTTTTTACCTAAGTAACTCATATTAACGCCATGGTTTTTTAGTTTAGCAATAAGTTCAAGATTAGAATCATCATTGAAATAATCAACTATACTATGAGCCATAACATCTCCAATATCAGGAATACCTACTATATCCTGATATAAAGCATTAATTACTAAATCAATATTCGGAAAATTTCTAGCAATTAAAAGTGCTCCTTTTTCTCCAAAATGTCTTATTCCAAGACCAAATAATAGCTTTTCCAAAGAATTATTTTTAGAATTTTCTATAGCATCAAGTAAATTGTTAATGCTCTTTAATCCAAATCCTTCAAGTTCCATAAGTTCTTCTTTATAATTCTTCAAATCATATATACTATCTATATCCTTCAAATAACCAAAATTATAAAAATCTTCTGCTATTCTTTCCCCAAGTCCATCAATATTCATAGCTTTTCTACTACAAAAATGAATCAATTTTTCGATATTTTTAGCATCACATAAAGGATTAATACAATAATGATTAGCCTCTTCATCTTTTCTAACTAAATTACTACCACATACAGGACAAGTATCAATCATTGTAAATTTTTTCAAATTAGGCTCTCTTCTTTCTAATTTTACTGAAACAACTTCAGGTATTACATCCCCAGCTTTCCTTATTGAAACATAATCACCCACTCTAATATCTTTTTCTTTTACAAAATCTTCATTATGAAGAGTTGCTCTTGATATTGTAGAACCCATAACTTTAACAGGTTCTAATATAGCATTCGGAGTAACTTTACCAGTTCGTCCTACTGTAAATATAATATCTTTAAGCCTAGTTATAACCTCTTCTGGTGGAAACTTATAAGCAGTTGCCCACTTTGGATATTTAACCGTATAACCAAGGTTTTCTTGCATTACAACATCATTTACTTTTATTACTATTCCATCTATATCATAAGGAAGAGAATCTCTAATACTTGTAATTTCATTAATAAACTCAATAACCTCTCCAATATTTTTACAAAGTCTTCGTTTTTGATTAACTCTAAGTCCTAACTCCTCAAAAAAGTCAAGCACTGAAGAATGCTTATATAATCCATAATCTATAGGATTAGGCAAATGATATAAAAAACAATTTAAGTTTCTAGAAGCAGCCACCTTTGAATCCAATTGCCTTACAGAACCACTTGCTAAATTACGACAATTTTGAAATAAATCAAGACCAAGTTTTTTTCGTTCTTCATTAACTCTAAGAAACTCTTTCTTATCAATATATATTTCACCACGAACTTCAATAGAAATATTCTTCTTTAAACGAAGAGGTATACTTTTTATAGTCTTAACATTATTAGTAATATCTTCTCCAATTTTTCCATCTCCACGAGTTACTCCACGAACAAGAACTCCATTCTCATAAATAAGACTAATAGCCAAACCATCTATCTTAAGTTCACAAACATACTCAGGATTATATCCTTCTTTTTTTATTCTCTCATCAAACTTAATTATTTCCTCTTCATTAAAAACATTACCTAAAGAAAGCATTGGCAACCTATGTTCAACCTTTAAAAACGAAGAAACAACAGAAGATCCAACTCTCGTAGTAGGAGAATCTGAAAGCTTCAAATTCGGATACTTTTCCTCAAGTTTCATTAGTTCCTGCATTAATCTATCATATTCAAAATCACTAACACTTGGTTTATCAAGAACATAATACTCATGATTATATTTATTAAGTAAATCCACTAATTCTTTAATTCTAGTCTTAGCATCTATCATAATATATCACCACTATAATTATAAAGGATTTTAAATAATAAGTAAACAAAATAAAAAAAACTAACCAATAAAGTTAGTTAATCTAATATATTTAAACTTTTTATTTTCGTCTTCTTCTATTTTCACTTAACTCATTATACCTTGCTTCAATAAACATAATATCATACTTAGACAAATTATACTTTTCTTTCAACATAGCCTTATTGTCATTATAATAATCATAATTGTTTACTAATTCTTCCAAAAGAGTATTTCTATCATCTGTATTATTACTTTTATATTCATTAATCTTAATATAATCATTCTTTACTTCATCAATTAATTTCATATAAAAATCATTTAATTTAAACAAATTTTTACTATACTCAATCATATCTTCATAGTTTTTGCTTTTTAAAGTATAAAAAACAACATCTCCCATATAACTAGGTTCATTGTAATTACTAAGTTTATTATTAATCAAAGTCTTTAGCACAGCATCTTTATATGAAAGTCCTTCTTTTCTTATACATTCCACAACAGCATTTTTATCATACAATGGATTGTTATCACTAAGCTCTTCTCCATAGGCATCATAAACCCATGAAACAGGAATAGATTTATCATTATTTTTATACTCATTTCTAATAGATTTAACCGCAGCATTTGGTTTAAGACCCATACCCAACAATTTTTTATATTGTACACTTATCACTTTAGCATCTTGTTTATTTCTTTCACAAAAATTATGTATTGGTACAGGAATACCCTTAAACTTAGAATCATCCTCTGTCAAATACATCAAACGATTAACATTAAAGATATGATTCCTAATTCTTTCCATTTCAATTGGTTTTATATTGTATATATTATCGCAAAAATTATCTAGGTACTCTTCCAAACGTTCTCTTGACACTCCAGATAAAATAGCAAACTGATCAAAATCATAATCTCTATTTTGATATGTAATAATATTAGGATATTTATTTTTCTTTTTACTTTTCTTTGACTTTTCCTCCAAAGAAAGAAGCTCTTTAGCATAAATATCTCCTTTTGTAGCTAAATCTTTTATTTTAGCCTTATTTCCAGAATACCATGTATAAATATTTACTCCATCATTAAAAGAAATATCATCCTCATAACTAGGAAAATAATTATTGCGTTTTACAAAATTAATCAAATACATAATTCTAGAATTAAGTCTTTCGGAAACACTTTCTTTATCAGTTTTCTTTATGTGCTCTAAAGCCAACAAATCAAGCAACATAGCCTCTTCATCATAACAAGCCATTTCACTTATTTTTTCTCTATTACTTTTAAACCATTCACCCATTAAGCAAGAACCATCGCTAAATTTTAAATCATTTTTACCCCTTTTAGGAAAAGCATCATTCTTTTTTACATAATTTATCATTTCTATAATTCTATTTTTAAAAACTGCATCATTAGTTCTTGGTATCATTAGTCTAACCACTCCTTACTATAATATAAGTATACCTAAAAAAAGAAAAAAAAGCAATTAATTAATCGCTTTTCCATTAACATATAACTTGTAACCATTAAAATCAATATTACTATTCGTAGCATCATCATTCTTTAATGATGTAACATAGCTATTACCAGTAAGCTTAATTCTAGAGCTTTTATCAAGGGTAAGATTTATTTTCTCAGCAGAATTGTCATTATTAATTGTTCCCTCATAATAAGAATTAGTTTTCAATGTCATATCTAAAGTTGAAATAGCATCTACAACTACATTACCAGAAACTTTTTGATTAGTCATAACAAGAGTAACGTCTCCCCCATTATTACCTGTTTTTCCCCATGAATCACTTTTAATTCTTAAAAAGTTACCAGTTTTATCATTATTAATTATTTCATTATTTTCCAAATTTATAGACGATGTCGTATTAGTAACATAAATACTATCACCTTTATTAGTGGTAATTTTACTATCTTTAGAACTAAATGAAGAAACACCAACAGAAGCATCACCACTCATAGACTGATACAAAAATATATTTTTATAAGTGGTAGATTGTCCATTTAATTTGTTATTCGTATCATATAAAGTACAATTTTCTAGACTAACTGAATTCTTTCCCTCAATCACAATACCTTCAGAAGCCTTCGAAATTAACTTGGCATCAGATACTTTTATTTCCGCTGTTGAATATATACTAGGAGAACCAGCTCCAGTAGTTGTGTATGTACCACCTTCAACACTAACCTTTCCTCCTCCACGATCACTTCTTATGGCTGCACTAGAAATACCTGAAGTACTAATTGTTAAATTACTAGCATTCATAATTCCTCCACCAGTAGTCATTATTCCACCAGAATTATCCTTAGTCGTAGTAATTTTAGAATCACTAATATTTACAGTTGTTTTATCAGAACTACTATTATTAGTTGTCGCAGAACCACCATAACTAAATACGCCATTAGCACCAGTTGCGTTTGTTGTCACACTAATATTTTTTAATGTCAATGTCGCACCATCTTTTGCTATAATAGCAGAGTTTGTTCCATAAAAACTTGTATTATCTCCTCCATCAGAATCCCCTGTTTTATTAACAGTAACATTCGATAAAGAAGCTTTAATGTCTCCAGTTGCTAAAATTGCATTAGAGTCTTTCTCAGTAGAGCTAAACTCCCCACTCGTAATAGTAGTATCACTATTTATTTCTTTTGTAGCATTATAACTTGTAGAACCATTACCAGATAAAGATGTCTGACTATTTTCTATAAAATAATTTTTAGTTACATAACCATTAAGATAGGTAAATGAGAAAGTTAAAATTATAATTGATAAAACACTTATTATTACCTTATCTTTATTCTCAAATGTTTCCTTAAAAGTCTTTTTGTTAAAACCAGACATAATTAAATAAATAATCAATATCACAAGAACTAAACTTTCTATACCAAAAACAACATAATAAACATTATCTAAAAAAACTTCATTATTTGGCATTTGACCTTGACCCATTGGCATTTGATTATTGGAATTATCATTAGAATTAGGACTATTATTCATACCATTTTCATTTGAAGCTTGATTTCCATCCTTTGCATCCGATGTATTATTTTGGTTTTCATTATTATCACCATCTGGCTTTTCTGGTGGGGTTTGACCATTGTCACCATCTGGCTTTTCTGGAGGTTCTTGCATATTACTAGTATCACTATTAGTATCGGTACTTTTCTTTTCGTTATCATTATCTCCAGAATTAGAATTATCATTTAAACCATTATCCGGCATAGCACTAGGGCCATTACCTTGCATCATAGTATTATTAGTAGTAACATGACTCTTAGCATAATTCATTGTCATAAACATTGAACCAAAAACTAATAAAATTAAGATTATTAAAACAATATTTTTTTGAGATCTTTTCATCGTCATCTCCTCCTTTTTTCATTATATTACGCTAATAAAACATAATATGTCGTTTTATTATAAGCAACCCCTATGACAAAATAATAACAATTATTTCTTAAATGAAATTGAAAAAACAGACAATATAAAATTATCTGTTTCATAAAATATTATTTTTCTTCCACTGTTTTAGTAGTACCATCTTGTAAAGTCAAATCATAAGAATAAACTTCACAATTACCTATATCCCCTCTTTTATTACATTTAACTCTTAAATCATCAACTTTATAATCCTTAAGAACTTCTACTTTTCCTTTATTCATTCTTTCTACTGAACCATTCTTATAAATAAAATACACATTCACAGCAGGTTCAGAAGCAGTATAGTTTTTAGCAATAAATACTCTATTGATATCACTTTCTTTAATATTTAGCTTTGTCCCCTTAGTAACATCACCATCAAAAATAGATTCATAATCATTATAGCCATAAGCAAAATAGAACTCTCCATTATAAGTGTAAGCCATTCCTTGATATCCAATTGCATAAACATGTATATCTTCTTTAGTACCCTCTTCATTATTTACAATATAATTCTTACTAGTGGAACTTGTAAGTTTACTTTCCATTTCCTTTATTTTGTTTTGAGCATTTTCATACTTGCTAGTCATTTCTTTTAAAGCAGAATCATCTTCATTTGACACAACAAACTTATCATAACAAATGTAACCAACTAGTCCCAACAATAAAATTACTAATACAATCACTAACCCCGTATTTTTCTTTTTCATATTCACTTTCCTCCCTTTATTCTATAACTTAATTATATATGTGTTTTTACATAATAGTCAATTCCTTTATAGCTAACTTTTGTAAAACTTTGTAAAAAAAATAGATAATCAATCTAATTACCTATTAAAACATCTTTAAAAGTTTTTAAATAAAGTTTAAATACATTTAATTTATTAATATTATCTTTTGCTACTAAATCAATAGAGTTAATTATTTTATCATTATCTTTTATTTGGAACTCTCCTAATTTGTCACCTTTTTTTATTGGATAAGTAAACTCACTTGTTTTAATCTCATATTGATAATCTTTTTGACCATCTATTTTTTTATTAATTATAACTGCATCATCATCTAAGACTAAATCTATTTTATCCTTATTTGCTTTTTCTAATTTTAATTGTCCCACCACATCATTTTTATTTTTTATAACTTTCGCTTCATATTGATTAAAACCATAATCTAAAAGATCCATTGTTTCTTGATTTCTAACTTTAGAATCACTAAACCCTAGTGTTACTACAATTAATCTTAATCCATCCCTTTTAGTAGTAACAGCCATACAAGAACCTGCTTTATCAGTCATCCCTGTTTTTAAACCATCTGTTCCTGTATAAAATCTAACTAATTTATTTGTATTAGTAATCCATGTTTTATTACTTGTGTTTTCTCTAATATAACTTTCATAGTTTTTAGAATAATTAAAAACTTTATCATACTTTATAAGTTCTTTAGCTATAAGAGCCATATCATAGGCACTTGAATAAGACCCATCTTCATCTAAACCTGTACTATTCTTAAAATAAGTATTTTTTAAGCCAAGCTCCTTAGCTTTATTATTCATACCCTTTACAAAAGCTTCTTCTGTTCCTGAAACCCTTTCTGCCATTAAAACCATTGCGTCATTAGCGGAAGCCATTATTATTCCTTTTAATAAATCATCAACCGATATTTTTTCTCCCGTTTCAAGCCATATTTGAGAACCACCCATGTTTTTAGCATTCTCTGATGTTGTTAAAATCTCATCTGTTTTCAAAGCGCCCTTTTCAATAGCATCAAAAATAAGAATAAGACCCATCATTTTTGTAAGAGAAGCAACTTCGTGTTTTTTATTAGCATCTTTATTATAAAGAATCTGTCCAGTTGTAGCCTCAATCATAACTGAAGATGTAGCATGAGGAGTCATTTCAACTTCTTTATTATTAGTTTCTAATGCAAAAATAGGAAAAGGCATCAAACCTATTAATAGTAACAAAGTAATTATCTTTTTAATAATACCACCTCATTAAAAAATATGACAAATAGATAAATTTAGACTTATTTTTTATTTATTTTAATATACTTTAGTGTTAAGATATATATAGGGAGGAGTTCAATCAAAAGAACTATTTAATCATTATAAAAAAGTTCAAAGTCTATACCTTATATACTTTGAATTAACGAAAGGAAGGATATTCAAAATGAAAATAATAAAATATTTAATTCTAATATTCTTTATTGCAATATGTATTTTTGCTGTATTTAACATAGATAAAATACAAAACAGAAAAGAATATAAGATTTTAGAAGAAAAAATAAGTCCAAGCGAAAGAAAAGAAGTTTCTAATTACAAAAAATGTATCGACTATAAATTAGAAAATATAGAAAGGTACTTTATCTATAGAAATAAAACAAAATATAGCTATTGTAAAGCAGTAACTCTAACAAACATAGGATTAGATAAAGATTATTACACTAATACAAGAAAAACTGATATGTCATATAACAATTTAATCTTAGTAAACAAATATAACTTTTTAACAGAAAACTATGAGCCAGATGACTTAGAAAAAATAAACGACAAATATTTTATATATGGGAACTCATATGTAAGACTTATGCGAAAAGAAGCTAAAGAAAAGTTTGAAGAATTATCAGAAGCCTCAATTAAAAATAATACTCCTGTATATGGACAATCTGGTTACAGGGCTTATTCAAGACAAAAAGAACTATATGACTATGCTGTTGAAACTGGAGGAATCGCTTCCGCTGACAGTGATACTGCAAGACCTGGTTATTCAGAACATCAAACTGGTCTAACAATTGACGTTTCCTCAACCAAAGACGGAAATATGTTAACATTCGATAAAACAGAATCATTTAATTGGATGAAAGATAATGCTCATAAATATGGATTTATTCTTAGATATGAAAAAAGTAAAGAAGATATAACTGGTTACACATATGAATCTTGGCATTATAGATATGTAGGGGTCAAAGTAGCAACTGATATGTACAAAAATCACAAAGACTTATCATACGATGAATATTATTATAGATATATAGAAAAAAAATAAAAACCTCACACTTGTGAAGTTTTTTTATTAAGTTCTTCATAAAGAACTAATATTCAAAATGGTGATCCCTCAGGGGTTCGAACCCTGGACCCACAGATTAAGAGTCTGTTGCTCTACCAGCTGAGCTAAGGAACCAAGAATATGTTATTATCATAACATATTTTTTTTATTTTTTAAATAGTTAAATAGAAAATTTTTATATTTTTTACTTCCTCTTTCTAACAAATGAACCTTTTTTACTTACTTTTTCATCACAAGGCAATAACTCATTTGCTTTAACTACTTTATCATTTTCTAAATCATAAAGATAATAACATCCGTCTAAAATATCAATTAGAAAATGCAAATTATAGAAAAGCTCTAAATCACTATAATTATCACCAACATTCAGTTTTAAACTTGTAATTAATTTATCACATATTTTCTTTATTTTTTCATTTATAATAATATTATTACCATTTTTATCAAAGATATAAATACGAGAATTTTCTTGCACAATAAATTTATCATCTTTATAAAAACCATAATCATATATTGGAGTAACTATTATTTTCCCTAAAGAATCTTTAAAGCCTACTTTTCCATCTTCAAAAATTTTTTCAAATTCTTCTTCCTCACTCACTTCATTAGCAGAAGCATGTCTAGCTACAGGAACAATACTATCAAAAATATCTTCTGCTTCAAAAACTTCTTCCCCATTGCTATCTACTATTCCATATGTTTGGACCATTTTCAAAGCATTATCATTTCCTTTTACTTTATTAGTGACATAAAACATATTGTCATTTAAGAGAGGATAAGCACATTTATAATCTTCAGATAATTTATTACCAAAAAAATCATATAAAGCATATTTTTTGTTCTTTACAATAATTCCATTGGAAAATATATAATCCTCACTATCAATACTACCATCTAAGTGATCAAATTTAAGCACTTTATGAGCATTTTCCTCAAGATTCTTACTATCAAGAAGTAAATAATTATCTAAATTAATTATCTTTTCTTCATCATTTTCATTTTTAAATCTAAACATTTCCATCACACCCCAAAAATAATATATACAAAATAAAGTTAAAAGTCAAGAAAAACTCTAAACTAAAGCTCCTCCACCGTCTACTATTATAAACTGACCTTGAACATAACTAGAAGCATCACTTGATAAATAAAGAATTGTTCCATTAAGTTCATCATCGTTTCCAGGTCGACAACTAGGATTAAGCATATTATAACCATTTAAAAATTCTTCTGATTTAAATAATGTATTACGAGTCATACCAGTCTTAAAAAGTGCTGGTCCTATAGCATTAACAGTTATACCATATTTAGCATACGAACAAGCCATACCTGTCGTAAGTCCCAAAACAGCAGCTTTTGAAGCATTATAACTATGTCTTATAAAAATATCATTTTTATCTGCAATAACAGCATTAACTGAAGCAATATTTACAATCTTTCCATATTTTCTCTCTTTCATACCAGGTATAATATATTTACTAAGTAAATACATTCCTTTCACATTAACATCAAATGACTTATCCCAATCTGATACAGTTAAATCTTCAACACCACCACGAACAGCTACTCCAGCATTATTTAACAAAATATCAACATGTCCAAAATAATCAATTATTTTAGAAACAGCAATCGATACCATATCTTCTTTAGATACATCACATTCTATGGCTAAAACTTTAGTGCCTAAAGCTTCAATTTCCTCTTTTACTGAAGAAAGACTATCCAAGCTTAAATCTAATATAGCCACATCAGCTCCACATTTAGCATACATCAAAGCAGCACTTCTACCAAGTCCAGAAGATGCGCCAGTTACAACTGCCACTTTTCCATTTAAATTAAACATCTCATTCATAAAAATACCTCCATAAATATTATATAACTTTTTTTCAAAAAATTAAACAATAAAGCAAAATAAAAACCCTTTTTCCAAGAGTTTAACATCATAATGGTGGCTCCAGCGGGAATCGAACCAGCGACACACGGATTTTCAGTCCGTTGCTCTACCGACTGAGCTATGAAGCCAAAAATAATGGCGGTTCCGACGGGACTTGAACCCGCGATCTTCTGCGTGACAGGCAGACGTGATAACCACTACACCACGGAACCATTGGTTGCGGAGATAGGATTTGAACCTATGACCTTCGGGTTATGAGCCCGACGAGCTACCGAACTGCTCTACTCCGCGATAAAATAAATATATATGGCGGAGGAAAAGGGATTCGAACCCCTGCGCCGTTGCCGACCTCCCGGTTTTCAAGACCGGTCCCTTCAACCAGACTTGGGTATTCCTCCTTGTATTTGGTGCCTAAGGCCGGACTTGAACCGGCACGAGGGATGAACCTCGCAGGATTTTAAGTCCTGTGCGTCTACCTATTCCGCCACTCAGGCATAAAAAATGGTGTCCCGCTGGAGATTCGAACTCCAGACCCTTTGATTAAAAGTCAAATGCTCTACCGACTGAGCTAGCGGAACAAAAATAAAGATGGTTGCCTCGGCTAGATTCGAACTAGCGCATGCGAGAGTCAAAGTCTCGTGCCTTACCGCTTGGCTACGAGGCAACAAAACTAGATGGTGGAGCGAGGTGGATTTGAACCACCGAACCCGAAGGAACAGATTTACAGTCTGCCGCGTTTGGCCACTTCGCTATCACTCCACATGGTGCCGAAAATAGGACTTGAACCCACAACCTACTGATTACAAGTCAGTTGCTCTACCAATTGAGCTATTTCGGCAAAATGGTGGGCGATGAGAGACTCGAACTCCCGACCCCCTGCTTGTAAGGCAGGTGCTCTAACCAACTGAGCTAATCGCCCGAAAAAAAATCATGTGTCGACGTATATAAATATAATATATTATGAAACTTTTGTCAATACAAAAACAAAATTTTTTTAAATTTTCAACACTATTTTTTATCTATCTCTTCAATTTTGATATTTATCCAATCATCCAAATTATTTTCTAAAATACCAAATCCACTTCCTACTTCTTTTATTTCTCTTTTTTTCTTTATTTTTGCCTTATGATCCATGTCTTTAATACTAAGCTTAACATGAAAAGTATCATCATCAACATCAATAACCTTAGCCTTAATTACATCCCCATATTTAACATAATCATTAACATCTCTTACAAAACCATCGGATATTTCAGATATATGTATAAGTCCATTATAATATTCATCTAAACTAACAAAAATACCATATTTTTCTATTCCCGTAACACTACCTGTTACTACACTACCAACATTATACTTCCCCATTAACATCACTTCCAAACTTATTATACTATATATTTTTATATTTTTCTAGTCTAGAAACCCAAAATGTGATATAATATAAGCTGAAAGCTGGTGATTAAAATGAAAGAAAAAGTTTTAGAAGTAATCAATGAACTAAGACCATTCTTAATGAATGATGGAGGAAACATCGAACTTGTAAAAATTGAAGACAACATTGTCTATGTAAAATTACAAGGTGCTTGTAGTGGATGTATGATGAGACAAGTTACTCTAAAAGAAGGAATCGAAAAAACAATCATTAATAAAATTCCAGAAATTGAAGAAGTAAGATTAGTAGAAGATAACTAATCTTCTTTTTTTATCCATTCAATATAAGGAATATTAGAATCACTATATCTATTAAATATTATATTTAACAATTTTAAAACACCATCTCCTTCTCTAAACGAATCCTTTATAAGAATTTCATCATTAAACCCCGTCATAATATCATCATATTTATCAAAATAATAAGAAGGAAACAAAATTCTACTGATAAGTCTTTTAGTATCTATTTTTTTATTATCTAAATACGATAACATCCTATTTAAAACATCACTAGTATATTTTTCATTAATAACAAAAGATTTCAAATATTCACCAATATCCCTTTCTTTAGTATCAATTATCAGATTAATAGGATTCAAAAACGATAACAAATCCATAGAAGAATCTACCCTTTTATGAGCCACTAGTTTAATTGGCTCCTTATCTATATTATCATTATAATAACTAATAGCATTCTCCCATAAACCGATATAATAATTAATACTCTCTCTAATAGATGGATACTTATCCATAACCCCACTAAATTGATACTCAATATAATCAATCTTATTACTCCAGAAATAACTCCAGTTAGACTTATCAAGGTTTTTTATAATCTTATCATCAGTAGTATAAAAATTAAAATTAATAACATCTGAAAAAGTAATATTTCTATTTTTAATTTTAGGTATCCTCATTAAAAAATACAAACTATCATCATAAGAAAACAAAACATTATTCTCTCTCGTAAGCAAAATCAAATAAGTATTAATTCCCTTTGAAATCATTTCCTTATTCAAAAAATACATATATAAAGAATCTTCTACATTATATCCATATTTAGTCACTACATAATCATCATTATTAAAAACAAAATAATAATCATTATTTATCTTATTTATATCATTAACATAAATATTATAATAATAGATAATAGCATTCTTCATATAATCCCTCATCTAATTCTATGTAAAAGATCAAAAAAAAGACCACTAGTGTCTAGCAGTCCTTGAAGTAATAGGTTCTTCCAAATCCCTTATTCTATCAAAAGGATTAGAAATATTCACTACCTTCTTTGGTTCTTCTTCTTTTAATAAACTATCATTAGCAGATGGAGAATTATATTCTTTAACTAAAGTCATATTAGAATACAACTCATTAAGCTCTTCTTGTTCTTTAGAAACTTTATCTTGTTTCTTAATATATTCATTAGCCAACTGTTTTTGTTGTTCAACATCACGACATACTTCATATAATTCGTTTTGTTTATTTTTCTTTTCTTCTTCCAATAAAGCTTTTTCTTCATTTTGATTAGCAATTCTACCATCTATTTCATCTATATTTCTATCAGATTTAATTTTTTGTCCCTCAAGTTCTTCAATACCTTTATTAATACTATCAACTGCTTTCAAAGCTATAGCATTTTGTATTTCACCCAAATCAATTTTCTGAGTTCTACTAAGACTATCTTCTAATTTTTTATTTTCTCTTTGAGCAACACCCTTATCATTCATTAAACCTTCAATAACTTCGTTGATTTTAGAGGTCTTAATATTCAATCCTTCAATTTCCTTTTTAACAGACTCAATCCTAGAAACACCACCAAGTAAAACTTGTCCTAAAATTGTTGTTTCGTCAGCTTCATCAGCTTCAGCCATAAGTTTTTTTATCTTACCTTCAACATTCAAAGTATTACCATGACTTTTTATATCAGGATTCATATAGCTTGTTTTAGCACTATAATTAGTACCAGCATAAGCATGACTATTATCAATAGTAGAATTAACTACACTATTAATCCTATCATCCCTAGAAAAATCATTATGGATAACAGGCTCTTCTACTACAACTGGTTCTTCCTTTGTAATAGGCTCTTCAAACTTATATTCTTCCACCACTGTATCTGGTTCTTGTTCAAGCACCACTTCATCGTTAACAGATTCTTTCTCTGGTTCAATAACTTCATTTATACCAAATGGAGCAACTTTTTTATATCCTTTTCTTTTAGCATTATACAACTTTTCTTGTGATAGTTTTATCTTTTTACTTTGTTCTAATGTTCCAAAAGTAGGACCCTCTAAAACAACTATCTCTCTATTTCCATTTTCACTATTTATTATCATTTTTTGTTCCATAATATCCCTCCTGATTAAGCTTCCTCTTTAGCAAGTTCACGAAGAACTTCTTTTATTTTTGTCCATTCTTCTTCACTTTCTACTCCAACAAATCTATTAGTACCGTCATCTTTACTAACCATTTCTGTAACATAAACTATTACATTGCCATTTGCATCTGTTTCATTTTTTGTATAAACAACGTATTTTTTTAAAGTATCACTAAACTCAAAACATATTACTTCTTCAACAGTTTCTACTGTTCCATCTAACTTAGTTATTGTAATCATTTTTTTATCTTCCATACTGACCTCCTCTAGTATCTAAAAAAATTATATCATAAAAAAAAAAGCATTTCAACAATTTACTTCATTTTTCTTAAATAAAACCATTTACACTTAGGAGCACAGTAATTTTCTATATAATCATCAAGTAAAGAAAAACTATTTATCTTATTAAACTTCTTATTCTTTTCATCACAAAAACCCTTTAATCTAAATTTATTATAAGCCATATCAACAAAAATATAATCATAATCTATAAAATAATCCGTAACTAACTCTTTCATGATTTCATAATCAAATATATCATTATCATCTTTTACTAACTCATATTTTATACCATTAAATTCGTACATATCAAACTTCATTCCTTTCCTTTATCCAAAACTAACATAATCACAAAAACTGCAATTATTTTCTTAAATTAATAATTTCAATATCATTATACTACTATTCTACTCCAGTGGTAAAGCATAAATATTAGAATTTTTAGATAAGTTTCCTCCATAATAACTAGGTATTTGACCATTTATTATTTTATAAGAAATAGGAATTTCATTTTTTATAACTATATCATCACTAATAATTGGTAATAATACTTTAACATTTACTTCAAGCAAAATATAAATTTCAACTAAACAATTATTAATTCCATACTCTTTTATCTTCACCTCAACATTAGAATAAATAGCATTAGAAACCCTTACTTTAACCGGTATAGATGGACCAACATTACTAAAAATAGGATTATTTAAAACAGAAAAAAAAGGTATTTTTAAGACAACTTCATCATTAAAATTTAAAACTTCTTTTGATACAGAAGACGAAACCACATCTAAAAACATATTAACCTTATAAGTATTATAATCAATCATCTCTATCTCATTATTACTATTTTTCGTAACATAAAATAAATCATCAGAAGACAATTCTTTAAAAGTTTCTTGTTTAATCGAATCATTAATTTTAATATTAATCATTTCTAAAACTTTACTCTTAGCATAATCCATATAAAATGAAGAAACACTACTAGTTAAAGAACTAAATAAATACACAATAAAAAAAATTATTATTACTATTATAAAAACTTTAAATTTTCTACTTCTCTTTTTCCTAATTTTTCTATTTTTTAAGTACATTCTCATACTAAAATATATTACAAAAAAGAAAAAAAAGCACTATATAACATTAAAGTACTTTAATAAAACATAAATTACTACACCAAGTAATAGCAAAACAAGGATAATTATAAAAATTGTCTTTTTAGAAACAACTTCTTCAAATTCCATAGTATCAGTCATTTCAGTTGTTTCTTCAGCCTTGTCTTTAGCATCTTCTTTTTCTTCTGATTCTTCTTTAGTATCATCATCTAAAGAAGAAGGGTTAATTGTTTCCTTAGTTTCTTCTTTTTCCAATATATTTTTACTAACTTCTTCATTCAAGTCTACATCAGTAGTATCATCCTTTATAAAAGAAAACATATCAGTATTTTCAGTTTCTACAGGAATATCTTTTTCAACATCAGGCTTATTCTTTTTTTCTTTTTCATATATAGTATCAATTAAATCATGAAGATTTTCTTTAGAATAATCATTATTTTTAACATCATCCAAATCAAGCTTAGTTAAAATATTATACTCAGTATTAATAATTCTTTTTTTAGAATCATTACTACCAAATAATTTATTTTCTCTAGCAAGTTTTAATATCTCATTTATATCATAAACCCTATCTTCATTTTTTTCTTTTACTAATTCTTCATAAACCTTAGTTTTTTTCTCACTTGGTATAATATGATTAAGTTCACGTTGTCTCTTATAGTTTTCTCTAGCGCCACTACTATCACCAGTAAGCTCCATAACATTAGAAGTATTTATATCAACATAATCTATATTCATATCAGATACTTCATCATAAAGTCTTTTATTCTTCTCACTTCTAAGACTAGATGAGTTACTATCTTGATATTTATCCATCCTTGCTTTCATCTACATCACCCTATCATTTAAAGTATATCATAAATAAAATAAAAAGAAAATAATTGTTTTTAAGTTTTTTTTAATATATAATTAAAGTGGAGGTAGTTATGAAAGCACAAGTAATTGAAAATCTTTGCATTGGTTGTGGAGCTTGTCAAGCATTAGTACCAGAAGAATTTGAAATAAATGATAATGGTGTAGCAGAAGCAATAAATGAAACTGTAAAAGAAGAAAATATTGAATCTGTTAAAGATGCTAAAGACAATTGCCCTACAGGTGCAATAAATATTAATGAATAAAAAGATATGAAAGCCATGTCTTTTTATTATAACTATCTATCATTAAACTTATGATTAATCAACACACTTAGTAAAACTATAAAAATTAAGCAGACTATATATTTACTCTAAATTTAACAAAAGGATAAATATTTTTAAAATGTTATTGACTTTTATTAAAAAAAATATTATTATTAAAATGCGTGGTAGATTACCCGCCTACTTTTTACGATAATTGTGAAAAGTAGATTCAACCAAAACCCCCTGAAGGAGCCGAAAGGCTCCCCTTTTTATGCAAAAAAATTAATGAAATTAAATATAAAAATAGATTCCTCACAGTTAACTAGGAATCTATTTAAATTATTCTTTGCTTAATACCTATTCTTTTTCATCATCTCTATTAAGTTTATTATTTGCCTTTTCTAATCCATTAATATTAGCTTTATTATTTTTCTTTCTTTTCACTAAAACTATTATACATACTATTAAACCTATAAACGCTAATCCACCAATTATATATGCAATATATATAAATAGACTGTTTTCACTTTTGTTATTGTTATCAGTTGACAAACCATCATTAAAATTATCTTCATTTGTTTTTAAATCTTTTTTATTATTAGAAACTAGCTTTTCATCAACTTTTTTATTAGAAATTATAAATGAACTATTATGTGAAATATAAAACTCTAAGTTATAATCTTTTGTTAGAGAAATATCATTAGCTACTTCATCAAACATTTGATCATCACTTTTATTATAATGATACACTTGCAAATTAGAAGCACCTATATAATTTCTCAAAGCATAATCAGTCTTAATTTTTACTAAAGCAACCCCAGGAAGCTCACCATTATCTTTAAAATTAATAACTATTCCTTTATCAATATATTTACCAAGTTTGTCTTTTAAAACGTCATCATCAAGTATATTTAATGTAATTTTTGTATCCACATCTTTAGGAGTGTTTATTTTTTTTCCATTAAATACCCATTGTATACCATTTGATTCTATATAAATAGTTTTATTAGTTCCTTTGATAGTTTGAAATACTTCACTCTTTATTATTGAATCATCAACCGCATTAATACCTATTTTTGCATTATCATTAGCTTCACTTATTTTAGATATTAAGTACTTATCAGTAGTAGAAGTCACTAAATCATAAAAATCTGAATCGACAACCTCAAAAAGTGTTACTTTATCAAACTTAACATTTTCATTCAAAACATCATACACATCTGAATCAACCCAATCTCCATTACTTTCACGCATTCCAAAATTAATATTATATATATAATATTCTCCAGTAGAGGCAAATTGATCAATATCAAAATAACCAGTTAAATAACCATTTTTATCAAGCGTTAAAACTTCTTCCATTTTTTTACCAGTTCCACTCTCATTTCGAAGTGTAACAATCGCAGCATTTACTAAACTATTTTTGTCTTCAACTTGTAATGATAATTTGTAAACAGACGGTGCAATTAACTTTTTATTCTCATATATTATCTTTTTTAAAGCAAAACTAGGTTTAGCAACACTTTTATTACCTGAAACTTTTAAAGTATAAGGAAACTTATCAGTATCTATTCCTTTTCCACTTGCACCTCCAACATCATTTGCTATCATCATACTAATTTCCATCTCATATGTACCATTTTTATATGGACAATCTAAATAACCCACAAAAACTTTTTCCCCATCAGAGTTAAGAGATTCAAAATCTAATCTTGTACTTGCCCAAGCTTCAGTATCCTTTTCATAAAAACCAACATTAAGAAAATCAATATTAGTATCTGAAACAACTGCTGTAATTTTCAATTGTTCACCAGGAGTCAAAGAATTCTTACTAAATTTTAAATCTTTTAGCGAATCTCCACTAATTTCATAATTCTCATCAAATTCTAAATCACTATTAACATTAAAAAACACTTGATTTTTTAATTTAAAGAATCCTTGATCAGCATCAAAATTACGATCATTATCTAACGTATAACTAGAACAGTTTGCTTGGTTATCACATATATATAAATCTTCTACAACAAATTTTCCTTTAACTATCTTATTTGGTAAAGCTATATGAGAATTATTAGGAAAATCATAAGCTTCCAAATAAAATCGAGTTATTGGATCATATCTTTTACACGGAGAAATGCCAGTATCTTTAAAATTCTCATCATATAAACATACTCCAATTCCTATAGATTCTATTCCAGATATAGCATCAGAAGCATTAATATTAAAATATACACTATCCCCAGCATTATAAACTTTTTTAGGATTCTTAATGCTAATACTTTTCAATACTGGCGGTTTCGTATCAGGTGTAGCGGCATCAACTATACTTATTCCCACAACACCAACCATCAGCATCAATAATATCATGAAAAAAGCTCTATATTTTTTACCTTCTTTCATAATTTTTTGAAATTTCTTCATTATAATCACCTGTCCTTATATTTTAATAATATAATAAAAACAAAGACCTTTCAAGAAAATCTCAAAAGATATTTATACCATTTTACACATTTGAAATCTGTCTTTTATTAGTAAAAATTTTTATTCTAGTTTTTAATAATGATTACTTTCTCCATCCACTCATAAAATAAAATAAAGGAGGATTCATATGAATAACAAATATTGCAAACCCACTGTAAACAAATGTAAAGATAAAATATATGTAATAGGAACCCCAGGACCAAGAGGAAGAGATGGTGCTGCCACTATAAGAATTGGAAACACCACTACCGGTGATCCTGGTACCAACGCAACTGTTACCAACAGTGGTACCGACGAAAATGTCGTATTAAACTTTACAATTCCAAGAGGAGCCACCGGAGCCCAAGGAGCTCAAGGAATACAAGGACCTGCAGGACCACAAGGAGACCCAGGTCAAACTGGACCTCAAGGACCTGCAGGACCAGCAGCCATCGCCGTTTACGGAGCCAAACGTGACTCAGCTGGAAACGATATAACCCTAACCTCTAATGTTGTATCTAATGTCCCACTTGCCATAACCGGACCACTCGCTGGAATCACTGGTGAAACCACTAACGCTCTTACCATTACCGAAGACGGAACATATAAAATTGACTACTACTTTCAAGGCTCAACAAACACTCAAGGTAATGTAACCCTTGCAGTATACAAAAACAGTAATGAAATAAACGGAACAGATATCGCCAAAGAACTTCAAGTAAACGAAGAACAAAGCTTCAATGGTAGCGTAATCACCACATTAAATGCAAATGACGTAATAACACTAGGATTAGAATCAGCAACAGGCATGCAAATATCACCAGCAACTAATACAAACGCTTATTTAAACATAATAAAATTAGGATAACCAAACACAAAAGGAGAGACTTTTCTCTCTTTTTTTCATGTAAAAAAAACAACAAAATCGTTGTTTTTATCCCTCTTTTATCTCACTAAGAATCTTTTCCTTTAGTAAAATGTCATTAGAAGCATTGCTCTCAATAAACAAAAGTGAATCCTTCTTAGCCTGTAAAAGAATCTTGTAATCATCCTTAATATTAGCTATTTTAAATGTCATATCTCCACTCTGCTTAGTACCAAACAAATCACCATGGCCTCTCAACTTAAAATCCTCTTCACTAATTTCAAAACCATCATTAGTTTTTGTCATAACCTCCAACCTCTTTGTATCAGTATCACTTATCAAAATACAACTCGATTGAAGATTACTCCTTCCTACTCTACCACGAAGTTGATGAAGTGTTGAAAGTCCAAACCTATTAGCATCAAATATCACAATCATTGTCGTATTAGGAACATCAACCCCAACCTCAATAACCGTTGTACTAATAAGAATATTAGTCTCATTATTTATAAACTTATTCATTATCTTATCTTTATCTTGTTGTTTCAATTTTCCATGCATTACATCAATATTATACTTGTCTCCAAAAGCGAGATTCATCTTGTCCTTCAATTCATCAACTGTAACCAAATCAAGAGTATCAGAATCTTCAATAAGCGGTGCAATCACATATATCTGATGATTAGCCAAAAGCTCATTATACATCATTTTAAGAACCTCTTTCATTTCTTTATTACTCTTCAAATACGTTTTTATAGGCTTTCTCCCATTAGGAAGAGAAACAATTGTTGAAATATCCATATCTCCATATATAGTAAGAGCATACGTCCTAGGTATTGGAGTAGCACTCATATACAAAACGTCAGGCATATTTCCCTTATTCTGTAACTTCGTTCTTTGTAAAACTCCAAATCTATGTTGTTCATCAGTAACAACAAGTCCAAGATTGCTATACATAACATCTTCCTGAATTAAAGCATGAGTTCCAATCACCAAATCTATATCATTATTTAAAAGTCTTTCATGAATAGAAACCTTTTCTTTCTTAGAAAGGGAACCAACAAGCAATTCCACTTTAATCCCTGTATCCTTCAAAATATCCTTCACAGTATTAAAATGTTGCACAGCAAGTATTTCCGTAGGAACCATAAGAGCCCCTTGAAAGCCACTCAAATAATTAGCATAAAGAGCAAGAATTGATATAACAGTTTTACCACTTCCAACATCCCCTTGAAGCAATCTATTCATTCTTCTCTTAGACTTCAAATCATCAAGTATTTCGCCAAGCACCTTATTCTGATCATCAGTAAGACTATAAGGCAAAGAAGAAATAACTTCATTTAGCTTTTCTTCATCATATTCTTTCTTTATACCATTATCTTCTTTTTTATGCTTAATCTTTAAAAAATTAATTTTTGTCATATAAACAAACAACTCTTCATATTTCAATCTAATCATAGCCTGTTTCAACTTTTCCCTAGTCGAAGGATTATGAACTATATTAAGAGCAGTCTTCTTATTCAAAAAATCATACTCTTCTATCAAATACTTAGGAATAAAATCAGGTATTTTATTACCAAACTGCATAAGAGCATTATTAATATAAGTAGCAATATTCTTAGAAGTAAGACCAGCCGTCCCATGATAAACCGCCTCAATCTTCTCATCCTTAGGAAGTAACCCCATTCTTATTTCTGAAGCAGTAATAATATTCTTATTTTTATCATATCTGCCTATCACCGTAACATTCGTACCAACAGATAACTGGTTCTTTAAAAAAGCCCTGTTAAATATTGAAACACCAACCACTAAACTATCACTAGTAATTAACCTAAGATTCATCTTATTTAAATTTCCCTTTAAACGAATCAAAATAGGCATACAATCTATCTTTCCATCTATAATAACTCTCTCATCAACCAAATTTCTTAAATCACTTCTTTTAATAAAATCATATCTAAAAGGATAATGTGTTACCAAATCTAATACCGTTTCTATATTTAACTTTTTAAGTAACATTTCCGACTTAGGGCCTACACCTTTAACATCTTTTATTGTCATTACTACCACGTCCCTTTTCTTACAAATTATAACACATTTTTCTATTTTTTTAAAGAAAAAATTACACAAAATAAAAGCAGAAAAACAAATTTTCTACTTTGTTAAAATCGAAACAAATATCCTATCCTGAATACTCTGAAACTTAACGAAAAGATTAATTGAACCCTTTACTATGATTATCTTAAGTATTATTATAGCAAGAGAAATAATTATATAAAACAAACACAACTCTACATTCGCCGGAATAAAAGATATATAATCTGGTGTAGCACTATTTGCAAAAGCAAACAACGATAAGACTCCTAAAAGAGTCAAGAACACTACAACATAATCAAGCAAATTACTCGATATTTGAACAACATAAAAAATAGCAACAGTCAACCATTTCACCAATGTAAAAAACAATACATCAAGTCCCACCAAAACAGTCTTTAATATTTTATAAAAAGTCTTATCTGTACCATACTTAAGATATTCCTTAAAGAATTGCCACCTTGTAACATATGTAGTTGAATGAGCCTCTTTATATTCTTTATTTTTTGTACTATGAGTCTCATTCTTATCCTTAGAATACTCTTTAGAATGTAAAACATCATCAAGTAAAGCATCATACTGCTTTCTCTTATCTGGATCCAAAAGATTTTCTTTAGCTTCATTCAAACTAATTATAAGCTTACTAGCCTCTTCACTCTTATTAATATCAGGATGATACTTCTTAACCATAGAACGATACGCCTGTTTTATTTCTTCATCAGTAGCATTCCTATTAACATTTAATATTTCATAATAATTAATCATACTAATACCTCATCACATTTTTATACACATTTAATATAACATAGCAACAAATCAAAGTCAAGCGACAGCACATCTTTGTTCGTTATATTTATTGCTAAACTCTACTAATAAAAATATCAAAGAAAAATATCAATTTTTAAACAAAAACTATTGACTTTTTAATAAGATTTGAGTATTATATAAATCACCAATTCGACATAGGCGAATTGGATGCTAGTATCACACTAGCCAACCCCTTTTTATTCTTGTGAAATCGTCCTCAGGGGGTACGATTTCATTTTCTCAAAAAAAAGAAGATACTATCTTACTCAGTATCTTCTTTTATTTTATTATAATTAGAAATAGCATTATCTTTATTCCTGTTCAATAAATCAGACTTAAGACGATATCTATTTTCCCTCTCAAAAATATCATCATACTTAGAAAAATCAGCTTTACTATCTAAACTTAACTTCTTGGTTACAGGATTGTACCTATAAAGAGGAAAATAACCAGATTCTGTTGCAAGTTTCTCTTCCTTTATTGAATCCTTCATACCAGATTTAATACCATGAGATATACAAGGAGAATAAGCTATTATAATAGATGGGCCTTTATAACTATTGGCCTCAAGCAATGTCTTAATCGTATGCATGTAATTAGCACCAAGAGAAATTGTTCCAACATAAACATGCGGATAAGTCATAGCAATTTTGGCAAGATCCTTTTTCATCGTAGTCTTACCACTACTGGCAAACTTAGCTACTGCCCCACATCTCGTTGCCTTAGAAGCTTGACCACCAGTATTAGAATAAACCTCTGTATCAAGCACCAATATATTTACATCAAGATTGTTAGCAAGAACATGATCAATTCCTCCAAAGCCTATGTCGTATGCCCAACCATCTCCACCTACTAACCAAATCGATCTTTCTTTTATATATTGCTTAAATGGAACAATTTCCTTAAAATCATCATAATCCATTTCATTATAAACCTTAAAAGAAATATCTTTATTATAATTATTCAAATATGAAAGTATCAATTCCCTATTCTTAGAATTAACTTTATCAACATTTTCCTTCATTATTCTTTTAATTTTTTCTTGTTGATGATTTAAAGAAACTCTCATTCCAAAACCAAACTCAGCATTATCCTCAAACAATGAATTAGCCCAAGGAACACTATAAGGAGTATTAGGAAGACTAGCACCATAAATTGAAGAACAACCAGTCGCATTAGCAATCATTAAATTATCACCAAAAAGTTGGGTAAGAAGCTTAATATAAGATGTTTCCCCACATCCAGCACAAGCTCCATGAAAAGAAAACAATGGTTTTCTAAACTGACTACCCTTCACTGTATTTACATCCATAACCCTTTTCTCTGACACTCTTTCTAAATACTCATACTTTTCCATTTCTTTATCTTTATTCTTATCAATACTATCCATCACAAGTGCCTTAGTAGGACATATTCCTGCACAAAGCGAACACCCTGTACAATCAAGCGGACTAATACCTATAGTAAAACTCAAATCCTTATCCTTAATCTTAGCATCCTTTAAATCAGACTTAACACTATCCGGAGCATTAAGAACCTCATCTTTATCCAATAAATAAGGTCTAACAACAGCATGTGGACACACAAACGAACATAAATTGCACATAATACATTTATCCTTATCATAACAAGGTGTAATATTACTAAGACCTCTTTTCTCTAACTTAGAAAGACCAGCTTCATAAGTACCATCTGCATTATCTTTAAAAGCACTAACCTTAAGTTCATTACCCTTTGCATGTTCTAAATAAGAAAATATACTATCATCAATCTTTTCCATATAATAAGAAGAATCAAGTTCATCTAAATCAACCTTAACAAGTCCATCTTTAGACTCTCTTACTGCATTAATATTAGAATCAACAACAGCATTACCTTTTTTAGAAAAGTTCTTTTTTATCATTCTCTCAATATATGAAAACAAATCATTCTCATCTAAAACATTCATTAAATATAAAATACAATTCTCCATAATCATACTTATTTTATTAGGTATATTATTATCCCTAGCTATCTTTGATGCATTTATTATATAAAATCTAATATTTTTATCCTTCATAATCTTTATCATTTCATTTGGTATCATTAAATCATTAACACTTCTTTCAGTATTAAGTAAAAATATTCCATTATCTTTAATACCCTTTAAAATATCATACTTATTAAGATAAGTATCCTTAGAACAAACCACTACTCTAGGACTATCAACATAATAAGTACTATTTATTAAACTATCACTAATTCTCAAATGACTCTTAGTAACTCCCCCGGACTTCTTAGAATCATACTCAAAATATCCTTGAACATATTTATCAGTATTATCTCCCACAATAGTAAGAATATCCTTAGAAGTAGTAATTAATCCATCAGAACCATAACCCCAAATCAACAATTCCTCATAATTCTTATCAAAAACAGTAGAAGTTTTAGTAAGCGAAAGATTAGTCACATCATCATCAATGCCTATTGTAAAATTATGTAAACTATCACTATCTAAAAAATTATAAACAGATTCAATATCATTTAGATTAGTATCCTTAGAAGACAAACCATACCTTCCATTAACTATTTCTATATCAGTATCCTTTAATATTTCACATACATCCAAATATAAAGGATCACCGTTAGCACCAGGTTCCTTAGTTCTATCTAAAACTGCAATCTTTTCCACACTAGTAGGTAAAACATCAAGAAAATACTTTTTAGAAAACGGTCTATACAGATGCACCTCAATCAATCCAACAGAACTATTGTAATTAATATATTCCTTTATTGTCTCACAAACAGAACCCATAGCAACAATTACCTTAGTTGCAGAAGGATTACCATAATAATTAAATGGTTTATAATCGTTACCAGTTATTTTATTTATCTCCTTCATATATGAACTAACTATATCAGGCAATTCTAAATAATATGGATTACGAGCCTCAACAGCTTGAAAATATATTTGATCCCCTTGATTAGTTCCCTTAGTAGTAGGATTATCAATATCAAGAGCTCTTTTTCTAAAATCATTCAAAGCATCATAATCAATCAACTTTTCAACCTTAGAAAAATCAATAACATCAATCTTATTATATTCATGACTAGTCCTAAAACCATCAAAAAAATTAAGAAATGGAACCTTCCCTGAAATAGTAGAAAGATAAGCAACATTAGTAAGATCCATTACTTGTTGTACTGAAGACGAACAAAGAAAAGCAAAACCAGTACCACGAGCAGAATAAATATCACTATGATCACCCATTATAGACAAAGCATGAGTAGCTATTGTACGAGCTGCAACATTTATAACACAAGGAAGTTGTTCTCCAGCAATCTTATACATATTAGGTAACATAAGAAGAAGTCCTTGACTAGCAGTATAAGTACTAGAAAGCACTCCATTAAGAAGCATACCATGCACCATTCCAATTGCACCAGCCTCACTCTGCATCTCAACAACATCAACCACATCACCATAAAAATTCTTCTCACCAAAAGAAGAAAACTCATCCATATGTTCCGCCATAGTAGAAGCTGGAGTAATCGGATAAATACCTGCACACTCCGTAAATTTATAAGACACTAAAGCACAAGCCTTATTACCATCCATTATCTGTTTCATAAAAAATCACCTTTTCTTTCCTCTATATTATATAATAAATTATACTTTTTTTAAAGACGAAACTTAACAAATAAAATAAAAAAGAACTACATATCTCTAGTAGGCTTTAAAGGCCTAGCAACAAGTGATAAAAGAAGCATTAGAGAAATTGCAGTCTGTTTATTATATTTTAAAAGAATAGGCTTCAAGAGGCTTGAATACCAAGAGAAACCCGAAACGAGTAGTCGCCGGTCGCACTACCACCGTTGTTGCTGAAGTAGAAAGCGCCCGCGTTCGCACCAATACTGAAGTAACCCCCACGAAGGAACCAAGAGTAGGACGAGTACGGGAAGCTGGCGTAATCTGAATACCAATTGCCTGTAGTTCCTGTTGGTGCCATTTCTACTGTTGCATCTCCTAATCTTCCTCTTGTATATGTTGTATCACTTGTACTATATGTATAACTATCATAATACTTTGCTAATGGATATGTTGTGGTACTCCAGTTTGATGCATATGATACTTGAAACTGATTAGAAGAGCTTACCCTATTACCCATTGTATATTTCCATGAGCCTCCAGACATGTCATACACACCATATACATTTCCAGTGGTTGATGCTTTTACTCCACTTTCTCCATTATATTGATTTTTGTCTGTTGTACATGTTGTTGATGACTCATTTGCACTTACTGTGTCTGCTCCGATACCTGTTATGTAATTATTACAGTTATTTATTGTTAATTCTTCACATTTACCATTTGTGCATCTTCCATATTTACTATGATATAAATATGTCACTGCTCCCCATTCTATATTCCTCATCATATGTATATCTATATT
>CAKOMW010000007.1 GCA_934096805.1 uncultured Bacilli bacterium | reverse complement strand
CATTGAACGCATGTGAACGCATTGAACGCATTGAACGCATTGAACGCATTGAACGCATGTGAACGCATTGAACGCATTGAACGCATGTGAACGCATTGAACGCATTGAACGCATGTGAACGCATTGAACGCATTGAACGCATTGAACGCATTGAACGCATGTGAACGCATTGAACGCATGTGAACGCATTGAACGCATGTGAACGCATTGAACGCTATTTCATTTTATACTTACTCTTTCTATCTGATTTAGAAGTCCCAACCCAAACAATCAACTTCATATCTATCAATTTATTTAGCATCTTAATCGCAGTTGTTTTACCCCTATCAATTATTTCAGCTGTCTCTTCAGATGTTATTTCACCTTTATCATATATAGTAGTCAAAACTTTTTGTTCAAGATAATTTAAACTATCCCATTTTTCCAATATAGCATCAGACTTCAACATATTCTCTTCTTTTCTTTTACTACGCATAACTACATTATTTTCAAGCATCAATAAAACAGAATTCATATCAGGCTCAGAATACACTGGATCATTCAAGAAAAAACTTTGCATTTCACTATATATTCTTTTAACACCCTCATTAAGTTCTCTAACTATTCCTAGTTCATTTAAAACTCTAGCAATCTGAGGATTTCTTGAATATCTTTTATTTCTCATAGTATCCAAAGTAACAAAACCACCAAGCTTGCCAGGACTAAGTATCTCCAATCTATCATCAAAAAGCTTAATAGTGATATATTCACCACTATTACTATAATCACGATGTGTAATTGCATTAACTAAGCCCTCATACCAAGCAAACTCAGGATACTCAGAAACTGTTTCAAAAAAACCATCAGAATTCAAATGAGTAAACTCTCTTAACTGTGAATTAATAAACTCTTTAGCCTGTTCAATACTCTTATACAAACAAGAATCAAAAGTCCTATCCTTAACAATATTCATATCAACACCAACTTTAAAATCAACACCCTCAAACTTTAAAACCCTAACTCTAGCACTAGGTAAATAAACAGAAGGATTTTTCCCAAACAACAACATCCCAGCTTTTGTAAAATGCAAAATTCCCTGTTCTTCCCTTAAAAAACCTCTTGCTTTCAAAACCTCTTCATTAGACAAACTAGTCCCAATTCTTTCTTTATAAATATTCATAATATCATCATCTATATCGTCAACAGTCGAACCAGTTAACAATTCATTTTCAAAATCACGTTCTTTTCTATCATATTCTAAACTTCTTACCTGACTAGATGTTAACTTAATAGAAGAATCACCTTGTCTACAATACACCTCATCTTTATTATTTCTAATAATGAAGTTCATAGCTGGTTCAACATAAAATAATAAAACACAATCATTTTCATCTTTATCATTTTTAACATCAAATATTTCATAATCATAAACAGGACAAGGATTCAAATAACCAGAAACAACTTTTTGAAAATTATTCAACTTATTCAAACCATATTGATTAAACCCTTCAATAACACCAGTATCAGTAATACCTACCACTATTAAACCACCATTTGCATTTGCAAAAGATGCAATTTCATTAGCCAATGTTTGATACGAAACCCTAGAACTCTTTCTATCAAAATATAAACTCTCTGGTCTACTCCTTAAATAATCAGCTGTAATATTAGAATTAATTCTTGACCTTTTCATATATACTCACCTCATATATATAAAACAATCTTTTTCTAAAAATTCCTCACTTTTTACATAAATTTTTCTATTTTTTTATTTATCACATAAAATTTAAAAAGTGAACGCTGTTGAACGCTATTGAACGCTGTTGAACGCTACTTCAACACCCACACTAAACACTACAAACAACTCAAAAAACAAAAAAAGCGCTCACCACAAGTGCTTTTTTCTTATACTAATCCTTAAAAACAAACTTCACACTAGTACCACTCTTAACCTTAGTACCTTGTTTAATAGACTGACTATCAACATAACCATATCCCTTAAATGTACACTTCAAATTAAGCAAATCACAAATAGCCCTAGTCTGTTTTTTACTATACCCCTTCATATCGGGCAAAATATAACTATCAGAATTAGTAACCAAAATAACAACATCATTCTTATTAACAACACTACCCTTACTAGGATATTGCCCCACAACTTTATTACCATCACCAAACACTAACGAAGCAACTTTATTTTTCTTCAATATTTGTTTGACACTAGACACTTTATTATTAGTATAATTACTAACAGTAAAATTATTAATTACCTTTTCTTGTTTAGAATCATATATTTCTAAATATTTACTAACATTCTTAACTATTTGCTTAGTAGTATAAGTAAGAGCCTTAGAACTACCATACAAAGGATCTTTCACTGATGTAAAAATTATAACTTCTGGATCATCCTTAGGCCACATACCCGCAAAAGACTTAATCGAACGACTTTCATCACTATAATAACGACCTGTACTAGAACTAACATACTGAGCAGTACCCGTTTTACCAATCAAATCATAACCTTTCATATAATAACCAGTTCCAGTAGCATAAGGCGAAGAAGAATGAACTACATTATACATCAAATCCCTCATTTTTGAAACCGTTTCATGCGATGCAACCGTTCCTATTTCTTCCTTTCTTCCTGTATAAACAACTTTTCCATTAGCAGAAACAACCTTATCAATTATATAAGGCTTAAGCATAACACCATCATTAGCCAAAGACGTAAGAGCCTGAACATGTTGCATTGGAGTAGTAGTGATACCTTGTCCAAAACCAGCATTAAATATTTCAGTTTCATACTTAAATGCTATTCTACCCTTAGCCTCATTAGCAAGAGTAATACCAGTCTTTTGTCCAAAACCAAGCTTTTCAAAATAATCATAAAGAATAGTCTTATTAATATATTTATCAAGCAAATTAATAATTCCCACATTCGAAGAATAAGCAAAACCTTGATCATAAGTTATATTACCAAAACCAGACTTTAACCAATCATATATCTTTGTTTTATCAGACGTAACATACTTACCAGACAAGAATTTATCGCTACCTTTATAAACACCAGCCTCCATAGCGGCCATATAAGTATAAGTTTTCATAACCGAACCTGGTTCATAAGCATAAGAAACAGCATAATTATTCCAATCCTTAACATTCATTTTATTAGGATCAAACGATGGAGTCTGACTAAGACCAATCACTTTACCTGTTTTAGCATCTAAAAGCACCACAACCATCCAAGAAAAATCATACTTATCCTTAGCATTAGAAATAGCCTCTTCAACAAAAAACTGTACATTAGAATCTATAGTTAAATAAACATCATTACCATCAACTGCTTTTTTAGTCATTTCCTTTGTACCAGCAATCTTATATCCATTTAAATCCTTTTGATAAGTCGTATAACCATCAGTCCCAGACAAAACATCATCAAGAAGCAATTCAAGACCATATTCTCCAGCAATCTTACCATTATCATTTTTCTTAGCATACCCCAAAGTATGAGATAAAAAATTCCCATTTGGATAATACCTTTTTTCATCCGCAATAAAATCTATCCCAGGCAAATTAAGCTCCTTAATCGCATCCTTCTCAAGCTCAGTAAGACCTTTCCCAGCATTACCAAACTCAACTTGATAAAGCTTTTGATTTAAAATATCCAATATATCTTCATAAGACATTTTAATAACTTTAGAAAGTGCCTTAGCAGTAGCTTTCTTATCCTTAACATGATATAAAGTATCCTCACCCTTACTACGTGATTCATCCAAATAAGCAATAAGCGTATATGAAGAAACATTTATAGCAAGCCCATCACCCGAAGAATCATAAATACTACCTCTTTTTGCATTAATCGTTTTTGAAACAACACTACGACTATCTGCAAACTTCTTTAAGTCAGTTCCCTCATACTCTTTTTCAAACACTATATTACAAAGCACAAATATAAATAAACAAAAAGAAAAAAGAACAAAAACTAAAAAGAAATTAATCATCTTAATATTTTTGTTCTTATCCATCTAAATCACCTACTCTATCGTCTTAACACTATTACTAGTATAACTCAATCCTACCTTTTTGGCAACCTTTTGTAAGTTTTCTAAAGACGCCAACTCATTTATTTTCATTTGTAAACTCTCATTAGACTTTTCTTGAGTTGCAACCTCTTCACGAGTAACTTCAACCTCATAATTAGCCTTAGAAAGCATTGAAGAAGCACACACTGTAGCAAATGGAGAAAAAAGTACTAAAACAATAGTCAAAAACAATAATTTTCTTTCAAAACCAGATAACTTTTTCTTCTTTCTTTTTTTCATACATTTCCTCCCTATTTTATTCTTTTTATTACCCTAAGCTTAGCAGAACGAGCCCTACTATTATTAGAAACCTCATCATCAGTAGGAACAATTGGCTTCTTTGTAACCAAAACATAATCAGGTAATAATTCTTCATTAATATTAGGAACCCCTTTCACCAAAGGATCCACATCACTTACTTCTTTAAATACTCTCTTACATATTCTATCTTCTAAAGAATGAAAAGTAATAACACAAATCACTCCATCAACTTTAAGAATCTTCAAAGCATCTCTTAAAGACTTTTCAAATTCTTCTAACTCATTATTCACTTCAATTCTTATTGCTTGAAACACTTTTTTAGCAGGATGTCCATTTCTCTTTTCTTTATATGGAATACATCTATCAATAATATCCACAAGCTCTAAAGTAGTAGAAATAGCCTTCTCGCTACGAACATTTATAATCTCTTTAGCAATACGAAGAGCATGTTTTTCTTCTCCATATTCTCTAAATATTCTAGTAAGTTCTTCCAAAGAATAAGTATTTACAACATCATAAGCAGATAAAGAACTATCTTGCTTCATTCTCATATCAAGTCTTGCATCACGCATATAACTAAAGCCACGACTATCCTGATCAATTTCAGGTGATGAAATACCAAGATCATAAAGTACTCCATCAACAAGTGATACACCCTCTTCTTCCAAACAAGACTTAATATTGATAAAACCAGTATTAAATATTTTATAATTACTACCAATTTCATCCAATATTTTTTCACTATGACTAATAGCATCAACATCCTTATCAAAGGCGAATAAAAACCCCTTTTTATTTCTTTTTAATATTTCCTTTGAATGACCTGCATAACCCAAAGTCATATCTACATAAATTCCACCATCTTTTATATCCAAAAAGTTAATTGCTTCTTTAAGTAAAACACTCTTATGTAACATATCAATCACCAAAATCACTTTCAAATAGATGGTCCGCTAAATCAGATAAACTTTCTCTATTATCATCGAAGAAACTATTCCATTTGTTAATATCCCATATTTCCAATCGGTCATTTACGCCAATAATGACACATTCTTTATCAAGATTGGCGTAAGAACCAAGTGGAGAAGTAATTTTAATTCTGCCTTGTTTATCAAATTCACAAACAGTGGCTCCCGATAAGAAGATTCTTGTAAAACTTCTTGCATCTTTCTTCGTGAATGGTAGAGATTTTAATTTAGAAACTATTTGCGACCACTCGTTTTCTGAATACAGGAATAAGCAATCTTCTAACCCACGAGTTACGATTACCTTATCTCCTAAATCCTCACGGAACTTAGAAGGAATAATAATTCTTCCTTTTTCATCAATATTATGATGGTATTCACCCATTAACATAGAAATCACCACTTTCTACCACTATCATCCACTGTCTACCACAATTCTACTATCTTTATAATATATTGTCCATATTTTTTTATAAAAAAAATAAAAAAATAAAAAAATAAAAACAAGTGTTTGTCAACACTTGTCTTACTTTACACTATATCTCAGATATAACAGTTATAATCATTGGAACACTACCAGTCACTTCTTCAAAATAATGACTAAGAACATCCCTTATTTTTATCTTTAACCCTGTAAAATCAACCTTTTTATTAGGAACAACTAAATCGAGTATTATTTCTCTACAAAGTTTTTCAGTATGCTCAATGATATCTAAATTATCTTTTACATAAATAAATCCTCTTGTAATTATTTGAGGTTCAACCAATATCTTTTTACTCTTTTTATCTAAAGTTGCCGAAACAATTACAATTCCATTTTTACTTAAAAGTTGCCTATCCTTTAATACTAATTCTCCAATATCATCAGACTTATTACCATCAATTAAAACTTCATCTACTTTAATGTGTTCCCCTCTTTCTACCAAAGTACCATTATCAAACTCTGCTACATCACCATTAAGTTTTAAAAGAATATTATCTTTATTCATACCAGTAAGCTCAGCAACATTAGCATTCATATATTGATACCTATATTCACCTCTTACAGGAAAATAATATTTAGGATTCATAAGATTAATCATTTGCATTAAATCTTCACTAGAAGCATGATGTAAAACATGTTTTTTCATAGATAAGCTTATTCCTTCAACATCAAGTCTTGATAAATCATCAATTATCTTAGATATAATCTTTTCATTACCAGGATAAACAGGCTCTGAAAGAAACACTGTATCCCCAGCTTTTAACTTAATATACTTATCATACCCATTAATAATCTTTTCCAAACTAGCTACTTCTTTTTCCTTGTCATCACAAACAATAACAACAGCATCTTTATCTTTTATATTAGACAAATTACCAATAATACTCTTATCTATATCTAAATAATTATTATCTATAGAATACTCTACAACTTCCTGAAGCCTTTTTCCCATAAGAACAATCTTTCTTTTTGTTCTAGCAACAGAATCAAATATTTCTTGTAATCTATATATATGATCAGGATAAAGACTTATAATAATTCTTTCATCAGTATTATTTAAAATATCCCACATCTTTGATGCAATTCTATGACTAGGACTTGTATGCCCTTCTCTATAAGCATAACAAGACTCACAAAGTAAACAAAGCACCCCTTGTTTACCAACATATGCAAGCTTACCAATATCAGTTTTATAAGAACCCAACATAGTAGAATCAAAAACAAAATCAGTAGCATAAACAATAGCACCATCATCTGTATATAAAACATATAAAACACTCTCTGGTATAGAATGTGTAACCTCTATTGGGAAAATTGAAAAACCAGCAACATCAAGTTTAGAATGTGGTCTTATCTCTTTCAAATTAGTCGCTTCAATCTTAAGCTCACTAAGCTCTTTCTTAATTAAATTCATTGTAAATTTAGTAGCATAAACATGAATATCAGGCATTTCCTTAAGAATATCAGAAATCGCACCCATATTCCCCTCATGTCCATGAGTAATAAAAATACCACGAACTTTATCTCTATTTTCTTTTAAATAATCAAAATTAGGTATTATATAATCAACACCAAGCATATTAGAACTTGGATACTTTAACCCAGCATCAAAAACAAATATATTATCATCTACATTGACAATATACATATTCTTTCCATTTTCATTTAGTCCTCCAAGACCAAAAATTTTTATTTTACTCATAATTTCTCCTTTCATTTTTTTTACATTTTAATATCCTTATATTAATATCAAAGTAAGCAACCACATAAATTATATCACAAATAACCACAAAAAAGCAACAAGTAACCAAAACACGTTCTTGATATAATAAGCAACACCATAATCACCTATACAATATTATTCTATAAATGAGAACATCAACAAAAAAGAACCCTTAAAGTTCTCCTTTTCTCACTCTCACCTTTTCATGAGTTTTTTCTTCTTTCCTTATAATCTCTATATTATCAACACTATTAAAAATAATTTGTTCCACATTTCCCTTTAACAATTCAAACTCTATCTTTCCAAGTGCCTCATCAAAAACAGTTTTAAGACCTCTGGCACCACTATCCCTTGTCAAAGCAAGTCTAGCTACCTCATCAATAAAAGAATCAGTATAAACAACATTAATACCAAGGGACTTATAAAAATCATCAGTCAAATTAAGAACACTCAAATTAGATTCATTAAGTATCTTTATATAATCATCTTTAGACAAACTATTAAGATACACTATCTTAGACATTCTTCCTAATAATTCTGGAACAATTCCTGACTTTTTAAGTTCATTTGTATTATACTTTTGTACTTCATTAGAATTAGCTTCAAAGCCTATTACTTTATCCTTTTCTTCCTTTAAAGAACTAAAAGAGCCAGATAAAATAACTGTAAGACGTGCACTATCAAACTCAAACGGATCCAAATCATACTCTTTATCTGCTGGAACAAAATACTTTGTCCCTTCAAGTAACTTCAATAATGAATACTGAACACCACTAGTGGCTATTTGTGACACATCTCCATTAGAGCTCTTTTTGTCAATTTCATCAATTACTAAAATACCTCTTTGAGCTCTTTCCAAATCATAATCTGCACTCATACATAAATGCTTAAACATGTCATCAACTGAAAGTCCCTTATATCCCTCAATAGTATACTGAGTAGCATCCTCAATAACACATGGAATATCAAGAACCTTTGCCATTTGTTTGATCATCTCTGTCTTACCCGTACCAGTATCCCCGATTACCAAAATATTTTGTTTTAAACTTCTTAATTTATCATCAGGTAAATCAGATTCAAAAAGCTTTTGATTAAAATAAACCGTAGAAAGCACTTGCTTAATAGCATCATCCTGTCCCACTATAGACTCTTTTAATTTTTCATAAACCAAATCAATATCCATAAGTGGCTTATACTCATATTCATCTTCATCTAAAGCATAAGTAAGCTCCAACAATTCCTCATCAGTAATTATTCTAACAGGTTGAATATCATACTTATCATCGCCAACTTCAGTAACCTTTACCATACTATAAGTTTTAACACTATCATCATATAAATTTAATAATTTTTGATTATTACTAAGCTTTTCCTTTATATCAAGAACCTTTTCCTTAGTAAGAAAGAAAACAGACGTATCCTCAAATCCATCAAAGACCGGATACACAGTCTTTCCAAGCTCTTCAGAATGGAACTCTGCAATATCACCATAATCCTTAGCAAAGCCCATGCTCAAGATAGCATACTTATCCTTTAAAGCATCTAATTTTCTTAAAACCAATGCTATTTTTAAATTATCATTCATCCTAATTCCCCCAATATAATTATTTAGTTTTTTTTCCATTCAAGTAATCCTTAGCAAGCATTCTTTTTTTACCAGGAATCTGCAACTCTAAAACTATTATATCTTTAGTCCTAGTAGATATTCTAATACTCTTATCCATTGTAACACACCCAGGTTCCAAAGAAGATTTATCACCAATTTCAGCTTTAAATATCTTCATATTAAAATCATTAAGCTTAACATAAGCACCAATATTAGACAAAGCTCTTATTTTATTATAAACATTAATAGCATCATCATCAAAATTAAGTTCTTCATCATCTCTAGTTATCAATCTAGCAATCGAAGAAAGACTATCATCCTGTTTTATATTACAACAAGTACCATCAAATATACTTGGTAAAGTCTCAATCAAAAGCTCTGCCCCAAGCATTGATAACTTATCATTCAAACTAATTATATCATCATTAATATTAATATTTATTTCTTTTTTACTTATTATATTACCAGTATCCATTCCTTTATCAGTAAACATAATCGTAACACCAGTAATATCACAACCATCCATTATTGCCCTTTGAATAGGAGCACCACCCCTATACTTAGGAAGAAGAGAAGCATGAACATTAATAGTTTTATATTTTGGATGATAAAGTATTTCCTCTGGTATTATTTGTCCATATGCACAAGTTACTATAATATCACAATCTATAGAATTAATTTCATCAATACTATCCCTTATCCTATCAGGAGTAAGCACTTTTATATTATTTTCTAAAGCAATCTTTTTAACAGCAGAAGGAGTAAGAATTTTCTTTCTTCCCACTTCTTTATCCCTCTGCGTTACTACCGCCACAACAGTCGTATACTCAATTAATTTTTCTAAAACTCCAACCGCAAACAAAGGAGTCCCCATAAATATAACTTTCTTATCTTTCATTTTTATCTGCCCTTCTTACCTTTCTTTTCTTCATAAACATTACTTCTTATAAAATCAAGTCTAAGTTTAGCCTCTGCCTTTAATATTTCTATCTTCTTTAAATACAGCTTATATACCTCATGCTTTAAATATTCCTTATACTTTTTCCTTAACATCGTCTTAAACTTTTCTAATTCGTCAAGAACTAATTCAATCGGAGCCTCATCATCTGAAGTCTCATCATAAATCAAAGACAACATCATAATAATTTTCTCAAACTTTCTTTTACATTTCTTATCCACTAACTTCTCTATCAAACTAGGATTAATTATAATCATTTCATTTACATTAATCATATCCTCTAACTTAAGGGAATCCTTAGGCTTTACATTATATCCCTTTAATTTTTCATATTCCATATAAGTTATAGTTTCTTCCTTAGCTTCCTTTTTTACTACAAAACGTTTTGAAATTGCCATAAAATCACTCCCCTAACTTTTCATTTGTAAGTCTTATTTGTTCCCTTTTCCTATATTCTTCTATCTCCTTATGATTACCACTAAGTAACACATCCGGCACCAACATTCCTCTGAAATCCCTTGGTTTTGTATACACTGGATAATCTAACAAATCACCATCAAACGATTCTGACTGAAGCGATTCTTTACTTATTACACCATCAAGTAACCTAACAGTAGAGTCACATATAGCCATTGCAGCCACTTCTCCTCCAGTTAAAATATAATCCCCAATTGAAATTTCTAAATCACAAAGAGTTTTAACTCTCTCATCAAATCCTTCATAATGTCCACAGATAAGTATCAAATGTTTTTTTCCTTTAAAACAATTAGCAATCTTTTGATTATACGTCTTACCTGAAGGAGTAAGCAATACAACAAAAGAATCATCAGTCCTAATATCCTCTACAGCATCAAAAATAGGTTGAGGCATAAGCACCATTCCAGCACCACCACCAAATGGCGTATCATCCACTTTATTATGAGGATCAGTCGTATAATTCCTAAAATTAATTATATTTATATTCACTATTTTCTTATCAATTGCCCTTTTAATTATCGACTCATTAAGAAAACCCGTAAACATCTCCGGAAACAAAGTCAAAATATCTATTCTCATATCAAACCCTCCAGATTCTTTAAATACAATTTTTTATTCTCCAAATCTAATCTCTCAATAAAATTATCATTCTTAGGAATATACTTTCCATTATCCAATACAAACAAATAATTACCATTACCAGAATCAACAATTGTATCAACAATCCCTATCTCTTTGTTATTAAAATAACACTTACAAGAAATATAATCCTCAAAAACATATTCATTAGTTCCAAGATTCAAGTCATCTTTATTTATAAAAACTAAACTTCCCTTGTACTTTAAAACCTCTTCTATATCATCAATACCTAACAAAGTAACCATATCATACTCCTTATGAGGTCTATAACTATTTATTACTTCTTTAACCTTAGAACTACCAATATAAAGAACAAAACCCTTTTTAAACACCTTATCCTTATATTTAAAATTAGACCTTATTCTTACCTCACCCTTTAAACCATGAGTATTAGTTATTCTACCTAAGTATACGTATTCCATTAAAACACTTCCTTAAAAACAACTTTATTATACTATAAAATATCAAAAATAAAAAGCATTATTAAAAAAAGAAGCTATTTAGCCTCTTCTTGAACTCTTGTTTCACGAATTACAGTAACTTTAACTGTACCAGGATACTGCATATTATCCTCAATCTTTTCCTTTATTTCTCTTGCTATCTTATGTGCAGTTAAATCATCAATTTCTTCAGGTTTAACTAAAACACGTAATTCTCTACCTGCTTGAAGAGCATAACTTTTATCAATTCCTTTTATACCCTTAGCAATATCTTCAAGTTGTTCTAAACGCTTTAAATAATTTTCTAAAGAATCATTTCTAGCACCAGGTCTAGAAGCAGATAAAGCATCCGCTATTTGAACAAGTGACGAAATAACACTAGTAGCATCGCTATCACCATGATGTGAAGCAATTGCATTTATTATAACAGGATTTTCCTTGTACTTTTTAGCAATACTAACCCCAATTTCAACATGGCTACCTTCAACCTCATGGTCAATTGCCTTACCAATATCATGAAGCAACCCAGCACGCTTTGCAAGAGCAGTATTTTCTCCTAACTCAGATGCCATAATACCAGCCAAATGAGCAACTTCAAGAGAATGCTTAAGTGCATTTTGTCCATAACTAGTCCTAAAATGAAGCTTACCAATTATTTCAATCAAATCATTATCAATCTTGGTAAGTCCAAGCTCAAAAATAGCATCATTACCAATTTCAATTATCTTTTGTTTCATTTCACGAACTGTTTTATCATAAACTTCTTCAATTCTTGTCGGATGAATCCTTCCATCCTTTATTAAAGTTTCAATTGTTATTTTAGCAATCTCTCTCCTTAAAGGATCAAAAGACGATATAACAATAGCCTCCGGAGTATCATCAATAATAAGATCTACTCCAGTTATAGCCTCAATAGTCCTAATATTCCTTCCTTCTCTCCCAATAATTCTTCCTTTCATTTCATTATTAGGAAGAGCAATTGTCGACACAGTCTGTTCATTAGAAACATCAGAAGCATACTTTTGCATAGATAAAACTAATAATTCACGAGCTTTCTTATCACTAGTAATCTTAGCTTCATCCTCTCTTTCCTTAATATATGTCATTATTTCACTAGACATATCTTCTTCAACTTTCTTCATAATCATTTCGTGAGCCTTATCCTTATCAAGACCACTTATTTTAGAAAGCAATTTAATCTGTTCTTCTTTCAATTTATCCATTTCTTCTTGATCACTTTGAATCTTTCTTTGCTTTTCACCAAGTTTTTCTTCACGTTCATCAAGTAATTGTTCTCTCTTTTGAAAAGTTTCATCTCTCTTATCCATATTCTTTTCCCTTTGAATAAGACGATTTTCTTGATCTTTAATTTCTAATTTTTTTTCTTTTATTTCTTTATCAACTTCAATTTTTAACTTTTGTTTTTCTTCTTTAGCCTCAAGCAATAAATCTCTTTTTACTTTTTCAGCTTCTTTTCTTGCTTTTTCAGATAATATTTCTATCTTTTTAGAAGCATTAGAAACCCTAAGAGCATTTATTAGAAATGAAAGTCCTACTCCTAAACCTAATCCAATTATGATCATTAAAATGGAGAATATTGTTTTACTCATACGTACCTCCATTAAAATTATTTATGTTAAATATACTATATAAATATTAAATAACACTATCTTTATTTTATATTTGGATTAAGCTTTTGTCAAGTGCAAACGAATGTGCAGTTGGCTTAAGAGGCCTCTGAGACAAGCGATGTGCGGAAAGACCTAATCATTTAGAAGATTAAGTCTCATTTATTTACACTAATTAACCACGTCAGACACAGTTAAGTAAAAAGGGTCCGATTTCGTCAGTCCAGAGCGCCAAGGCACACCCGAAACGAGTCGGCACTGAGCGCAGAACCACCGCTGTAGTAGAACTGGAAAGCACCCGCGCCCGTACCATCACCGCTGTAGCCCCCACGCCGGAACCAAGAGTTCTCAAAGTTCGGGAAGCCGGCGCCATCTGAATACCATGTTGTTTTAGAACTAGATGAAGGTTCCATTTCTATTGTTGCATCTCCTAATCTTCCCCTCGTATAAGGTGTATTATCATAACTAAATGTATAACTGTCATAATACTTTGCTAATGGATATGTTGTTGTACTCCAATTACTGGCACCTGATGTATAAAATTGATTAGATGAGTCTACCATGTTGCCCATTGTATATTCGGATGAACCACCGTTCATGTCGTACACTCCATATGCATTTCCTGTTGTACTTGCAGTTTGTCCTAATTTTGTATTATATGCATTACATGTTGAGCCCGATGATGTTGAACCACTTGACTGAGGTCCACATCCTGTTTTATATGTATTTTGGCTATTTATTGCTATTTCTTTATTTATTCCATATTTACTATGTGATAGATACGTTACTGCTCCCCATTCTGTATTCTTCATCATATGTGTATCTATGTTATTTGTATCTCCAGTAAGATTTCCATTCCAATTAAATGTTGTACTACTACTTTGTGGAAATCCATACACATTGTTTGCTTTCTCCATTTGTCTTGCATCTCTGAATTGATATGATACTGCCTTATATCTTAATGACTGCACTTTTGGTTTTATTATTACTGTTGACTCTGTTGTTGACGAACCTGAGGTTGGTATTGTTGTTGCACTACTCTCAAACTTTCCTACCCATAATCCTGTTAATTCTGTATCTCCAAAAGTAAATGCTGGATGAGTATAAGTACTTGTTCCTGCTTTTAAGCTTCCAGTTGCTGTATCTGTACATGTTTGTGATATAAGATTCCCATTGCTATCTGTTTGTCCAATTGCATCAGTACATTTTATTGTACCACTACTTTCTGTTTCATTTTCAAATTTTATCTTTATTTCTTGTGGTGTATTTGTATTTAAATAAGTATATGTATATCTTGGTATCCATACCCACATTGTATTTATATCATCCATTGATATTTCTGTACCCGCATCTGCGCTTAGATAAGTACTTCTATTAGTTTCCGTAACAGTCACTGCATTTGCCCACATCTTATTATCATAATCATACCATTTGTATTCTTCTTTACTATTGTTCTTATCTGCTTTTCTCCACACCGCATTTGTTTCATCATAATATATTGGTATCATATTGCTTGTAATTACTGGTTTATTGGCACCACTTTCATCTAAATTAGGAGCATTAACACTAAGTTTCAACACATTCTTAGACTCCACACTATTACTCCACTTTGCATATGATGCATTTGTTAAATTATAAGAGATTACTCCTGTTGTTACAAGAAAAAGAATACCTACTAAACTTAATAGATATTTATTATATTCTTTTATATCTTTAAATAAAGGGTTTTGTTTTACTTTATTACTAGTATTTTGCCCCCCCCCATAGCGAATAATTGTTTTTCATATTACTTATTAGGTGCGTGCATGTTGTACGTGATTTTTTGTTTACACCTTTCCTCCTCTTTAGTTTTTACAGTTTAATTTTATAATAAAAATAGCACTTTTTCAAGTACCATTTTTATTTTTTAATCAATTTAAAATATCAAGACAAACTCTAAATGAATTATCTGAATTAGCATTACCATTACTATAGCTAAAACCAAAAGCACCTGCACTGACACCACTGTAATATCCTCCACCACGTCGGAACCATGGGTCAGACGAATAAGGAAAACGAGCATAATCCGAGTACCATGTATTACCCGAAACAACTGAAGGCATCATTTCCTTTATAGCATCTTCAAGACGTCCTCTTGCATATGTAGTCATATTTGTATTATATGTATATTTATCATAATATTTTTCTAAAGGATGTGTCGAAGTACTCCAATTTCCAGCACTTGATGTATAAAATTCATTAGAAGAGTTAACCATATTTCCCATTGTATACTCATATGAACCTCCAGCAATATCATATACACCATATACATTTCCTGTTGTACTTGCTTTTAATCCACTCTCTCCATTATATTTATTCTTATCTGTTGTACATGTCGTTGAAGATTGACCAGCACTTACTTCATCTGCCCCAATTCCTGTTATTTTCTCACTACAGTTATTAGTCGTTATTTCTTCACATGTACCATCTGTACATCTTCCATACTTACTATGCGATAGATAAGCTACTGCTCCCCATTCTGCATTTCTCATTATATGTGTATCTATTTTATTTGTATCCCCAGTTAAATTACCATTCCAATTAAATGTTGTACTGCTACTTTGTGGAAAACCATACACATTACTTGCCTTCTCCATTTGTCTTGCATCCCTAAACATATAAGACAATGCTTTATATGTTAAAGCATTAACATTAGGCTTTATCACAACAATAGACTCTGCAGTTGAAGTGTTTGTTGGTATTTCTGTTGCACTACTCTCAAACTTTCCTACCCATAATCCTTCCAATTCATCATCTCCAAATGTAAATGCTGGATGAGTATATGTACTAGTTCCTGCTTTCAAATTCCCATCCGCATCAGCACATGTTTGTGATGTTGTTGTACTTCCTCCTGTTACTGTGTCAACACACCTTATTGTACCACTGCTATTCGTACCACTTTCAAACTTTATCTTTATTTCTTGTGGAGTTCTCGTATAAAGATATGTATAAGTATACCTTGGTATCCACACCCACATTGCATTTATATCACTCATTGGTATCTCTGTTCCTACTTTAGCATTAACCAAATCACTACGTGCCATCAAATTCATTTTATACTCATCTACTTTTGTTATTGTACTTGATGCTTCTAATATTTTATATGGTGTAGCACATGTTGTATCTGTAACTGTTGGACATATATACTTTCCAACCAACGAACCAGATACAGTAGTAGTACTAATTTCATTTAAATAGTACTTTTTAGTACTAACATTATAAGCTATACCATTTCCTACCTTAACACCACTTTTTGTAGAACTAGTCTCACCACTTGCCGTCCAATCTTGTCCAGAAGTACCTCCAGCTGTAGAACTATCTGTATATGTTACCTCAGTACTATCAGGATATGTAAATGTATCAAGTACTCCATTATCATTATATTTATGACCACTACTATCTTTTGTATACTGAGCCGTTATAACATATACATCCCCCACTGATGCTGTATTAGAATACGTTTTACTAGTACCATCACCACTTATTGCACTTGCAACTGTTGTTGCTGTCCCACCATTTTTACTTACTGTAACAGTTAACTTATCAAAACTAGCCTCACTAGAAACAGTAGCTTTAAAACCAAATGTCCCTGCTGTATTAATATTAACTGTTATCTTAGTATAACTCTTTGCATTATTAATATTATATCCACCACTCGTAAAAGAAGTATACGTTTTTACCGGTACAGAACCATTACTTAAAGAAACACTTTTATCATTACTAATACTCTCTCTTTTTAATACTTCATCAATAGTAACAGCATTTGCCCACATCTTATTATCATAATCATACCATTTATTATTTTTATCTAAGTTATTAACATCTGCTTTTCTCCATACTGCACTTGTACTATCATAATACACTGGTATCATATTATTAGTAATCTCTGGTGCATTTGCTCCACTCTTATCAAGAGTAACAGGATTCTCAGTAGTCTGTTCACTATATAATTGTAACTTAGCACTTATAATAATATTTTTATCCTTTACATTATACTCATTTGGTGTATCATAATCCAACCATAACTTTAACTTATAAGAACTATTCCTTAATTTACCTAAAACACTACTATCAAGAATAATATTACCACTACTATCAGGACTAAGTACTTTATAATCCTCTCCATCTTTACTTATCCCAGCCCTTATATACTTAGTAGGAACACAAACATCAGCCACAACAGAATCAGACCCCACTGTATATGTATTACCAACAACACAACTATTAATTAAACTTATCTTATACTTAGCATTAATACTACCATTATTCTTTAAAGTAAAACCATAAGAATCACTACTACTAATAGCTACATCATCAGGAGTAGGAACAGCATTACCAATACTAATAACAGGAGTCGTATTCTCTAAAGTCATAACCAAATTACCAGCAGTAATTTTATTAATTGAACTTGTATATGCACTCTTAAATATAAAAGCATAAGAACTACCAATAAATATTAATAATATAGAAACAACCCCAAGTAAAAAACTAATCTTAATACTAGGACTATCCTTATACTTAACCTTTAACCTATTAAACTTATTAAAAAAATTCATTAAAAATCACCTCAATCTATAGGCATCATTTACTAATAAACATATTTATACAAGGTCATTAATCTACCCTACTTCTTAATATTATAACCCAATTTCAAAATAAAAAAAAGTCATTTTTTAAGATAATTTCTCCCTTATACAAAACAACATTTCTAAACATTGCATTAATTTAACCAAAGTTTAACATACTCTATATTTTTTAATATTATTACATATAAATTATAATAAAAAGAGCTTTAATCAATGTAAAAAAAAGAAATAGAAATTAATCTATTTCAATTTTTGTAATTCGTCTAATGAAAGACCTGTGCATTCTGAAATATCAGTAATATCATAACCCTTTTGAAGCATTTTAAGCGCAGTTTCTTTTTGATTTTGTTGTATACCTTCTTCGATGCCTTTTTCTCTGTACTCATCATTTTCTGCCAAACGAAGTCTTTCATCATGTAACTCTTTATCATACATTCCTATTACTTCATCTTGTTCACTTGCTTCTTTTGATTCCTTAACATACTTTTCCATTATCTCATCACCCTTACTTAAATCTTTAAGAAGTTGATTATCATTTTTATTAAATATTAATAATAACTTCTCACAGTTTACTATACAAAAAAAGACGCTTTCCAAAGCATCTACTACTTTCTAATTTCAAAATAATTACCAGAATCTAAATATAAAGTCCCCTTCTTACCTTCCAATTTAGTAACAGCCTCATTATACTTATTTAAAACATCAAACTTAGGCAGAGTAACATAAACATAATTATCATCATCCATATAAAGAATAAATCTATCTTCATCATACTTATTAGGGTCATACTTTATTTCTGATATCTTTTTTAAAACATCATCATCAATCTTATTCAACTTTTTTACTAAAGTATCATACTTCGTATCTGGAACATAATTAATAAGATAAGGTACATCTAAAATCTCTTCATCATAATCAATCTCGCTTTTATTCTCAAAAACTATCTTTTTAGTATCAAGTCTGATAAACAAAACTCTATACTCTTCTACCTCAATAACAACTTTATTAAAAAGCCTTTTTTTCACTTTACAACTTTTAATAAAAGAATTACTTTCAATAGATTTCTTAATACTACTTATACTAGTCTTATAAAAATTAGGATAATCTTCTAGATGAGCCATTTCTATTATCTCTTGGTCAGTTAAAACATTATTATTCTTTACATATATATTATTAATTCTAACATCAAGTAAATAACATGGTATAACATAAAAAATTAAACCTAGCAATACTAAAAACAAAACTACTTTTAATACTTTTCCCTTTTTTTTATTCTTTTTCTTTGCCATAGCATCTACTCCCAATTAAATAATTCTTGCTCTACTATTAAATCTATATTATACTTCTTTTTTACCTCTTTTTTTGCTAAATCCATAAGATACTTTATATCACTAGAGGTAGCTTCATCTTTATTCACAATAAAGTTTGCATGTTTCTCACTAATACAAGCATCTCCTTTTGTCTTACCTTTAAGTCCACACTCCTCAATCAAATGACCAGCATAATTACCATCAGGATTTCTAAAAACAGACCCTGCTGAAGGATAGTTAAGAGGTTGGGTACTAGATCTTCTCCTCATTCTGTCAGAAAGTAAGTCAATCAAGTCTTCTTTATCACCTTTTTTTAGCTTTATTTTAGCACTTACTATTATCCAAGGTTTAGTTTTAAATATTGATGTTCTATAACCAAGTTCCATATTCTTTTTCTTAATAGTTCTAAGACAATTATCAGAATCTAAATAGGTAACTTCAACCAAAACATCACCAATAGCCTTTAAATAAGCTCCTGCATTCATATAAATGGCACCACCAACTGTACCCGGTATTCCACATGCGAAGTCAAGTCCGTAATAACCCATCTTTGAATATCTGTCTGATATTTGAATCATACTACATCCAGCTTCAACATACAAAACGCCTCTTTTAAACTCCTGCTTATTTAATTTATTAAGTTTTATAACAACACCATTATAATCATTATCACTAGCTAAAATATTTGAACCATTTCCAAAAACTTTATGTGAAACATTATTATTCTTTAAAAAATCAAGTAACTTAATCAAATTATCAACACTATCAGGGAAAACAACATACTTACAAACACCACCAGTCCTATAAGTAGTTAAAACTTTAAAAGAAACATCTTCTTTAAAAAAATAACCCCCATCCTTTAAAAACTTTTTAACCTTTCGCATAAAATCACCTGCTTATTATTTTTTTAATCTCCTCATATATTCTAGTCGCAGAATCCAAAACACCCATTTTCTTAGCATTTTCTCTAATCATCATATTAGTTTTATTATCATTAAGTAACAAATCTATTTTTTCCATTAATAAAGAAGCAGAAAAATCCTTTTCTTTTATAACAACTGCTGCATCATGTTTTTCTAAATCAGAAGCATTAATCTCTTGATGATTATTAGCAACATAAGGAGATGGAATAAGAATAGAACAAAGTCCTAAAGCTGTAATCTCAGATATTATTGTAGCACCAGCTCGTGAAATAATCAAATCAGTAACCTTCAATAACTCATTCATATTATCCATATATGGTTCAACATGAACATTCTTAGGCAAAGCACAACTAACTACTTCATCATAATTATTTTTACCAGTTATAAAAAATACTTCATAATCCTTATCTTTAATCATCGGAAACATTTCCAATATTTTTTTATTAATTAAGCTTGAACCTAAAGAACCTGTCGTTATTACTACCAATTTTTTATTTTTATCAAGACCATATTTCTTTTTATCAAGTTTCTTACCCTTTAGAATTTCTTCTCCACGAGGATTACCTGTAAAAACAACATTCTTATGATTAAAATACTTACCTGATGATTTCATTGAAATACAAACAGCATCAGCATACTTACTAAGAGTAAGATTAGCCTTACCTGGAACACTATTTTGTTCATGAATAAGAACTTTTATTCCAAGTGAATGTGCAGCCATAATAACCGGTGTTGTAACATAGCCACCAACTCCAATTACTATATCTGGCTTGAACTCTTTCATTATCTTCCTACACTTAATATATGAAACTGCAGTATTCTTTAAGAACTTAGCCATCTTCAAAACATTATGAGACATCCCACTTGCATTTATTCCAATATATTTTATGCCTAAATTAGGTATAATGTCCCGTTCCATCCTGTCAGTTGTCCCAATATAAAGAATTTCACTATCCAAAGACTCCTCTTTTATCTTATTAATTATTGATATTGCAGGATAAATATGTCCACCTGTTCCACCTGCACTAATTATTACTCTCATTAAAAACACCTCATTTTAAAGAATACTTACACCCACAGTAATCTTGTCTATACAAATTATACTTTTTAGAAAGTTCTATTGACATTTTATAACCATTTCTTTTCTTAAAATCACTATATAAATATTTAACACCATATTTACTCTCTAAAAGCTCTCCTATTTCATTTAAAACTTTACTATTCTTGTAAGGACTAACAGAAAGCGTTGTTGTAAAATAATCATATCCATTATTTTTTGCATATAAACACGCATTTTCCATTCTAAACCTATAACAAAGATGACACCTTAAGCCACCCTCTTTTTCATTTTCATATCCCTTTATATAATTATTATAATTATCGAAATCATACAAAGTCTCAATAATGCCTATCTTCTTATCCATACTATTTATAAGTCTTATTTGTTCCTTAAGTCTTTTATCATATTCATCCTTTGGATAAACATTAGGATTATAAAAATAAACATCTATATCAAAATAATCACTCAAATAAAGAAGAACATAACTACTACAAGGACCACAACAACTATGAAGCAAAAGCTTAGGTCTATTAGTCAAACTATTTATAATATTATCCGTTTCCAGTTGATAATTCTTATTCATCAGAAACCTTTTCCTTAAAATACTCTGCTACTTTAGAAAGTCCAATTCCATTAGAACCCTTAATAAGTATAGCATCAGTATCCTCTACAATACCATCAATCTTATCAAGCAAATCAGAAACATTAGAAAAATGAAAAACCATATTTTTAGCAAAACCATGACTTATAACATAATCATCTATTACTTTTGATTCCTCACCGACAGTCACTAAAACATCTATTTTATTATCTAAAAAACTCTTAGCAACATTTTGATGGAGGGCAGTACTCTTATCACCAAGCTCTAACATATCTCCTAGAATAGCAACTTTCCTTGTCGTATAATTAGCAAGAACTAAAAGCATAGCAACCATTGAATCATAATTAGCATTATAAGAATCATTAATAATAAGCATATCATGAATTTTAAAAATATCCATTCTGTTATTTGATGCCTCATAACAAGAAAGACCATTTTTAATTAATTCATAAGGAATATCAAGAAGAAAACCAACCATAATTGCAGCCATTGCATTTAAAACATTATGTTTAGCAGGACTAGGTATCATAAAATCATATGAATTTCCTTTATAAACACAAGTAAATCTTGCTACATCACTAATAGAAAAACTTTTACAATACAAATCATTATCACTATCAAAACCATAAGTATAAAGTTTATACAAATGATTTTTTTCCTTTAACCTCTTAAGATAAGAATCATCACCATTAACTATTAAAATATTATCTTCATTAAAACCATCTGCAATCTCCATTTTTGCATTAAAAATACCATCTTGATTATCAAAAAACTCTATATGAGCAGTCCCAATCTTTGTAATTATTCCAATCTTTGGTCTAACTATATCCCTTAAATACTTAATTTCACCTTTCTTTTGCATTCCCATTTCAATTATAGCCTTAGAATAAGTATCATCAAGCCTTAAAAGAGTCTTTGGAACTCCAATTTCATTATTTAAATTTTGTAAATTCTTCAAAGTCTTGTACTTAGTAGATAAAACCCCATAAACCATATCTTTAACCGTAGTCTTACCAGTACTACCAGTAATACCTATAATATCAATAGAAAACTTATCACGATAATACTTAGCAATATCTCCATAAGCCTTCTTCGTATCATCCACTAAAATAAGATTCATATCATCTCTAAAAAAACAATCTCTTTTAGAAACAACAAACGTTCTACAGCCATTATCATAAGCAGAAGAAATAAAATCATGAGCATCATGTACTTCACCTACTATTGCAATAAACAAACTACTTGCATTAACATTTCTACTATCAATTGAAACATTATCAATTAAAAAATCTAAATTACCATTAATAAGTTCACCAGAAAGAGCAAATACTAATTCACTTACTTTAAGCTTATTCATACATTTCCTCCTTCACTTTTAACTTCTTTCATGTATTCTTCAACTATAGGCATGTCCCCTTGATAAGGAGCATATCCTAATGAAACAGCTTGATAAACCTCTGAACCTTTACCTAGAATAACCAAAACATCACCTTGCTTCCTTTCACTAAGAGCCTTTCTAATTGCCGTCTTTCTATCAGGAACAATCTCATATGGTGTTTTATAAGGCTCGATAAAAGTTGCTATTTCCTTACAAATATCAACAACATCAAAACCACCACCATCATCTTCAGTAAGATAAATATAATCAGCATTTATCGCTGCAGAAGTGCCCAAATCTCTCTTTCTACTAATACCTCTCTTACCAGGAGAACCAAAAACCGCAATTATTTTTCTATCACCATAAGTACTCTTAATAGACTTAAACAAAGCATCAGCACTTATCTTATTATGTGCAAAATCTACAATGACCGGACCAATATCATCACAAATCATATCCATTCTACCCTCTACTTTAGTTTCATCAAGTCCTTTTAAAATACTTTCTTGTGATGCACCAAGTAAATCAGCAACTACAATCGCACAAGTAGCATTAATAACATTAAAAGAACCCATCATAGTTATGTGATAATCCTTAGTTTCACCATTATGCTCTATTTTAAAATCTATTTTATCATCCAAAATATTAACATCTTTAATATAATAATCACAAGAATCATCATTACCAAAAGTAATAATCTCCTTATCCTTTATCTCTTCCACAATATCATCATAATAATCAGTATCTTTATTTATAACAACCTTATCACACATCTTTAAGAATTCAATCTTACATCTCATATAATCAGCAAAATCCTCATGCTCTATAGGAGAAATATGATCCTCTCCAATATTTAAAAAACAACCAATATCATAATGCATTCCATAAACTCTATTCATCTTTATTGCCTGAGAAGCAACTTCCATTGTTACGTAACCAAGTTTATTCTTATCCATTTCTTGAAAAAACTTATGAAGCTCTAAACTCTCTGGAGTTGTAAGATGAGTCTCACCCTCATTTTTACCATCATAAAAATACTGCGTTGCAAGCATCCCAGGTTTATACCCCAAATGATGCTTTAAAATATTATTTATATAAAAATTAGTAGTAGTCTTCCCCTTCGTACCAGTAATACCAATTTTAAACAATTTATCAGGATAAAAATTAAGTGAAACAATTGCAAGCGCTTTTCTAATATCACTAACTATTATCTTAGGCAAATCTATCTGATAATCAGTTTCACTAATATAACATACTATACCATTACTAATAGCTTCCTCTAAATACTTCCTTTTAAAAGAAAAACCCTTACAAAAAAACAAAGTATTTTCTTTTATATCCTTTGAATTGTAAGATAAATACTTAATATTCATCTCTATATTACTACAATCTATCAATAAACCATTATCCTTTAATATCTTTACAATTATACTATATTTCATAACATTCTCCTTTAATCAATCTTATTCCTTGGATGAGTCTCATAATAAACATCCTTTAACCTCTCATTAGTAACATGCGTATATACCTGAGTAGCCCTTAAAGACTCATGCCCTAAAAGTTCCTTTACAGTAGTTATATCACACCCCTCATTAAGAAGATGAGTTGCAAAAGTATGCCTAATAACATGAGGAGATATTTTCTCATTCAAATCACTTTTCTTACATATATTATCTAAAATAAGTCTTACACCTCGATCAGTCAAACAAGTTCCATTCTTATTAAGAAACAAATAAGAACTATCATCCTTATCTTTCAAAAGCAAAGGTCTAACAGAAAAATACTTTTCTAAATAATAATAAGTACAATCATCAAAATAAACAATTCTTTCCTTACAACCTTTTCCAAAAACCTTCAAACTAAAATCATCATAGCAGAAATCATTTATTTTAATATTAACAAGCTCACTAACACGTATCCCCGTAGAATACAAAAGCTCTAAAATAAGTCTATCCCTAACCCCAAGAGGGGTAGATAAATCAGGCACCATAAACAAAGAATCAAGCTCATTAGAATACAAAAACTTAGGTAGCAATTTATCTTTCTTAGGATTACTAGCATACTTAAAAACATTGACACTAACATACCCATTCCTAGATAAATACTTGTAAAAACTTCTTATAGAACTAAGCATTCGACATACAGTACTCTTAGAATAATTCATATCATCCATATAATTATAAAAAAGCCTTACATCAGAATAATCCAAATCAAGATAAGATAACCCCTCTTTACTTAAATAATCCCTAAAAACATGCAAATCCCTTTCATAACTAGATATTGTATTAATAGAATAATTTTTTTGTACCCTTAAATAATTTAAAAAATCAAGAATTCTCTCCTCCATAAAGCCTCCAACTAAATTATATCACAAATACATAGAATATTCTATTTTTATGTAAATAAACCTGTAAACTAAAACAAAAATCAAGAAACTAATCTTCTTGATTAAAACCTATATAAAAAATTCATCAAACTTCTTAAAACTATAACCCTTTTGTTTAACATACTTAAGCGTCATATCAAGCTCATTTACAATATAATTATTTATCTCTAAAACATAAACATTACCCTTACTTAAATTACTCTTCATATTCTCATACAAATAATTATCATAAACATATTTAGCCTTAACAGTACTCATTTTATTCTTTTTACAAGTATTTAAAATCTCATAATTTAAATCACTAGAATAACAATACTTTATATCATAATTAGTATACTTCTTTAAACGAGCATTACTCTTAATAACACCACTATAATCCTCATCATCCCCAAGATTAGCAATATAATGATTACCCAAAACAACATCACGGACAACATCATCCTCTATCTTATTATCTATAAAAAAATTAGCCCTTACTCCATTATCATTCAAAATATCAAGAACCGAAGAAATCAAAGAATCATCTCTCACTAAGAACGCTAAAGAAATATCATTCTTCGTAGTATTAACTCCCACGACAAACTTATCCAAATTATTAGAAACAACCATACTAGGCAAATCATCAACAAAAATAAGCAAATTTTCGTTATACTTACCTAAACTCTTCATTTTTTTATAACTTTCATTCACATCAACGACTTTACCCTTTGTTCCTGACAAAACATAGTCATCATACGAGACCGACTCCAAAGCATAAGTATTAAAATCATCCTGTTTACTAACTATCTGTTCCATAAGAGGATCATGATTCTTAGAAAACTGAACCATTCTATCCGTATAATAAAAACTAAAACACATCAAAATAATTATCCCAATAAACTGAAAAGTTTTTTTCATAATATCACCACTTAATTATATGAAAACAAAAAAAATTTAAAACTAATCATTCACAGCCTTTGAAGCACTCTTAAATATAAATTTAACTACATCGTCAACTCCTTTTTCAAGCTTTAACGAAACTTTATAAAAATTATTACTAACTTTATTAGTATAATCCTTATTCGTATCCACTACATAATCATTAATATCAACCTTTTTCCCTTTAGCAACATCACTTTCAAAAACCTTTACTTGTTCCTCAGTAAGAATCCTCGCTTTAGTCTCTTTACTTTGATAATAACCACTACTCTGTGCAAAAACAAGAACTAAAAAGAAAACAACTAAACTAAGAATCAAAATCTTAACCAAAGTACTTTTCATAATTCCCCCTTTATCAAATAAACTATTGCTTCTGCTAAAACCGAAGCCGTATTATGAAGCTCATAAATAGTATTATCAGGACCTCCAACTTCCACTAAAAACGCGTTAGAAGAAATATCTTGATTAAAATAATACTTATTATAATAATTACTCCTTAATACCCCAGGATATTTTTTATTAATATATGAAGCCATCTTTTCTATATTCTTTTCATTCTCTTTATAATTAGGATTCTTCTTTCCAATCAAAAACATCACTTTAGCATAACTCTTATCACCAATCTTTACTCTGGACAAATCCTTAGTAACTGAATCTCTATGAACATCAAATATATAATCAATACTAGGATACTTCTTTCTTATTTTCATTATATTACTCCTAGATATATCATATGTATCATAATAACTAAGCTTCTTCTTATACATCTCACCAACAACATCCATATCCTCAACATAAGAATAAACATAATACTTTAAAAGTTCATTCTGTATCATCGAAGAAGCATCAACAACTGTCGGAGTAATCCCATAAACAGTAGTAGCGTACTCTTCCCTATTATGAGTATTATATAAATAAACTAGCATTTCCTTATCATCATTTTTATAATCCAAAGTATTCAAAACCACGTCATTCGAAGAATTACCAAGTAGAAGAAACATATTATCAGTATTACTATTCATTGTACTCTTAAATATATTCTTAAAAATACCCCAACTACTTATATCAGTAAGAGAAGACAAAGAAAAAGAAGACGAAGAAACACTAATCGTAAAATAAAAAGAAACAAACAAAAGAAAAAGACAAAAAATAAACTTCATGAATTTCATACTATCACCAAAATAATTCTATAATATAAAATTCATATATTTTGTCGTTATATATTATGAATAGATCTATTTATTCCATTACTAATTAAAGAAGAAAGCTTTTCCATTATAAAATCAACTTCCTTTGGTGTAACCATTAAATTATATCCAATCGGAGTCAAAACATCATGTATCAAGGCCTTCTTTTCAAAATCATTAAGTCCTCCAAGAGCCCCAAGAAAATAAGTCTTCTCACCAGAAGTCAAACTATAATTATTATCCCTTAAATAATTAATCATCGAAGAAGGAATAAGTTTATTAACTAAATTATCACGATTATTAATCGTATAACTAAAATGCTTTTCCATATAATTAAAAGTATCATTTACTATTGTAACTGCATCAACAACCGTCGGAATACCAATCGCAATAACAGGAACACCAAACACTTCTTTTGAAAACTCCTTTCTTTGATTACCAACACCAGAACCAGGATTTATACCAGTATTAGTTATTTGAATAGTCTTTAAAACCCTATCAATCGAATCACTAGCAAGAGCATCAATAACTACCAAAAAATCAGGACGTACTACATCAACAAGCGAATGAATCACATCACTAGTTTCAATTCCAGTTGTCCCCATAACCCCAGGAACAACCGCCGAAACAACTCGGTATCCATCTTCCAATGAATTAAAAAGCTCATATATATGCCTTGTAACCTCAATACCCGAAATAACATTAGGACCTAAACTATCTGGGGTAGACTTATCATTACCAAGACCAATTATCAAACAAGTATCATCAGTACCAATACCCGTTAAAGAAAGAACAGATCTAAGCTCTTTAATAAATACCTTTAAAACACTATCATAATTATTTTTATCAGTAACATCATCAAAATAAATAGTTATATAGTCTCCTTCCTTTTTATTAATCAAAACAGCATTATCACTATCAAGATTTATCCTAGAAACAATACAATTATCAATAGTTTCCTTTTCTTCGATATTCAAAAGACCCTCATTAGACACAATATCTGCAACTAAATCAGTTCTAATTTTATACTTTGATAAATCAATTTCCCTCATATTATCACCATTACTAGTATAAAAAAAGTTAAAAATTTAATACTAAAACATACAATTTATAAAAAATACTATAATTTTTATTACATTTTATTTGATTTTTTGTTTATTTTTTGGTAAAATTAGTATTGATTAAAAAGTGAGGTGAAATTATGCCAAATATTAAAAGTGCTAAAAAAAGAGTAAAAACTGATGCTAAAAAAAGAGAAATGAATAGAACTGCTATTTCAAGCATGAGAACTGCTATTAAAAAAGCTAAAATTGCTATTAAAACAAACGAAGCAAAAGATGAAGCAGTAAAAAATGCTATAAAATTAATTGATAAAAATGTATCAAGTGGTTTAATTCATGCCAATAAAGCTGCTAGAGAAAAATCAAGATTAATGAAAGCTGCTAAATAAATATAAAGATAGGATTGCCTACTTTATTTTTTTTTGCTAAAATATAAATGGTGATTAAAAAAATGAAAAAAATAATAATAACAACTCTTATTATTGGACTAACAATTGCTTTAACAATTATGGGACTAACTTATTTTTATAAAGATGAAATATACATCTACTATAGAGATAACATAAAAAAAGTACAAGAAAACATTACTATTAACAAAAACGAATATTATAACAAAAACGAATATACATACTTTAAAAACACAGACAACTTTGTTGCTGAAAACAAACAAGACTTAATTAACATAATTTATACCATCGCCAACAGTGGCAACAAAACATTTAATTTTTATTGTAGCAAAGAATATAAAAATTGCATTAATGATGTAACAAATATAAGTAATGACAAAAACACCCTAGCATACATAAATAACTTTGTTCATCCTCTAAATCAATTTACAAAAATAAATATTCTATACAATAAATATAATGAAATATCAGTAAACATCACAAAAACCTATACAGAAGATGAAATAAATTATATAAACAACGAAGTAGACAAAATAATAAAAGATAAAATAAAAGATAATATGACTGATAAACAAAAAATAAAAACAATTCATGATTATATTATTGATAACAATAAATATGCAACCGATAAAATAAGAAATGAAAATCCCAATGCAACATATAGCAAAGCAAACTATATGTTACAAAACCACTATGGTATATGTAGCTCCTATTCAGATCTAATGAGTATATTCCTATATAGATTTAATATAAACAATATTAGAATATCAAGCAAAACCCATATTTGGAACTTAGTAAATTTAGACAACAAATGGTATCATTTAGACTTAACTTGGGATGACCCCATAATGAGCGACGGATCTGATAGATTAGAAACACTATTTTTCTTAATTAACTCTAAAAGACTAAAAGAACTAAACGTTGGCGAACACAACTATAACCAAGATGTATTCAAAGAAGCAATTAAATAACAAATATATTCCATTCTAGATTCATTATTAATCATAGTTTTTAATACATAAAAAAGAACCAAAATAGATATTTCCCTTAAGAGAATTTTCTAATTTGATTCTTATTTTTTTATTAAAAATATTGTTTTATATATAATGAAGAAACTTTCTTTTTGCTAATCTTATTTTCTACTGCTCGCCGCAAGATTTTACCTTGCAGGCTCGCTCATGCTTACTCAACTGATACTAAGAGTATACGGACTACCAGAAGTTCCTTCTCCACCTGAAATCTTTACGTTAGATGAAAGACTTAGGACTGGACGGACCGCATACTCGAAGCTGCTGACGTTGTAGCTGATTTTGCCGTTGTAGCCGCTAAAGACATGGCCCCTCGAGAGCACAAGGAAAGCATGGTCGGAATCGTCTGAATGCTGCGTAAGCAACCATGTATGTTGACTTTTGTCTAGCCAATTATTTGTTGTTTTACAATTTGCAGAATCATAATAATCATTTAAGTTACTTGTACATTCTTTTGATGCTCCATATCCATAATCACTGGCATACATTATTGCTATCTTTTTTGATGAATCACTTTGTACTACTGGATTTGTACCATAATAATATCCACTTCGATTAGCATCATTCTTTCTTTCATATTGCCACATTACATCAGTTGTTGTTTCTGAAGTATTGTATCCACCAAGATAACACTTTGTTGTTCCTATCATATTTTTTGCATCAGTACTTAATGCATTATAATAATCATTATTCAGATATGCATTTAAATCTGCTGTTACCCAGTTATTAAGCGAATTAGTCGCTGTATCTCGTGTTTCATTCCAATAATAATCTCCTATTGAAGCATCTTTTATTATCTTAAATCTATTTTCTACATTACCATTTGTATCTTCGGTTGGTATTACTCCGATTATTCTCCATATTTCATTATTAAATGTTACATAGTTTTTTACTACAGAATCTCCTCCTCTGTATCTATATTCTGTTGCAAAATTATTATCTACTTGTAATGTATTATCTATAGTATGTGTTATTTGTTCTAGACCATTTTTTCCTACTTTAGACTTTGCAAAGTTTAGTGCATAATCTTCTTTTGGAGCACCTTCATTATTTACATTAACTCTAAACTTATAACTATAACTATTATTATTAAACTTATCTGGATTAACATTATAATCTATCCATGCTCTTATTCTATAACTTGTCGTTACTTCTCCTTTATTATTCGAGAATGTTTCTTCTTGTGATTTTAATATATAATTATTTAGCTTATCTATTGTTGTTGGTGTTATTACTTCTGTTTCTACTCCATTTTCTATTTTTGTTAAATATACTTTTACTTCATT
>CAKOMW010000006.1 GCA_934096805.1 uncultured Bacilli bacterium | reverse complement strand
ATATTATTTTTATTGTTTTCCCTTTTTTATTTATAGGGTTAGTAGTATTTTGCCCCCCCCCCAGACGAATATTTGTTTATCATAAAAAATTCAGAAATTTCATAGACATATGTATGTTTATTATAAAATTTCTTCCTCCTCTCTTAGTTTCTTATAAGTTAATTCTATAACAAAAAAATACTTTTTTCAAGTACCTATTTCTTTTTATTTTTCATTGACATACGAATATATATTTGCTATTATTGTTTTAGGAGATATGCTAATTGTTGGTACTCCTCTGTTCTATGTTACTCCAAGGGGGTTCATAGAATGGTGGTGATAATTATGTGGAAAGGTTATAATTATGTATAGTTTAATAGCGTTTTGCGTTGTTTTATTGTTATTAATTATTGCAACAAAACATTAATTTGAGAAAAGTACCAACTCAACTAAGAGTGGTACTTCTCTCACAAACAAAAATCAACATAGAACAGAGATAGTACTAACCGTCAAATTAGCATATCTCTTTTTTAGTATATTTTATTTTATTTAAAATATACTTCTCTGCTCATGCTTAGATTATATCAAATATTTAACTAAAATGCAATATTTTTAAATTTTTTTAATTTATATAAAATAGTACTTTTTGAGGTGTTTTTTTTATTAAAAATTGATTTTGTCTTAGAGCATTTTTTATATTTGAATGGTTGTTTTTATACTAAATGTGGTTTTTGCTCATTTGCATTGTACTTTTATATAGTATATAGTGGTATTGACATTTATTGTTGATTATTTTTATTTATTAGTTTCTAATTCATTTAATCTCCTATCTCATTCTATATATCAACAATAAGTGTCTATTTAAATTGATTTATTATTTCTATAAATTCTTGTGGTGGTTCTTGTTCGTAGTATAGTTCTTGTTTTGTTACTGGGTGTGTTAGTTTTATGCTTTTTGAGTGTAGCATTTGACCAAATTCTTTGTTTATTAATTTTTTGTTGCAGTAGACTTCATCGTTTACAATGGGATGATTTATATAGGCCATGTGAACTCTTATTTGGTGGGTTCTTCCTGTTTCTAGGGTGCATTCAATTAGGGTGGCATTGTTTAGTCTTTCTATTACTTTGAAGTGGGTTATTGAGTCTTTACTGTTTATATCTGTTACTGTGTATTTTTGTCTATTGTTTATGTCTCTTCCTATGGGGGCGTCTATTGTTCCTTTGTCATGTCTTACTGTTCCCCAGACTAGGGCTAAGTATTTTCTTTCTACTTGTTTTTTTCTTATCATGTTTGATAGTTTTTCATGGACTTGATCGTTTTTTGCCACCAACATAAGACCGCTTGTATCTTTGTCTAGTCTGTGTACTATTCCTGGTCTTATGGTTTTTTTATTGCTTATTTCGTTGAAGTGATATAATAAACCATTTACTAGGGTATGGTTTCTATTTCCTACGGCAGGATGAACGACTATGCCACTTTTTTTGTTTATTATGGCTAAGTATTCGTCTTCATAGACTATGTCTAAGTCCATTTTTTCTGGGAGGATGTCTGTTATTTCTTCTTCTATTTCATTTATTTCTATGACATCATTTTCTTTTATTTTGTAGCTTGCATTTACTGTTTTATCGTTTACTTTTATTTGGTTTTCTTTTATTAACTTTTGAATTTTACTTCTTGTGTATTCTGTTTCTTCAGATAAGTAAGTATCTAGTCTTATATTATTTTTTTCTGGTATTATTTTCATTTTCATCACCTTTTAATAGTTGGATTGCAAGTAGTATTGCTCCGATTGTTATTAGGATATCGGCAAAGTTAAATACTGGAAAGTGATAGCCAAAGATGTTAAAGCTTAAGTAGTCTATTACGTAATTGTTTATAATTCTATCTATTAGGTTTCCTAGGGCTCCACCGATTATCATTGATATTGATAGTGTTTCAAGTTTTGTTGTTGTTTTGGGTATTATTTTTCTATCTATTATTATAAGAATTATTACTGCGATTAGAATTAGAATTATTTGATTGTTATTCAAGATAGAAAAGGCTGCCCCAGTGTTATGGGTTAAGAATATGCTAAAGATGTTTGGTATTATTTCTTTTACTGGCAGATAGTTTGTTATCAATTGTTTTATTATTAGATCTATGATGCATAGTATAGTTGCTGTTGTGTAGATTTTTTTTCTCACTTGTATCACCTTTTTTATTGTAGCATACTTTTTATGATTTTTCTAATTTAAAAGGGATTTAGTGCTATTATTAGTATTATTTTGGGGATTCATCACATTTTTCCATGGTTTTTGATGTAATTTTACACATTTTTCCGATTGTTTTAGACATTTTTTTCACAAAATTCCAAAAAATATAGGTTTTAGTCCAGATTAATTATTTCTTTGGTTTGATTTATTAATTAATTTTTACTAGGATTACGTCTTCTCCAATTCTTTGTATTTTGTCCCAACTTATTTCTTCTTCATTGTCTTTGGAACCTATTCTAAATAGGGTCTTTTGGGTTTCTATTACTAATGATATTAGGGTTCCATCTTGGTTTAGTTTTACGTCTATGATGTTTCCTATTTTTTTTCCATCTAAGTTTACGATGTCTTTGTGTTGAAGTTCTGATAATCGCATATATATCACCTATTTAATTGTATTGTTTTATAGAAAAAAACATACTTGTTTTAGTATGTTATTTTTTAAAGACGAATATTTTACTAAATATATAATTTAGGAGTACGATGATGAATTGTACTAATATTTTTGATATTTTGTCGTTTATATTTAATGGTGCGGTTAGAAGCCACATTGTGCCCATGTCTATTAAAAGGGTTGTTATTCTTGATAAGTAGAACTTAATCATTTCTATTAATTTTTGTTTACCTTTTTTTGTTGATTCAAAGACATATTTTTTATTAGTTGCAAAGGCAAATAAAACGGCAAAGAACCATGATATTATGTTTGAGATTTGTATGTCTAATTGGGTATCGTTTGTTAAAAGTAGTATTCTTACTAGGTAAAATGTTACAAGACTTACTACAGTGGTTAGACCTCCGATTATTAAATAGTTTATTATTTCTTTGTATTTTTTATATAGATTTTTTAGTTTTTTCATTTGTTAATTCTTCCTTTATTAGATAGATTGGTCTATTTTTGGTTTCGATGTATGTTTTTCCTAAATATTCTCCGATTATACCAATACAGAATAGTTGGAATCCTCCGATTAAAAGGATACATGATACTACTGTAGGGTATCCTGGTACTGATATTTCAAAGAATATTTTTTGAATTATTATTACGAATAAATAGATAAATGATACTAGTGAAAGGGTTATTCCAGCGTATGTTGCTAGTTTTAGGGGCATGGTTGAAAAGGAAATGATACCACTTATACCGTATCTAAATAGTTTAAAGAAGCTCCATTTTGTTTTTCCTGAGTTTCTTTGTTCTGGAATGTATGGTAAATATTTAGTTTTGTATCCAATCCATGAGAATATTCCTTTAGAAAAACGATAGTATTCTTTTAGTTCAAGGATGGAGTTTTTTACTTTTTTATTGAACATTCTAAAGTCGCTTGCTCCTTGTTTTAGCTCTATTTCGGACATTTTGTTCATTGTTTTATAGAAAGTGTTTTTTAGTTGTGATAGGGTTTTGTTTTCAATTCTTGTTTCTTGATAATAACAAACACAGTCATATTCTTCTTCATCTAGTATTTTAGCCATTTCAATGGTTAGGGATGGTGGTTGTTGAAGGTCGGCGTCTATTATTACAGTGTAGTCTCCGGTTGCTTTGTTTAATCCAGCATAGATTGCTGATTCTTTTCCGAAGTTTCTTGATAGGGATATTATTTTTATATTACATGCTGTTTCGTTTAACAATTCTTTTAGTTTGATTAGGGTTTTGTCTTTGGAACCGTCGTCTATAAAGATTAGTTCTAGTTTATAGTTTTGGTTTTCATATGATTTTTTTGCTTCTTCGAGGAATAGTTTTACGTTTCCTTCTTCATTGTAACAAGGAATTATCATTGATATTTTTTTCATTTGTTATACTCCTTTCTTTTTAGTTTGTCTTTTACTGTGATGATGATAAATAGTGTTATACCAATTAAAGATATTATTTTGGCTTCTTTTAATAACGGGCTTTTATATATTATTTTTATATTGTGGTTTCCTTTTGATAGTTTTGTTCCAATAAAGGCAGTGTTTATTAGTTCGTAGTTTGTTTTTTTGTTGTCTACATATATTTCAAAGCCTTTGTCATATGGAATGTTGATGTTTAGATAGGAATCTTGTTTTACGTTTATTGTTCCTGTTATTTCGTTTGATTTTATGTTGGTTAGGTTTAAGTTATCGTGTGATTCTTTGATGTTTTTAATGTCATTATAATCTAGTTCATATATTTTGATATTGCTTATTATGTATTTTCCTTTTGATAGTTTTATGTTTAGGTTGTTTGGTTTTTCTGTATTTGATATGGTGTAATCAAAGGTATAGTTTTGATTGTGATATTTCCAACTTTTGCATGTTAGAGTGTTTTTAATACCATTTATTTCAATATAGGTGTCCCCTACTGAGCATTTTTCTGAGTATTCCATATTGAAGTTTATGAGGATTATTTTATTGTCATAGTTATTTTCTAAAGGAATTTTTATTGTCTTTTCTTTGTCTAGAGTAAATTCATATTTATTGTTTGTTTTTTTGATGGGGATTTTATTTTCATCGTATGTTATTTCTTTTATTTTAGTTTGATAGTTTGATTTTATATTGTCATTATTTACTATTGTATAGTTTAAAAGAGCTTCTGTTTTGTATGGTTGTTTAAGATTATCGTATTCTTTTTTTGACATTAGTTTTTTACTAGCATATATTGTTTTAAAGGTGTCATTATTTTGGTATAGTTTGTAGTCTCCTAGTTTTTTTACTAGTTGGTATCCAATGGGAGGGTTTTCTTTTGTTATATAGTTTTTAGTGTTTGTGTATATGTTGTATAGAATGTTGTCTGTTCCACTTATTATGGTTCCATTTCGATAAGGGTTGTCGTTATTTATTTCGTTCCAGTAGAAGTTGTTGTAATATTTATTGGTTAGAGATGAGTACATGGTTGTTTTCATTTCATTAATGTTTCTGATGTTGTTGGTGTCATTTATGTTGTCTGTTATTTGGATGTGAGTTTTTTCTAGGTCTTTGTTTTCTGGAATTAGTTGATTGATGTTTTTATCGTATTGGGTTTTTATTTGATCTGTTGTTGCTAGTTTATCTAGTACATTTACTCCGATTAGATTTATTAAAGCCATTAACATTATCATGAAAAAAACTATTTTGGTGTTTGTTTTTATTGTTAGAATTAGACATAATAAAAGGAATGATATATCTAGAATAAAGAAAAAGTCAAAATTAAAGTTTATGGTTCCTAAAATACTTAGAATGATTGTTGTTACTAAAAGAGGGATTAGTTTTATTCTTTTTTCTAGGATGTCTTCGAATAGTTTTGCTAAGAGGATTATTGCTAATGGAATGGTAGGAATTAAAACTTTGGCGTTTATATACATGCCTCCGTTTAGGGTATAAATTATTAAGGGGAAGAATGTTATTAAAAGGTATGTTATGCCTAGGAATTTGTACTGTTTTTCTTTAGTTAAGAGACTATTGGCAAGGGCTACGATGAATACTCCGGTTAGGCCAAGGGCATAGCAATTGTATAACAAGAATTCAAATGAAAAGTTGGGCATTATTAATTGTAATAGAGATGTTGTTGTGTTGTTGTCTAGTCTATTGTTTATGATAGCGGATAGTGTTGGTAGTAACAGAATTGCACTTATCATAACTGGTATTATGAAGTATATTGATAGTTTTAGGAATGTCATTAGAAAATTTTTAATATTAAATTTATTGTTTTTTAAGTAGATAAAGATTGCATATAGAACTAGAGTTATGATTGCGGGTATACTAAAGAAGTAACTTGTTAGAATGATGCAGGTTACGCTTATCATTAAGAGTGTTTTTTGGTTTTTTTCAAAATAATTGTCTATGGCTATTAGACCAAGGATTAAAAATGGCATATAGTTTATGAACATTATGTGTCTATGGGAATGCAGTATTAATGGTGCTGAACACAGTAATAGAAATGTTGTTAGGAATCTTATGCCTTTGTTTTGATAGTGATTGGATATCCATCTATAGAATAGGATTATATCTAGGATTATTAGGATAATGGAGCTTATTTGGATATAGTTTACCATTTTTATGAATGGTAGTAGGTATGATATTAAGATTATAGGGCTATATAGTCCATAGTATGAAAAGTTATAGATGTTTTGCCCCATTCCTAAATTAAGTGCAAAGTTGGGAAATATTTCTTTGGTTTGATAGAAAAGAGTTCTTAAGTATTCTGGTATCATGTAATGTTGGTCTACATAGTCTAGTTTTGAGCCGTAGATGGCATTTTTAGTACATAGGGTGTATATTGTTATGAATGCTAAAAAAAATACAATTAAAATAACTAGGTTGATATAGTCTTTTTTATCATATTTTTTCATTTGAATCACTTCCCTTAAATTACCTATATTTTATATTAAAAGATAGGTTTTGTCAATTTATAGGGATTGCTGGTTTACAGATAACTTTTTAATAAATGAATATTTTGAAATAATATATTTTTATTATAATTTAGTGTATTAAAAAACTATCCTAAGGATAGCTTTATTTAGAAATACGATTAAATTTGTATTTGATATTTACATGTAAATCTAATAAGATTTTCTTTGATAAAAAGTAGTATTAATTTTTGTTTATTTATCAATAATATTGAGTTTTTATTATATAAAATATTATTTTTCAATTATTTCCTTTATGTCTTTTATGTCTATACTATCTCCTTTTATTGTTACTATTTTGTCATTTATCTTTCCTGCTATTCTAGTGTCATAGGTGTTTTGATTGGTTTTTATTATTACATTTTTATTAAATATATAGCCATCTTTGTTCATTAGTTCTTTTAGTTTTTCTGATGGTGTTGTTGTTCTTGTTTCATTTTTAATATTTTGTTCTTCTTCGATGAATGAATAATATACTTTTCTATTATTGTTTATTTTATTTGTAAAACTTGGTTTAAATATGCTTGGTTTTTTTTCCATATAATCTCTCCTTTTGGTTAATTATATGTTTTTGTATAAATTTTATTATTTTTTATAATACTAATAGTATGAAAAAAAGTTTAAATATTAATAAAAATTATCTTTATTTACTAGTATTATTTTTTGTATGTAGTATTACATCAATTTATAGTTTTTCTAGTTTTTTATATAGTAATCCTTTTACTCTTGTTGTTAGACAAATTTGTTTTTATGTACTTGGATTGGCTTTGATTTTTCTTATTTTGAAGATTGGGTTTTCTAAAGTTCTTAAATATAGTATTTATATATATATGGTTAATATTTTGCTTCTTTTACTGGTGCTTTTTGTTGGTGAAGAGATAAATGGTATTAAGGCTTGGTTTAATGTTCCTTTGTTTGGTTCTTTTCAACCTAGTGAGTTTATGAAGATTGGATTGGTTCTTTTGATTGCTAAGGTTATTGATAATGATATTAGTTCTTCTAAGAGTGAGTTTATTTTAATATTAAAGGTTTTGGTTATTATTCTTATTCCTTCGTTGATTACTTTTTTAGAGCCTGATACTGGAGCGGTTTTAATTTATTTAATTATTGGATTTGTTATGTTATTTTGTTCCGGGATTAGTTATAAGTGGTTTATTCTTTTACTTATTTTAGCTATTGTTTTTGGGGGAGGATTTTTCTTTTTATATTTGTTTGGTACTGATTTATTTATTAGTATTTTTGGTAGTAATTTCTTTTATAGGTTTGATAGAATTCTTGATTGGCAGAGTTCTAGTGGGATGCAACTTACTAACTCTCTTATTGCTATTTCTTCTTCTGGTTATTTTGGTAATGGAATTAGTAATATTCTTTTATATTTTCCTGAGGGGCATACTGATTTTATTTTTGCGTCTTTTGCGTCAATTTTTGGATTATTTGGTATTCTTGTTTTAGTGGTTGGGATTGTTTTGTTCGATATGCTTATTATTAAGACTTCAAAGAGGAATAATGATTGTGTTAAGAAGATGGTGTGTGTTGGGTTTTTAGGGGTTTTTATTTATCAACAGATACAAAATATTTGTATGACTGTAGGAATTTTACCTATTACTGGTATTACTCTTCCTTTTATTTCTTATGGTGGTTCTAGTTTGATTTCTTTTATGATTATACTTGGTATTATTATAGCTATTGATGGCGAAAAAAAGACCAAAAGAAAAAAGCATTGATTGCTTTTTTATTAACGGCCTCCGGATGAGCCTCCGCCTCCGAATGATCCTCCACCACCTCCGCCTGATGAGAAGCCTCCGCCTCCGCTTGAGTATGATTCTGCAGCGCTTCTAGCAGAGTTAGCACTTATCATTCCTGCTGTATATATAGCATTTGTGAATATAATGTTGTCATACATGTCATCTGTTATTACGTCTGGGTAAATGTCTTTAAATTCTTTGGCTACTTTGGTGGCCATTCCAAATAGTTGGGCAAAGATTAAGTATTCTTGCCATAGGTGAACTTCAATTGGCATTTTTTCATACATTCTTGCAAATTCTTTAAAGTATTTTTTTAATCCCTTTAATTTTACTGTGTCATTGTATAGGGTGTCGTCTAGAACATAGTACTTTTTGTTAAATATGAATTTTTTCTTGTTTTCAGTTATTATCTTACCTTCGTTTATTAAGTCTTTTTCAATATTAGCAAGGGTATTTTCAAAGAAGTTTAGGACTTCTTCATAGTTTTTAGTGCAATAGTTTTTGAAGTCTTTTTGTTCTAGAATGCCATCGTTACTGGCAGCATACATCATATTATAAATTGTTTGTTCATCATTATCTATTGGAGCATTTTGACTATTGAAAATTATTACATTTTTTTTGCCGTTTTTATTGATAGTAATTTTATCTTCTTTTATCCATTTTAAAAGATAGCTTCCTAGAAGGTTTGTTTTTCTTGATACCAGGTTATATTTTGTTGATAGATAGTATGCTAGTTTTAGGTCTTTGTTACATGGTATTTCTCTGCAGTAGTTTATTTCATTGTTTTTGGGTAATTTTTTATTGTTTCTAAAGATGTATTTTTTGCCCCCTAATGCGACTGCTATTATTGTGAATAGTGTTATTGATGAGGCTATTAGACCAATTATTATATTAAAGTAATCTTTTCCGGTTTTTGAATCGTTATAGTCATATTCGAATGTACCTTCTTTGGCAGTTTTTAGGACGTTATCGAATGTTGGGAATTGTTCATAAGTGTTTGTTGTATTGAATGTATCTTTCGGAAATTTTACTAGTGCTGTCACGTATTCATTTGATAGTGCATAGTCTGTTGTTAGTCTTATGTAACCGTCTTTTACATAGGCATATCCTTTGTAACCATAGCCCCATACGTCTAGTGTATCTGGAAATTTATAGTAGCTAGTTATTTTTATATCAAAGTTGTCAGCAGTTGTTTTAGGGATTAGAGTGTTATACAGAACTTGAGCGTCTTCGGTATTAAATATTATGTTTGATAGGTTATATTTTATTTGAAATGTATGTTTTTTATAGTTGGCTTTTCCAAAGCATAGTTCTACTCCATTGCTTATAGTGTTTATTCCATATTTATTACTTTTTTCTTGTAATGAAGCGTTTATGTTCCATGTTTTTTGGTTTATCAATTCTTTGTTGTCCATCCAAACTTTATAGTTTGATACTTCCATGTTTCCTAGATTTTTTAGGGTTATGTACCATTCTGTACCGGAGTCGGCTTTTACTGTCCATGTTTCTGTTATGTTAGCGTTTCCTTCTTTTGTTATGTATATGTCCATGTTTCTGTTGTAGATGTCATCGGCATATACAGTTAATGGTAATAAGAATAGTGCTAGTAGAAGATATTTTAATTTTTTCATTTTATTCTCCTTTCAAAAAAGACTTACAATGTAAGTCTAGAAACTTATTTTTGGTGCTTCTTTTTCTTTTTCGTTCATTTCAAAGAAAGTTGCTTTTTTAAAGTTAAACATATTAGCTATTATATTTGATGGAAACATTTGAACTTTATTGTTATATGTAAGTACTGAATCATTATAGAATTGTCTAGCGTATGATATTTTGTCTTCAGTGTCTGATACATCTTTTTGTAGTCCTAAGAAGTTTTCATTTGCTTTTAGTTCTGGATATGCTTCTGCTAAAGCGAAAAGTTTATTTAACGCTTCAGTTACTCCATTTGAGGCTTTCATTTCTTCTTCTGGAGTCCTCGCTGTAGCATAGGCACTTCTTGCTTTTATTACTTCTTCGAATGTTTCTTTTTCGTGTTTTGCGTAACCTTTTACGATTTCAACTAAGTTTGGTATTAGGTCTGCTCTTCTTTTTAGTTGAACATCAATTTGTGACCATTGGTCATCTTTTTTGTTCCTTAGGGAAACTAATCCGTTGTATGTACTAATCATATAAATAACTAATAGTACAATGATTGCTATTATTGCAATGATAAAATAATTCATATTATCCCTCCTGAAATAATTATATAATTTTTTAAAATATTATTCAATATAATTAGAAAAAATGTATAAAAACTTTACATTCTCACATAATATAAATGGTGATATATATGGATTTAAGTATTAGAAAGAATGTTATTGATAATATTAAGAATGATGATTATGAGGGAATAATAAGTACGATTAATGAGTCAGTTAAAACTAATGATGAGATTGTTTTACCTGGACTTGGAGTTATTCTTGAATTATTTTGGAATGATTTAAAGCTTAGTGATAAGGAATATATTGCTAAGATTGTAAAAAAGAATATTACAAAGTAAAAGATTTTAGGTCTTTATCTAAAATCTTTTGTTTTGGGATTTGCTCTTATTTTTTCTAGTCCTGCTTTTGCTGTTTCGTAGACACAGTTTCTACTTATTTTTAGTTTGTTAGCTATTTCATCATAGGTTTTTGCTGTTTCTTTTAGACCTAGGCGGAGAATTATAATTTCTCTTTGTTTAGCTGTTAGGTTTTTTTGATTTATAATGTGTTGCTTTAATAGCTCGTAATCTATTTTTTCATATACTTCTTTTTCAATGTCTATGCTTTCATCTTTTACGTAGTTATAGCTCATGTAAATGTCTAAGCTTTCAAAGTCGTCGTCGTTTTCAGTTTCATAGTAGTTGTCTTGTACTACTCCATTTAGTGAAGAGTTACTTGCTAGCAGACTAAGTAAGTATTCTACTTTTTTTACTTTTATTCCTGTTTCGTCTGCAATTTCTTGATAGGTTGGTTTTGTTCCATTTGCTTTTATATAATCGTAGTAAAAGGTGAGTATTTTGTTTATTTCTGCTTTGTATTTTTTGCCGAAGTCTGGTGAGAGATATTTATCTACAATTTTTTGCATTCTATGGTATATGCATGCATAAGCGTATGTTGAAAATTTGTATCCTTTTTCAATGTCAAAGTTGTCTATTAGCTTAAATAAATAAATATTAGCATCTTGGACTATGTCGTCTATTGGGATTTGGTTGATTTGGTATTTGCTAGCCATTTTTCTTACTAATTTCAAGTTACTTATAATTAGTTGGTCACGGGCTTCTAGGTCATTGTTTTTTTTATATTTTATGAATAGTTCTTTTTCTTCTTCTGGTGTTAGGACTTCGATGTCTTTTATGTCTAAGCAGTATTGTTTTAGTGGTTCTTCATTTCTTTTCATAGTATACCTCCAAAAAGTAGTATGATTATATCATATTTTTTGGAAAAAGTAAAGCAGAATGTGAGAATGAAGACTGGATTTGTTTATAGGTTTCCGTTTTGATATGTATGTAAAACAAAAAAAGAATAAACTTTTTGTATTAGAACTTTATTCTTTCTTGTATATAGTTTATTACTTCTTCGATTGTCATTGTTTGTTGTTGCATAGTGTCTCTGTCTCTTAGAGTTACAGTGTTGTTGTTTATGGTTTCGTCATCGATTGTAATAGCAAATGGTGTCCCTATAGCATCACTTCTTCGGTATCTTTTTCCGATTGAGCCTGCATCATCGTATGTTGTCATAAATTCATTTTTTAATTTTTCATATACTTCGTTTGCTTTTTCACTATGATATTTTTTTACTAGTGGTAAAACTGTTACTTTGTATGGGGCAAGGTATGGGGTTAGATGCAAAACTTCTCTTGTATCGTTTTCTAATTGTTGTTCTTCGTATGCTTCAAATAAAAGAGCCAAGATTGTTCTATCTAGACCATATGTTGATTCAATTACATAGGGAATAAATTTTTCGTTTGTTTCTGGATCTAAATATTCTTGTTTAACTTTTGATACTTCTTGATGGTTTTTTAAGTCGAAGTTAGTACGATTATGGGTCCCATTTATTTCTCCCCAGCCAAATGGGAATTTATATTCAATATCGCATGCTTCTTTGGCATAGTGAGCTAATTTTTCGTGGTCATGGAATCTTAGATGTTCTTCTTTTATGCCTAAATCCATATAGAATTTTTTACCATATTCTTTGAAGTAATTATAGATTTCACTGTCTGTCCCTTCTTTACAGAATGTTTGGTATTCCATTTGTTCAAATTCTATTGTTCTGAATGTAAAGTTTCCTGGGGTGATTTCATTTCTAAAGGCCTTCCCTATTTGACCGATTGAAAATGGTAGTTTAGCACGCATTGTTCTTTGAACGTTTAAAAAGTTAACATATTCTCCTTGAGCATTTTCTGGTCTTAAGTAGATGGCACTTTTGGAATCATTGGTTACTCCACGATATGTTTCAAACATAAGATTGAATTGTCTGATGTCAGTAAAGTTTGTCTTACCACATTTTGGACATGGTATATTGTTTTGTCTTATGTATGTGATTAAGTCTTGTTCGTCTAGAGTGTCTCCGAGTGATGTTTCGGTAAAGTCGTTTACTAAATTGTCAGCACGTAATCTCATTTTGCATTCTTTGCAATCTATTAAAGGGTCAGAAAAGCTTGATAGGTGTCCTGATGCTTCCCATACTTTAGGGTGCATTAAGATGTCTGCATCTACTTCATAGGCATTTTTTCTTTGTTGTATGAATCTCTTTCTCCAAGCATCTTTGACATTGTTTTTTAGTCTTGCTCCTAGTGGTCCGTAGTCCCAAGTATTGGCTAATCCTCCATATATTTCACTTCCTTGGAATATAAATCCATAGTTTTTGCAATAATTAACCATTTTTTCCATTTCCATATTTTTTTCCTCCTTATAATAAAGTTAAGTATTTTCTACAAAGCTTTATAGTATTTATAAAAATAAAAATCTTAAAAAATGCGTAAAGACGAATTGTATCCGCGGTTCCACTTTACTTATTCCTTAAGAATCTCTTTTTTTTATGTGCTAAAGGGTTCCAAGCCTTATCTTCGCACTTGTTTAATACATTTATATTGTATCATAAAATATTCAAAAGTAAATATTAAAGTTTGATTTCTTGAAAAAATGAAAATTTTAGTGTTTACAAACGATTATTTGTAATGTATAATAAAAAATGAAGAAGGAGGTATATTATGGAAAAGTTAACTAATAAGCAGGAAGTAGTTTTAAGAGAGTTAAAAAAGTATATGGCTAAGAAAGGTTATCCACCTACTGTAAGGGATTTATGTGAAGCTACTGGTTTAAGTAGTACTGCAACTGTGCAAGTTCATTTGGATAATTTACAAAGTAAAGGTTATATAAATAAAGATAATAGAAAAAATAGAACTATTGAGATTCTTGTACCAAATGAGTATGACAAGAGAAATGAAAGTATTGTTTCTGTTCCTCTTTTAGGAAAGGCTTCTTGTGGTAATCCAATTGAGGCTATTGAACAACCAAATGAGTATTTTGATCTTCCTGTTACAATGATTAATGGTAAGAAGGAAGTGTTTACTTTAAAGACAAGTGGTGATTCAATGGTTAATGTTGGTATTTATGATGGTGATATTATTGTTGTTGAAAGATGTAAAGATGCTAAAAATGGGGATACCGTGGTTGCTCTTACTGATGATAATGAAGTGACTGTTAAGACTTTTTATAAAGAAAATGGTCATTTCAGATTACAACCTGAAAATGATTATATGGAACCTATCATTTTAAATAATGTTACTATTCTTGGTAAGGTTATAGGGCTTTATAGAAAGTTTTAATTAAATTATAGTATTAAAAAAGAGAGACAGCTTTGTTCTCTTTTTTGTTTTATTAATAGAAATCACATGTTATAGACCATTGTTTTGTAGTAGGATTGTAACAGAAATAGAAGTTGCCGGAATCAACGATATTAAAGTCAGCTTTTTCATCTGAGGCGATTTGTAAAACAAATTCAAATCCTTCATCATGTTCAAGTCCTCCTTGTATAATTGATGGGTATCCTCCGATTTTATGAGTAATGTAATTTTCCTCAAATATATCGTCTATATAGTCAATATCTTCATTTTCTTCTAATTCTTCAATCATTTCAAAAGTTTCATAGTCTAAATCTTCCCTAAAAGGAAATTCATCTGTTACTAATTTAGGAAGAAGTGGAAAAGGTATTATATCTTCTGATGTATAGTTACAAGGAACTAGATTGTCTAGATTATCATAAGTTTTTATTGTAAACCAATCTTTATAATCAAATTCTGATATATTATTCCAAATATCACTACTCATAAATATAGTAATTAGTTTTATTCCTTTTAATGATTCTGGTACATATTCTAACTTTTCTAGAAATATAGTTGCTAATGGGATCATTGGATTTCCTTCTTTATCCATTGGTAGTTCTTCATTTTCTTGTTGCCATCCTACTTTACCTATCCAACTTTCGTACATTTCATTTGTTGGCCTTATTCCTCCTGTTTCAAATATGGTTGCTTTTCTTCTTAGTCTGTTTTTTATTTCATCAATTCCAAAAGTTCCTTCTTCAGGTGTTTCTTCAGTTTCTGTTAGTTCTTGCTTTGGTTCTTTGCCTTCTAGTTTTTCTATTCGCTCATCGATTTCTTTGATTAATTCATCAATTTTTCTATTATCCATAATATTTACCTCCGATTATAATTATATCATAAATATTTTGCTTTTTGTTAACCTTTTTATATATTTATATAATTAATCAGAATAATTGATATTGATACTTTTGTATTTTTATTTGCCTATTTCACTAAAGTACATGTAATATGGTATTATGTACAGTGGGTTTTCTCCATATAGAGTACGATAACAACGTGTCTTTAGTTTGTTTCACTATGTTTTCCAATGTCTGTTAGTAAACAGCAAGCTCCTTTAAAATGCTTATAAATGTTATTTATCTTTAATCTATTTATTTTTTTAAAGCCAAGTAAATTGGGTGTTTTTTATATAATTCTGATTTTTTAGCTTTCAGATAGTTTTTTATTTTCTAAAAAAAGTATAATTTCTTTTGGTAGTGTGTTTTAAAATATTAAAGCATAATAAAAATCCTTGATTTACAAGGATTAATAAACTTTATGGTAGCGACGGAGGGGATTGAACCCCCGACCTTCCGGGTATGAACCGGACGCTCTAGCCAGCTGAGCTACATCGCCATGAAAAGTAGGCAATATTAATATAGCATAAATATTTTACTTTTTCAATAAATTTATTGGTTTTTTTTCTTTATTTGATTGTTTTCTAGGTCAAAATTGTTGTTTAACCAATAATATACTCCATCTTCTTGGCATGGTTTTGTTGTTTCTTTGGCTATTTTTAGTATTTCTTGGTTAGCGTCTTCTACTGCTACTCCGATGGAAGCATTTTTTATCATGTTATAGTCATTTAGATTGTCCCCAAAAGTAATAAGTTGATTATTATCTATGTTTTCTATTTTCATTATTTGTTTTAGGGCATTGTACTTATCTGTTCCTTTTTTGGAAATTTCTATATATCCTCTTTCGCTTCTTTGGACTTTTATCACTTCGATGTCTTTGTATTTTTTTAGTTTGTTTGTTATTTCCTCTAGGGTTTGATTGTTTTTATAGTATATTTCTATTTTATATATTTCATAGTTTATTACTTCGTTTATATTTTTGATTAGTTTTTCTTCTTTATAGATTGGAGTGTATGTGTTTTTTGTATTTATATTCCAACCACTTTTAGTACATATTGTATATTTTTCGTAGTTATCTCCAATGGTATTTATTATGTCTTTGCATGTTTGTTTATTTATTGGATTTTTATATATTATTTTTTGATGTTTTGTGTCATAGATGATGGCGCCATTTGATCCTACTATGTAGTCACAGTTTTTTCCATAGAGTCTTTTGATATTTTCTAGGGGCCTTCCTGATGCTATTACGAAGAGGTTATTATTGTTTTTTAGTTTGTTTATTATTTGTTTTGTCTTTTCAGAGATGTCTGTTTTATAGTTTTTTATTAATGTTTTGTCTATATCACTTGCTATTAAGTATCTCATAGTGGATTCCTCCTACTTAAGGTATGGATTATGTTTTTTTTCATGACCTAAAGTTGTTGCTTCTCCGTGTCCTGGATATAGTGTTATGTCATCGTCATATTTCTTTATTTTTTCTATGCTTTCTATCATTTCTTGATAGTTGCCAGTTGGTAAGTCTACTCTTCCGATGCTGTTTTTAAATATAAAGTCTCCGACGAACATAATTTTATAATTTTCAAAGTAGAATGTTATACTACTTTCACTGTGGCCTTTGGTATAGATTACTTTAAAGTTGAATGGGCCAATGTGATGTTCTTTTTCGAAAAGGTTTTTATAGTCATATATTTCAACTTGATATAATTCACTTAGTGATTTTGCATATGTGTCATGGTCATAGTGATCATGGGTAAGTAAAATACCAATTGGTTTTAATTTTAATTCTTCGATAGTATTTATTATTGTGTTTTCGTCTGCTCCTGGATCTATTATCAGACATTCATCTTTTATATATAGTATATAACAGTTTGTTTGTAGGGAACCTACGGTAAGTATTTCTATATTCATTTTAAACCTTCCTTATATGCATCCATTAACCAAGTTGGGTCTTTACAACCCATGAATGGGATTACTGCATTGTCATATTTATATAGTTTATTTATTGTTTCACTACTTATTTTTTCAGCATTTTTACAATTGTTTATTATTAGGTCTGAAGTGATTCCTGGGTAGTCTTCTGGTTTTTCTCTAGCTGGTTCGATGTCTGTTACGAATGCTTTGTCTGCTAGGGATAGAACGTCTGCGAATTCTTTATAGAAACTAGCTGTTCTTGATATTGTATATGGAATTAAGACTGCCACGAGTGTTTTGTCTGGATACTTTTGTCTTGCTGTTTCTAACACTGTTCTTACTTCGTTGGGATGGTGGGCATAGTCGTCTACCAATACAACATTGTTTATTTTTGTTTCTTGAAATCTTCTTTTGGCTCCACCAAAGTCATTTAAATATTTTATTATGTCATCCTTTTCTATGTTGTTTAAATAACAGATTCCGATACATGCTAAAGCATCTAAAATCATATGCTTACCATATATGTGTAGGTTAAAGTGTCCATAGAAATCATTGTTTATATAGACATCAAAACTACTTCCATCACTTTTTAAGTCTAGGTTTTTTGCTATTATGTCATTATTATCATTAAATCCATAATAGAACATTTTGTCTGATTTTATTTGTCTAACGTTTTGATCATCACCGCATGCTACTACTTTTTCTTTGGTATGATTGGCAAATTCTTGAAAAACTTCAATTATTTCGTCAATGTTTTTATAGCAGTCTACATGATCATAATGAATATTAGTTATAATTGCATATTTTGGTTTATATAATAATAAATGTCTTTCAAATTCGCATGATTCAACAATGAAGTTTTTTGAAGTTTTGTCAACTGATCCTGTACCATCGCCAATTAGATAGCTTGCTCCGATTGTGTTTTGCATTATATGTCCTAGCATAGCAGTTGTTGTTGTTTTGCCATGGGTTCCTCCAATGCAGATAGAATCGTATTTTTTTGTTAATTCTCCAATCATTTCATAGTAACCATACATTTTGCATCCTAGTTGTCTAGCTTTTTTCATAGCATAGTGTTCGTCATGGATGGCTGCTGTATATATAAATATCATGTCTTTTGTTAGTTGTTCGGCGTCTTTATAGCATTTTATATTTCTAGATTTTAATGGTTCTTCTGTGAAGGTATATACTTTTGCATCGTCACATCCTAGGACTGTATTTCCCATATCATGAAGAATGCATGCTAAAGCTGACATTCCAGAGCCTTTTATTCCTGCGAAAAAATATGTCATTTTTTATCACCACTTTCTATATCTATTATAGCACAAAATGGGACAATGGTGATTATTTAAATAATAACATGTAAAGTTTAGTAAATATTTTTTGACTTAATGGGGCTTTATATAGTAGTTTATTATCATCTTTTTCGATGGCATCAATCATTTGATAGACAATGCTTGATAGATCTCGAGATTCAATTATATTAAAGAATTGTCTTTCTTCTGTTATTATTTGTTCTGGTTCAATGAAATAATCGCTTTCTTCCATAACTTTTGCTTTGTTTTCAATCATTATTTGGTTGAATCCCGTTTTGTATGCTCCTGGCAGAATTATTTTTAGTTTTACTTTTGATATGCTTTTTTTTAGTTCTTTGTCTAAGCATAAACCCATTGTTAAGAGTGCTGCTTTGGTGGAACAATAGCTTCCTAAAAAAGGAATTGGCATTATTCCAGCTAATGATGATGTTATTAACACTTTGCCTTTTTGGTCTTCTTTTCTTTTTTTGTCTATGAACATTTTGGTTAGTTCTAGTGTTTGAAAAAAGTTTGTTTCAAAATTCTCTCTTATGTCTTTTATGTCAAGGTCTAAGAGCGAACCACCTATTCCTATTCCTGCTTGGTTTACTAAAACGTCTATGTCTAGTTTATTTATTAATTGTTTGTCTTTTTTATTTGTTATGTCTAATTTGAAGACGAAGACATTTTTATTTATATTATCTTTTTTTAGTTTTCTTCTTACTCCCTTTATTTCTTTATTATGATGAACTGTTATATAAACTGTGTGTTTTCTTTTTAGTAGTTCTTTAGCTAGGTTATATCCTATTCCAGAGGTTGCTCCGGTTATTAATATTTTCATGTTATCACCAATATTAGTATTTACTAAATTGTCAGAATTAAACTTTTTTCATATAATATTTTAGGTGATTGCTATGAACAAACATAGTTTTATGTGTAATTGTAGTGCTTGTAAAAATAAAAGACGAGGTAGTGGTTGCTACATCGGCCTTATTGCATTTTGGATAGTTGTTATTTTTTATCAAGCTATAATTACTATTTTTTTTACTATAACTTGGAATGCTATTATTCTTTTTTTAGAAATTATTTTGCTCTTCTTTCTTATCTTTAGGATAATATGGTGAGATAATGGTGTCTGTTTTATATATGTAATTTAATAGTTTATCTACTTTAAGACAATTATTGTAGTCTTTTTTTTCAAATTCTATTTTTTCTGGTAACGAAATCATGATAAAAAATAATTTTAGTTCACTTTCTTTTAATGGATATCTGTTTTGATATTGTTCTAACAGGCTTGAAAATTCTATGTCATCGTAGTTTTTTTTATAGAAATTGTATAGGTCGTAGATAGGGTTTTCAAACTTTGATTTATCCCAGCTTATTAAGTAACTGTTTTCATTTCTTATTAAGTGTTCTAGTTCAAGGTTGTTGTGAATTAGGGTTACTCTTTGTTTTTTTTCGTCTTTTACTAGCTCATACCAGTTTTCTAATTCATTTTTGCAATAGTTTAGTGTGGAATATATTTTCGATATGTTTCTAGCAAGTAAGTATTTGGATGGTGACATGTATATTTCACGGTCTATTAGTTCATTTAAATCGTTGTAATAGCTTGATAGTTTTTCGATTTCGTCTTCATATTTTTCATATATTTTTTTGTAGTCGTCTAGTGATACATTGTTGTATCTAGTTGTTTTGCTGTGCAAGAGTGAGATAAGATTTACTAGTTCAATTGCTCTTTCTTCTTTTGATATATTATAGTCTTTTTGATAATCATAAAGGATGTATTTGTCAGATATGATTATTGATTTAGGTACATGATTAAAATTTCTGGCTTCTAGGTATGAAAATATTTGATTGTTATTTTTGTTGTCTTTTAAGACGTATCTGTCATTTATTATTGTTGCTGTTTTTTTCTTGGTAAAGCTTTTGGGATTTATTCCTGTTTTTTTTAGTAGTTTATAATCAATCATTGATAGTGCTTGGTATTACTAGTTTCATTCCTGCTTGTAGGTTGTCAAATTCATTGTAATCTTTTATTTGCTCTTTGGTTACACTGTATTTTTCAGTTATTGTTTCAATGGTGTCTTCTTCTGTTACAATGTAGACTTTATAGGTTAAATATCTTTCTTCAGTTTCTTTTATGATGTCAGATTTTATGTCGTTTATGACGTTTATTGGTGAAATATTTTCTCTTTCGTCCACTACTTCTGGTATGTCTCTTTGTTGTTCTTGTTGTTCGTTTATTTCTTCTTTTGGTTCTTCAGTTGTTTTTATTTCTTTTGGTGTTTCTGGGACTATGCGTTCCACTAGAGGGGTGGAATTTTCAGTAGGTAGTTCTTCTCTTGTTTCTAGTTGTTCTGTTATGTCTTTTAGTGCTTCTTTTTTTACTAGATTGTCTATTGAAACTGATATTTTTACATAAAGGGTATCATCATTTTTTATTTCGTATGTAAAGTCATCTATGTCAATGTTACAGTCATAGGTGTCATATTCATCGCTTATTTGAATTTCACATGGTATTTTATAACTGTATTCTTCTTCACTGGTTGATGATGATAGCATTTTGTATGTGCCTTTGATATAAAAGTTTCCTATTATTAAGTCCTCACCTTTTAAGATTAGGTCGTTGTCAAGTGATATACTTGTAAGTTCTCCAATCTTAGTTTTAAATAAAATGTCTTTTTCAAATGGTATTATTTGTTTCATTTTAAGACCTCCCTAAGGAATTATATGAAAAAAAAGAGTATTTATAACAATAAATAAGGAATGGTCTTTTATTTTGCTCTTTTACTTTTCTATGTTATAATTGTTATATGATAAGGAGGTGTTATTATTATCTATAGGAATCATTTTTCGTCTGGTTTAGGAGTTATTATGGGATTAGTGTTTGCGGGAATTGGTATATGGCTTTTAATTTATTCAATGTCTAATATAAGCGATTATGCTGATAAAAATAAATCTTATGTTGATGCTGATTCGGTTGTTATTGATTACAAGTATGATTATGATGGATCGAAGGCAATTATTGTTGAGTATGTTGTTAATGGTAAAAGATACACCAAAACGAGTGATAGTTATTCTAGTTCTCCAAAGAATAAGGGTGAAGTTGTTAAAATAAAGTATAATCCTAATAATCCTAGTGACGCTATATGGAAGTATGATGAAACTAATATTCTTTTTCCTCTTTTTAGTGTAGTGTCTATAGTTGTTGGTGCTATTTTTGCAGGGACTAGTCTTAGAAACCTTGTTAGGCAAAATAATTAATTTTTATTTAGACTCTTTGAGTCTTTTTATTTTTGTATTAAAAAAGATACTTTTTTCAAGTACCTTTTGTTTTTTATCTTCCTCTTCCTGATTTTGCTACTTCTTCTTGTAATTCTTTTAGTTGTTTCATGTCTTCATCATCTCTGTATGATTTTATATTTTCTTTATGCATTTCTTTGTCTTTACTTGCTACTAAGTCTTCGATAACTGTATCTGGTGGTAATTTCCCATTTTTTTTGCCATAGTAAATGTATCTTTCAGCTGGTGACATTTTACTTATCAGAATCACTTCACGCATAGCTTCTTTTTGTTTCATTTCTTGTTCTTTTGGTGATAATTCTGAAATATCGCCGACTAAATAACTTGCCATTTTTTGAACTTGTCTATCTCTTGCTTCTTCTGGAGTCAATTGATATTTTCTTTCTTCATATTGTTTTTTTATGTATTCTTTATCTGCTTCTTTTTGAAATTTTTCATTTTCGATATCTTGATGTGCTTGGTCTTTTAAATGCATTTGTTCAATATCATTTATATTATTTTTGGCCGCAATTTCATTTAATTGTCTTTTTAGCTCTTGTATTTGTTTTAGATCATTAGGATTTGTTTTTTGTAGTTCTTCTAATTGTTTAGCTACAATTTGATAGCTTTCTTTTCCTAGTTGTTCACTATATTCTTTATTTTGTTCTTCTCTATATTGCTCTACTTGGGATTCTAGGTAAGGAATGTTTGCTTTCTCTAATATTTTTCCTAGTTGTGCTGATTGCTTGGCTTTAGCTTTAGAAATTGTTTCTAATTCTTTTATTAATCCTTGATAGTCTACTCCTACTTGATTGTGTAGTTTTTGTTTTAATTCAAACATTGCTTGAATTGCTTTATCACTTTTTGATTTTTCAATGTAAGCTCTTTTTATGTTACTGAAATCTGATCTTATTTGTTTTGTTTTGTCATTTTGCTCTAATTTGCCATTTTTTATCATTTTTTCAATTTCGTCAAATAGTCCTGTTTCTTTTTCTTGATTTTGATTTTGATCTTTTATCATTAATAAATCTTGTTCATTTTGTTTTCTATTTACAAGTTCATGTAAAGCACTTTGGTAAGATGTTTGTTGTTTTGTTCTTCCAAAATTATCTTTTACAGCTAAAGTGGATACTCCTAATTGTTTTAGAGTTTTTTCTATTTCTTTTTTTTGCTGTTCCATTTTTTGGTCTACTTCTTTATTTTTACCTCTTACGCTTGTCTTTACTTGGTCTTTTATCCTTCTAGCTTCTTCTGGAGTCATATATTGAAGTAAATTTTCTACTTCTGATTTTAGTTCTTCTGGTAGTTTAAAGTATTCATTTTCATTAAAATATAAATCATTAAACTGTCTTCTTAAAAGGCTTAATCCTCGAATAGCTTTTCTACAGTCTTCTTGGGTTTTTTTGATTGCTTGCTTTTCGAAAAATTTTGCATTTTTTTCTTGATCTTTTTTGCTTTTTATTGTTTCTTCGTAATTTTTTATTTTTTCTGATATATTGTCCTCGATAGATTGAATTATTTCTTGTTCTGTTATGTTACTATGCATATTATCACCTCTTGTTTTCATTGTATCTATTTGTTTTTTTGTTGTCAACCTTCTTTACTTTATTTTACACTTTTTTCGGTTTTTATTTACACTTTTTCTGTTGGTTCGACAATGTTCTTTGTTGGTTTTATTGTTTTTGAAACTTATAATTGTTTTCTTATTCTTTGAAGAGCATTTTTTTCTAGTCTGGATATTTGAGCTTGGGATATGTTTAAATCGGTTGCTATTTCCATTTGAGTTTTTCCTATTATGAATCTTTGATCTATTATGTATTGTTCTCTTTCTGAGAGATTTTTGATGGCTTTGTCTACTGCAAGGCGAATGTTTAAATCATTGTTATTTTTTTTATCTTCGATTTGATCAAAGAGATAAATTGTATCTCCTCCATCATTGTAAATTGGTTCAAATAGGCTTACTGGTTGTCTTAATGAATCTAGGGCAATTGCCAGTTCTTGTTCTTCAATTTCTAGTATTTTGGCTAATTCTTCATTTGTTGGTTCTTTTCCATTTTTAGTGGTTAATTCATCTTTTAATTTTAGTATTTTATAGGCTGTGTCTTTAATGCTACGGCTTACTCTTATGCTATTGTTGTCTCTTAGGTATCTTCTTACTTCTCCCATTACCATTGGAACACAATATGTTGAAAATTTTACTTGGTATGATAAATCAAAGTTGTCTATAGCTTTGATTAAGCCAATACATCCTATTTGAAAGAGGTCATCCATGTTTTCGTCTTTTTTGTTAAATCTTTTAAGGATTGATAGTACTAGTTTTAAATTACCATTTATTAGTTCATTTCTTGCATTTTGATCTCCTTCTTGCATTTTTTGGAATAGATTTTCCATTTCTTCTTGGGTTAATACTTTTATGTCATTTGTGTTTAGTCCTGTTATATCTACTTTATATTTACTCATTTTTATCACCTATTTATGTAATGATATTTTTTTGTTATTTTTATTCATTTTTGTTATAATATCTTTTGGTGAGATGTATGGATTATTTTTCTTGTTGTAGTTTATGTCCTAGGAATTGTATGGTTGATAGGAGAAAAACTACTGGTTTTTGTGGTGCAAATGATAAGATTAGGATCGGAAGGGCTGCTCTTCATTTTTTTGAGGAACCTTGTATTTCTGGGAATGCTGGTAGTGGTGCAGTTTTTTTTAGTAGTTGTAATTTAAAGTGTGTCTTTTGTCAAAATTATGAGATTAGTGAGTCTAATATAGGAAAAGAGATTAGTGTAGAAAAGTTTTGTGATATTCTTCTTAATTTACAAAATCAAGGGGCTTTAAATATTAATTTGGTTACTCCGACTCATTTTGTGCCTTTGATACGAGATGGACTTATTATGGCTAAAAATAAAGGGCTTAATATTCCTATCGTTTATAATACTAGTGGTTATGAGAGTGTTTCAACTTTAAAAATGTTGGATGGACTTGTCGATATTTATCTTCCTGATTTAAAGTATTTTAATGATGAAATTGCTTTGTTGTATTCAAAGTGTCCTGATTATTTTTATTATGCAAGTTGTGCTATTGAAGAAATGTACCGACAAGTTGGCAAGCCTTTGTTTGATGATGATGGCATTATGAAAAAAGGGATTATTGTAAGACATTTGATGTTGCCTGGTAAGTTTGATGATTCTAAGAAGGTTATTTCTTATTTGTATGATCGTTATCACGATAATATTTTTATTAGTATAATGAATCAATATACTCCGATTAGAGAGTTGGATTTCTCAGAGCTTAATTCTTGTCTGTCTCGTGATGATTATTACAAAATGATTGACTATGCTTATGATTTGGGTATTAGAAATTGTTTTGTTCAAGATGATGGGACACAAAAAAAGAGTTTTATTCCTAATTTTAATACTCAGGAATTTTGACTCTTTTTAGTTTGTCTTTTTGTTTTTTTAGATTTAATAATTCAAGTATCATTTCTTCTTCTAGAGTTTCTTTTATCTCTTTTTCTAGTTTGTCTTTTTCTTCTCTGTTTAAAGCAAACATTAACATATCGTGTTCTTTTTCTAGACATTTATCTATTGTGTTTGATAGCTTTTCATAGTTTTCTTCTTTGTCGTATATTTTTCTTAATGCGTCATCTTTTAGGATTTCGTCTTCGGTCATAAGTTCTTTTAGGTCGATCTTTTCTTTTATGTATTTTATGATTAGTTTTAAATAGTTGTATTGGTGAGTGTTATATTTGTCTTTTAAAATTATGCTTTCTATTTGTTCAGTATCATATAAAAGAGAACCAATGTGGATTCCTATTTTTTTTTCTTCTTGGATGCTTAGTGTTATTTTCTCTTCATCTTTTAGTATCTGTTTTATTGTTTTGGATAGGCCTTCTTTATGAATTAGAGTATTTCCATCGATTTGGTATTCTTCATTATAGCTTTTGATTAGACGACATATATTTAATATTAAGACTTCTAGTCCTTTTGGTGAATCTAAGTTGAAAGTGTGAGAGATTATTATTTTTCTATTTAATTTTATTATTTCATATTTATTTTGTAGTTCGTTGTATATTACTTTTATGTTTGATAGGTATATGCCATCATTTTCTATTTTTTTAATTTCACTAGTTCCGATGGTTGGGGTTAGTTTATCTTTTTCTTTAATACTTGATATAGTTTGATAAGAGTTGCAACAGATGATTTCTGTTTCTTTTAAAGCTAATAGAATTATTTCTTCATATTCTATGGAATAGTATTTTATTAAAGCAGGCACTACTTTGGCTAGAGCATTTATTATTTTGTCATCATAGTTGTATTGCTGTTTTAATTGTTCAAGGTATTTTTGCATTTTTAACCACCCTACTTTATATGTCTATATTTATTATATAATATTTTGCAAAAAAAAGGAATAACATTTTTTGTTATTCTACTTTTTTAGTTTAAAGCACTTGCATCTATGTCATTTTTGTTGTTTTTCATTTTTGTTATTAAAATGTATACTATTACGGCGATTAGAATTACTACTAATGCAAGAATTATTATTAGTGATAAGTTACTTTTTGTTTTTTCTAATTCTACATTTATTTTATATGTTGTTGTTGATTGGTCTTCAGCAGTTACGATGATTTGAATTGTACTATTTTCTGTTATGTTGTTGTTGCCTGTTATTGTTACATTTGCTTTAGAATCTACTGGAGTTGCTTTTACATCAATATTTTTTTCTTTTGTTTTATATGTATAGGTTAGGTTGTTTTCATCTAGTTTTATTTCTTCACCGTTTAAGAATAATGTTGTTAGTTTACTATTGTTTGAAAGGGCTTGTCCTTCTTCTTTTCTTATTACATTAATAGTATAGTTTTTAGTGCTTTTATTTTCGGCTTCAACTTTTATTACTATTTTGTTTTCTCCGACTTTTAGGGTGTTTTCTTTTTGATATGTTACTTTGGCTTTAGAGTCTTCTGGAGTTGCTGTTATGTTTATTTTGTCGGTTTTATTTTCTACAGTTACATTATAGTTTAAATTGTTTTTATCAAATGTTATTGTCCCTTCACTTAGTTTTATTTCTTTCAAATTGTTGTTTTCACTTTTGCCGTCTTCTCTGGTTATATTTATTGTGTAGGTTCTTATTTTTCCTTTTTCGTTTTTAACTCTTATTTGGAATGTGTTGAATCCAGGGTTTAGGTTTACTGTTCTTGGACCATATCCTTTTACAAAGCTTGCTTTGGTATCTTGTAATGATGCTGTTATATCTGATGTTGTGGTGTCTTTGGTTACTTTTATGTTATAGGTTGTTGTGTCTTTGTTAAATTTTATTTTTCCATTTGATATTTTTAAACTTGATAGATAGTTATTGTTTGACCTATTGTCTTTTCTGGTTATGTTTAAAGTATAAGTATTGGTTGTACCTTTTTCACTTTTTACGGTTACCTTTACAACGTTTAATCCATATTTTAGTTTTACTGTTCTTGGACCATATCCTTTTGCAAAGGTTGCTTTTATGTTGTATGGAGTGGCTGTTATTTTTGTTCTTGTTACGTTGTGTGGTACGGATATGTTGTATGTTTTGGTATCAGGGCTAAATTTTAGATTAGCATTTTCTGCATCTATGTTTAATGATAGTAGTCTATTTTCTGTTGATCTTGTGTCTTTTCTAGTTATGTTTAGTGTGTATGTTCTGGTAGTTTTTGCTTCAGATGTTACTACTATTTTGAATTTGTTTAGTCCATATTTTAGTGTTTTTGTTCCGGTTCCTGTAACTGTTGCTTTACTGTCTTCCGGAGTTGCTGTTATGGTTGTTTTACTTTGATTTATAGTTATGTTATAGTTTGATATATTTTTTTGGAAGTTGAATGTTCCTGATGAAGTTTTTAATGACGATAAGTAGTTGTTTGATGATTTTATTCTTACAGTGGTGCTTACGTTTTCTGCTGTTAAGTCTTCATATTCTGTTGTTGATACTTGGATTCCTTTTAAGCCTATTTTATGGGTTGAACCACTGGTTGCGCTTGATGATATTTTTACGTTTAGCTTACCAACTGTGGTTGTTGCTGGGATGCCTCCAGTTCCGTTTAGGACGAATCCTGATGAATTAGATGTAAAAACTGATAGTTTGTCAGTTGATAGGACTAGGCTTTTGTATGATACAGAACTTCCAAAGTCATAGTTTGCTTTTATACCATTTGCTATTTTTCCGGTTGTTGTTATTTTTATAGTACAAGTGATAGTGCTTGATGCTGTTGTTGTTTTTGGGCAAGTAATTGATAGATTACTGCTTGCAGCGTTTACACTTAGTGGTATTAAGCATATGGCTAAGAATATCAAATATTTTATTGTTTTTTTCATTGTAGGTCACCTCCATTTAGAATATAGTCTGCTAATTTCATAACATCGGCCATTGTTACGGTGTTTGTTCCGTTTACGTCTCCGGCTTTTAAGTTATAATCTTCGGTTATTTTTGATTCATCTAGAAGATAGTCTGCTAATTTCATGACATCGGCCATTGTTACAGTTCCGGTTTTATTGACGTCTCCTTTTACGATGTTTATGTATTCTTTTATTACTGTTTCATTATTCATTGCTTTGATTCTTGAACCTGTAAATACGATGCTGTTTGTTATTTGTTTATTATTTTCATCGTATAGTTTTAGTTCATAGTTGAATGTTTTATCATATTTTAGTTTTTCAATATAGCTTGTAAATTGATTACTTTTTTCTGTTAAGTATATGTTATTGTCTTTAATGGTAAAACTATCTGAAGTTATTTCAAATTCTTTTTCTGGTTCTTTTGCTTCCCATTTAGCATACAGAGTTAGGTCTTTTTCTGGGGTGTATTCATTATTGTCATTTCCTACTTTGTTTTCTAGTGTGCTTTCGGTGTACCATCCTTTGAATTCATATCCGTCTTTAATTGGAGTTGGTAGTGTTATTTTTTTGTTGCTATACTTTTCTGTCAAGGTGTGTGGTGTTTCTTGTAATAGTTTGGTTTGTTCTGTTACTTTTGTATCGTCTTTGTACCAACCGTCAAAGATATCGTCTACTGTTGTTTGTTTTGGATAGTCTTCGCTTACTGTAGTGTTATATTCATATGTTACAGTGTATTTCTTTTCGATTATTGGAAGGTTTTTATATGTTCCGTTTTTTGGTACGATTAAAGGGTTTAATCCTTCTTTCGTTTTTAGGGTTACGGTTGTTGCATAATATCTTGTTGGTCTTAGGACTGCGAATAGGTCTTTAGCGTATGTTGAATCAAATAGTTGTTGAGCTTCTTGTCCCGATATTAATTCAATTTTATTGTCTGTTGATAATCTTGCAAAGGTTGGATAATTATTTTGATGACCTAGGTAAATGTATATTTTTATTAATGTAACATTGGTGGTTAATTGCGCTAGAATATCTCCGGATTCTAAATCGGTTGCTACCATGTTTCTTGTTCGATCATTGTTGTCGTTTCCAAGTAGTAATCTTCCTCCGTATAATCCTGGCACTAGCATCTTTGATATTTCATCTGTTGATGTTGTTTTTTTTGTGTATAGATTGTTTGATGTATCGAACAGTGATGTTTTTATGTTGTCTTTGTTTAGAGTATTTAAATCTATTCCGTAAATGTTATAGTACAAGAATTTAACAAAGTCTACTGATGATAAAGCTATTTTGTTATTTTCGTTTATACTGTTTATGTCCGTTTTATAGGCTTGGTCGCTCGTACTAGTTGATGAGTATGTTAGATAGCCACTTTGGTTTAGAGTATTGCTTAGAGTAAGCATACTTGTCATAGTGTTTTTACTTAGTTTATTGTTAATGGTTGGGTTTGCTTGGGTTTCTAGAACCCCCATATCAAGTGTACTTCCATTGTTTACTTTTATTTTGAAGCCACTGTTTTTTATTGTTTCTTCTTTGTTTATTGTCACTGTATAACTATAGGTATTGTTTGTAATAGTGCTGTCTTCTTTTAGAACCCATTTTATTTCATTTGTTTTATCATCGTATGTACAGTCATTATTACAGCTTACATAGCTTGTATTTGTTGGCGTTGTAGCAGTTATGGTTAAGTTTTTAATGGTTTCATTTTTAATATTTTGAAGACTTAAATTGTATGTAATGTTTTCATTTATATTTACACTGTTGTATTTTCCTATGTCTTTGGTGTCTGTTTTTACATATTGTTCTATTTTTAGGTCTGTTAGGGCTGGTCTTACAACGGCATTGTTGGTTACTTGAACAGTACAGCTATTGTTTGATGAACAGTAGTAATTTATTGGTCTTAGAATCATATATGATGTTGTGGCGTCGCTTGGGTCTGTTTTCTTGATGATTTTGTCTACTTTGTTTTCTATAGTTGATGTTATTACTGCTGCTTTGTCTCTATTCATTGTTTCAGTGGTGAAGTTATAGCTTGTTCCAGTTGAATGGATGAAACCATTCATTTTTTCACCATCATTGTTGTAAAAATCTCCGGCGTAAATCATGACATGGCCTTTGCTTGCGCCGTGTCTATAGACTACTACGTCTCCTGGTTGGAGTCTTGATTTAACGCTTGCTACTACGGTATCTAGTTTTTCTTCGGTTTCATTTCCATTGTATTCATAGTAGTAGTTTACTACTCCAGAGTCATTTTTGTATTCAGTTCCTGCACTTACATTTGCTGTTTGTTTGGCTAGGTTGTTGAAGAAGTATGTTGAAATGGACTTTCCTGTTTTTTTGTAGCCTTCGATAAAGCTACTTTTTGATGATTGACTTTTGGTGTAGTTAAAGTTATTGAAGACATAAAATAAATTGCTTGTATATTTATAGTATTCAGAAAAGTCATAGTTTATTGAGCTTAATAGGACTTCTCCAGTGAAGCTACTGCAGTCGTTATGGTAAGTATTAGTCCTGCTTACCATTTCTGGAGTAATGTTGAAGTCTCTCCAGTTGAAAGTGTCTATACTTGTACCATTATAAGTGTGTTTTTGGTCCATTGCATGTTGGTCATAATCTGAATATGTGTTGTTTCTTAAGTAACTTGTTGCTGTTGCTATGACCATGTCTTGTAATTCTTTTCTTGTGAATTCTTTAGTTGTTGTGTCAGCATATGAGGAGTTTATTTTTGAAAAAGCTAATAGTGAAAAGGCCATGATGAATGTAACAATTGTTATTTTTTTGTAATTTTCTCTTATAAATTTCATAATCATTACCATCCTTTTATTTATAATAATTTTATCATATTATTGTTAATTAAACAATTGTAAATAGAAAAGTTTTTGAGTTTGTTTTTGAACTTCGAATAAATTTTCAAATTAAAAAAACTTCGTGATGAAGTTTTTGGTTTTTATTATTTTATGAATTTAAAACTACTTACATATGGTAATTCTTTAGCTTTTCCGTTTAAAACGTTTATAACTCCTGCCAAAGAAAGTAGAATAAATAATAAGTATGCAACATAAATTATTGCTCTTGCTATCCACCATGGAGTGAATAGACTTATTACGCTTACTATTACCATTGTTATTACTTCTAAGATGAATAGATTTACGCCTTGTTTAGCATTGAACATAGCAAATTTACTGTCTTTACATAGGAAGTATGGAATTAGACTAAATATTCCAATGTATGCTATTATTGAGACTGCAGTATTTTTATTAATATCTTCTTGTTTAAATTTGTTTGTTGTGTCTTTTGTGTCCATAATGTTTTCCACAACGTCCATTGCTTCTTCAACAAAGTCTTTTTTGTCTTCAACTTTTTTATTTTTTGTTTTCTTTTCTTCAACTTTTTTTGTGCTTGTTGTTTTGGCTGCAGGTGTTTTGGCTGCAGGTGTTTTTGTTGTGGTTTTCTTTGGAGTTGTTGCTTTCTTTGTTGGTTTTGATGTTGTTTTTTTTGGTTCTTCCTTTTTAGTTGTTGTTTTGGTTGCATCTTTTTTTACTGGTGTTGTTTTTGCTGCTGACGCTTTTTTAGTTGTAGCAGTTTTTTTAGCTGGTGTTGTTTTTGCTGTTGATGCTTTTTTAGTTGTAGCAGTTTTTTTAGCTGGCGCTTTTTTTTCAGTAGTTTTTGTTTCTTCGTTTTTTGTTGGCATAATGTTTCTCTCCCTTCTATTCTATTTTAAAATTAACATATTTGTTTTTAATTGTCAATTTTTTTCTTCTGGTTTATAGGTTGTTTACAATGTTTTTGAATTCGTCTCCCCTATCTTCGCATTGTTTGTATTGATCCCATGAGGCGCTTGCTGGGCTTAAGAGGATTATATCGTTTTCGTCTGATATTTCGTATGCTTTTTTAGTGGCGTCCTTTAAATGTTCATATTCATAGACTTGTTTGTTATTTTTTTTGGCGAATTCTACGACTCTTTTTCTGCATTCTCCAATTGCTAAGATTGCTTTAACATTTTTGATGTACGGTTTTAAATCGTCAAAGTTTTGGCCTCTTTCTAAGCCTCCCAAAATAATAATGGTTGGCTCTTTGAATGAGGATAATGCTATTTGGGTGCATTTGATGTTTGTAGCTTCGGTGTCGTTATAGAATGTTCTTTTGTTTACAGTGTTTACATATTCTAGACGATGCTCTACTCCCATGAATGTTGTTAATACTTTCTTTATTTCTTCGTTGGTTGATTTTAGTTCTTTGGTGGCCATGATTGCTGCCATAATGTTTTCATAGTTGTGATCTCCACGAAGTTTTATATCTTTTAAGTCAATTATCTTTTCATCATAGTAGTAGATAGCATCTTCTTTTATATAGCATCCTTTTATTATTTGATTTTTGGAATAATATTTCTTTGTTGATTTTGCATTTTTTGTTATTTCTAAGAGGTCTTTTGATTCTTTATTTATGATTGCTATGTCTTCTTTGTTTTGATTTTGTAGGAGTTTACTTTTTACGTACTTATAGTGTTCATAGGTTTTCATAAAATCAATATGGGCTTCGGTTATGTTGGTCATTACAGCAATGTCTGGTTTAAATTCTGTTAAGTTTTCTAGTTGTTGACATGATATTTCCATAACTAAAATGTCATTTTCTTTTATTTTGTCTATGAATCCTGATAATGGATAGCCAATGTTTCCTGCTAGATGAACATTATTTTTTTGCTGTTTTAAGATATTGTATATCAAAGTAGTCGTGGTTGTTTTGCCATTGCTTCCGGTTACTGCGATTAATTTTATTTTATGTTTTTCTCTTATTAAGCGATAGGCCATTTCTACTTCATTTATTACCTCAATTCCTAGTTTTTTAGCTTTTAGGACGTATTCATGGTCTATAGGTACTCCAGGGCTTTTTATTAGGTAATCGATTGATTCATTTAATAGTTCTTCTTTTGTGTTTCCCATTTCGAATTTTACTCCGAGTTGTTTTAATTCTTCGTATTTTTCGTTATATATTTCTTTTTGATCTGTTACTATAACTTCGTTGTTTCTTTTTATTAAAAACTTTGCTGCATCATACCCGCTTCTGGCAAAGCCTAGTATTAGAATTTTTTTGTTTTCAAACATTTTATCTCTCCTTGTTAACATTTTATTAAGTATACTCCAACGCATGCACATAGGACTAATAGTATTATTATTACTGTGTTAACCATTTTTCCACCTCTTTATCTTATTTATATATTTAGTATAATCTTTTTTTTTGTTTTTGACAATATATTTTATGTGTGTTTTTGTTTTATATACTTATGTCTATTTCTTTTAAATTGTCCATTTGTCGTTGTTAATTAGGGTTCTTGTTTTATGATTTTTTGTTACGGTTACATGGAGGTCTTGGGCATCAAATATTAGGTCTTCATGATAGTTTGATTGATGGAATATTTTTGGTTTTTCTTTTTTTACAGTTGTGTTTATGTATTGTCCTAGTGCTAGGTGACATCCGGCATTTTCGTCTAGTATGATGTTGTGAAATGTTAGGTTTTCTTTTTTGATAGGACTTTCTGCAACTAGGGCTATTTCTCCGACGCGGTTTAATTTATTTTCATTGTTCATAACTTTTTTTGAGTAGCTATCATTGTCTGTGTCACATTTTACAAGTAAGCCGTTTTCAAATGTTAGGATTCCTTCGTTGATGGTTTCTCCGTACATATTTGTTGGTTTGGTAATGATTACTTTACCGTTTATAGTGTTTTTGGTGGGTGCAGTGTATATTTCATATGATGGAAAGTTGGTATTTGTCTTGTTTTCGGAAACTGTTTGCCATAGGGAGTAATTTGATAGTTTTATATCAAAGTTGGTGCCATTTTTTGCTTCAAAGTGCATTTTCGATAGCTTTAGTTTGTTAAGTTTGTTTTTTAGTTCTTCTAAATGTTCAATTATGTATTTTATATCATCATATGGGGTTATTTTAGCTAGGTATTCCCATAGTTTTTCTTTGTCACCATTTGTTACTTTATTGGCCCAGCTTTGGGTTGGGATGACGCTTATAGTTCTGTTTTCTTCAGTTACTTGTTGATAGGTTTTTATTACTCTTTGTCTATTTATGTTGCAATATTTTTGGTATTCTTCTAGTATTTCATAGTTTAATTTTTGTTCTTTGTCTGGTTCGTTGTATGAGTATGAAAGGTCTAGACATTTTAAGTTTGATGTTGGTGTTTTTAATGGTTCTGTTCCTATGAAGGCTTTTATTTCTTTTTCTGTTGGATTCATTTTTAGAAAATTATATATTGTCTTTGGAGATTTTTGTGGATTAAAGATTATTTCTTTTATTCCATATTCTTCCTTTAATGATTTAATTATGTTTTTTTCTTCTTGAGCTTCTTCTGGTATTATTACTAATAGTGTCTCTCCTTTTTTAATTTTGCATCCATATTCAAGTACTGCTTTTAGATAGGCGTATTTTTTATTCATGATTTCACCTCGGTCGCATATTATATCATATTTTTTGATTTTTGTCATTTTGTTTTGGTTTGTTTTGGTGTATTTCAAAATTATTTCCTATAATATTTTTAATCATGCCTTTTATAATTCTTTCATTTCTTTCTTTTTATTCTTAGTATATTTCATCAAAAATAGCAGTATTATCTTGTTTCAAGAAGGCATACGCATTCAACGTGTGTTGGGTATTGGATATGAATAGTAACTTTTTTCTATGCGTATTGTTTAAATACACTATATTTAACACAAACTATCAAGGTACTGTGTGTGTAATTGATATGTTTATTTTTCTACTTCTACCCTAACCCTTACACTATTAATTACTTTCTTTCTTTTTTTACCATTCTCATCAACATAAAAGTAAAAAAATTGTTGGTTGCTATAAAAATCTAATATATTTATAAATGAATTGCACTTATAATCCATTATATCGTTATTGTCAATAATCTTTTGTTTTGTTAAGTCTTCTCTTGGAGTATCATCAAATTGTGTCTTACATATAAATCTTATCATACAATCATCTTTTTTTCCATTTTCATATCCACCAATAATTATATAATCAACTAATGCATCAAACACATCTCTATCAAATCCATCTAATAATTTGTTACTATCTATTACTTCTTTTATTTTCTTTATTCCTGACTCCACTTTATCTTCGTCTTCTGTAAGAAGTCTATATTGTTCGATTTCCTTATCAATTTTTTCCTTTTTATTATCAAAGGTTACTTTTTTCTTATTATAACTTTCTTTATCTATTGTACCATCAATCATCAAATCTATCAATCTCTGTTGCTGATATTCGATATTAATTTTTTCTTTTTCTAAACTTTTAACTTTTTCTATATTTCTATCATCTCTTAATGCAGAAGTAATTATTTTTATTAATTGATCTTTGTCCATATTCTGATTATTGCATAATCTATGAAAAGCATCAACAAATACGTTTTCTAATAAGTTTTCCCTCATTGCTTTACTATTTTCACAAGATTCCTTACCACTTCTAATATTTAATAAACAATCCCAAATACAAGTACTTCCTTGTTTTGAATACATCGCACGTCTGACATAAGTATTTCCACAAAAACCACATTTAATTTTACCACTAAAAGTATATTTTCTCCCAATATTTCCTAATCTCCTACCCGTTGCTCTTGCACCAACTCTATTTTTTATTATTTCTTGAACCTTTTCAAAATCTTCTCTTTTTATTATTGGCTCATGATGATTTCTCATATAATATTGATCTGCTTCACCATAGTTAGTTAATCTTTTATGAGAAATTGGATCAATTGTAAATGTTTTACCCTGAAGTACATCTCCAACATATTTTTCATTTTTTAATATTTTCATAATTGTAGAAGGTAGCCAATTTCCTTTATTTCTTCTTGTTTCGACTTTCATTTCAGTAAGTAGTTTGGCAATATAATCACATCCGTGTCCATCTAAATAATTTTTAAATATTAATTTTACTATTGAAGCCTCGTCTTCAATAATTATCATCTTATTTGTTTTACTGTCGTAGTGATACCCATAGCAATTATTAAATCCAACTAATTCTCCTCTTTGTGATTTCATTTTTAAGCCTAATTTAACGTGTGAAGAAATAGTTTCACTTTCCTGTTGGGCAACAGAACTTAATATAGTTAGTAATAATTCACCACTCATTTCCAAAGTATTTATTCCCTCTTCTTCAAAAATAATTGCAACATTATTTTCTTTAAGAAGTCTGACATATTTCAAGGTATCAAGTGTGTTTCTTGCAAATCTTGATATTGACTTTGTTAATATTAAGTCAAATTTATTTTCTAAGGCATCTTCTATCATTCTCATAAAATTTTCTCTTTTGAAATCTTGTGTTCCTGATATTCCCTCATCTGCATAAATACCTCCAAAACTCCATTCATCATTAGACATAATTTTTTCCTTGTAATATTTCTTTTGTGATTCATAACTATTTAATTGTTCGTCGTTGTCTGTACTTACTCTCGCATAAGCAACTACTCTCATTCTTTCAATAGGTTTGCCAGTTCTCCTATCGATTCTTTCTTCTTTTTTCTTGATTAACGTTATTTCCATAACTAAATCACTTCCTTTCTTTCACACGTTAATATTACAAACTATTTTATATAATTACGATTGTGCGATTTTCTCTATTTGCACTCTTGACTTCTCATAAGTGTCTTCATCAATTATTTTTTTATTTTTTAAATAATTAATAGCCTTTAAATTTAATAAAAATTTAATAAATTTTACATCTAATTCTCTAACTTGCATTTATTTTTTCATTCCTTTCATTCTTCTTATTTTTAGTTCGTAGTCACATTTATTTTTAAAATCAAATAAATCTGTACCAAGTAAAACATTATCAACCATATTTTCAGCAATTTTCTTATCTTCTGCTTTTACTTGAACATCCTGTTTGTAATTATTCGCTATAATAGTTACTATATAATCTTTTCTTCTTTTGAACATAATTCTCTCCTATTCCATAAGTTTTTAAATAACTTATAATATCAAAATCAAAGACATCTACTAATGCTCGATTAACTTTATCTAATTGATAATCTAGTAAACTTCCCATATAACTTATAATTCTTGATTTATCAATTACTCTAATCTGTTCTAATAAAATTAAAGAATTATACCTTAAAAAATCATTGCTATAAATTAAAATATGTGTTGGTAATTTTTCTTTTTTTATTATCTTTGTTAATGGAGCAACTATAACAGTCGGACTATATTTATTGCCACAATCATTTTGAAGAACCACCACCGGTCTTTCTCCTTTTTGCTCACTTCCAATAGCAGGATTCAATGAAGCATAATAAATATCTCCTTTTTTTATATCAGATTTAATCATCTTTCTTTTCAACTTTATATATAATGCGTGGTGGTCTATCATTAAATAGATTTAAAACATTTAATTTTTTGTCTTTTAAATAATCTGTTAAAACACGATTAACATCTTCCTGTGCCTTTTTCATGCTTGTTTGTGAATGATCCATAGTTGTTTCAAATATCAATTTAACTTTAACTTTATAATTTTTTCTTTTCATTAAAATTTCCTCCTTAATATGTAAAAAAGCCAAAGTACATATAAATACCTTGAC
>CAKOMW010000005.1 GCA_934096805.1 uncultured Bacilli bacterium | reverse complement strand
ATTGATATAAACTTATTAGGAAGAAGAAATATAAAAATATCTAAATGTGAACTAGATATAAACTTTAAAGAAAGTGATGAACTAATGCTAGTAAGTAAATATCCAATATCAAAAGAAGAAGCATTAAAATACATTGCAAAAGAAATAAATATAACAAACAATTCTACATGCGATACAGCTTACTATAAAGTAACAATAAAAGACTTAGTAAATTCATCTATAAATAAAGATAAAATAAACTATCAAGTAGTAGATAAAACAACAAATACAGAAACAATAGATAAAAATCCAGATAACTTTAATATAAGTGATTCACTTACCAAAGGAAATACAAAAACATATACAATAAGACTATGGATAGATGAAAGTGCAACCAATACAGATATATACCAAAATGGAGATCCTTCTAAACCTATAGAATATAAATATGCTCTTAACATAGAATCAAGTGATGAAAAATTAAAAGGAGCAGAAATGACAGCAACAGAATTTGCACAAGCAAATGTAGGACAAAATGGTTTAGAACAAATAACACATACAATAGATAACACCTTACAAGTAGATAATAAATTTGCAACAGAATATAGATACAGAGGAGGAGATTCCGTAGTAAAGAACTATGTAACATTTAATAATGAAACATGGAGAATAATAGGAGTAATCCCAACTGAAGATACATCAGGTAATGTAGAAAATAGAATTAAAATAATAAAAGATGAGTCTATAGGAGATATGAAATGGAATACAACTAGAGATAAAGAAACTAATTCATATAATAACTGGGTCACAGGAACATTAAATACATATTTAAATAATGATTATTATAATACATTAACAACTGATGCCAAGAACATGATAGGAACAACAAAGTATTATCTTGGAGGATACAAAGATTCAGAGATGACATCTGATACAATGTGGCAATATGAAAGAAAAAAGCGAGGAAGTGGCTATTATTATGGAAATAATCCAGTAATCCAATGGGATGTAAATAAAAAGATAGCAATAATGTATGCCAGTGATTATGGATATGGAGCATCAAAAGAATGTACAAATAACTTATATGATTATTATAATTCAACAAATTGTAAAACAACAAATAACTGGTTAGATAAAAGTCAATATACATGGTTACTTCCGCAGGATTCAGACTATTCCAGCACTGCTTTCGCTGTGAACTCGCAAGGCTCTGTCGCTAGCGACAACAGCGTCGACAGGCTCGAGTCTGTGGTCCGCCCAGTCCTAAGTCTATCATCTAACGTAAAGATTTCAAGTGGAGAAGGAACTTCGAGTAGTCCATACACGTTGTCACAATAAATTCAACAAAACTACTTGTAATTATAACTCAAAAACATCATTCACTTGGTGTTTTTTTTATATAATGATATAATTATAAAGAAAGAGAAGTGATAAAATGACTAAAATTGCCATTATCGGAGCAGGAGCATCAGGCCTTGTTGCAGGCATCATTGCTAAAAACCATACAAATAAAGTAGATATATATGAAAAAGAAAACCAAATAGCCAAAAAAATATTAGTATCAGGCAATGGAAGATGTAACTACTTTAACGAAAACTTTGCACCATCCAAATATTACTCTAAAGACCAAGAGTTATTAAAAGTCATCATAAACGACACTAACAAAAAAATAATCTTATCTTTTTTCGATAAAATAGGCCTAATCCCCAACATAAAAAATGGTTATTATTACCCAAGCTCTAACAAAGCCACCAGTGTAAGAGATGCCCTTCTATCAGAAGTTACATCAAAAAATATAAAAATACACTATAATGAACCAGTAACAAAAATAGAAGTATCAGACAATAAATTCATAGTTACAACAACTAACGATAAAAAGATATACGACAAAGTAATCATATCAACTGGCTCATGTGCTTATGTAAAAGAATGCAATTCCTACGATCTAGTAAAAAACCTAAACCAAGAAATAACAACCATTCTCCCTTCACTTGTACCATTAAACATAAAAGGAAACTATTTCAATAAGTGGGACAAAATAAGATGCAATGCCAAACTAACTCTTCTAGAAAATAACAAAATCTTAAAAGAAGAAATCGGAGAAGTTCAACTAACTAATTATGGAATAAGTGGAATCTGCGTCTTCAATCTAAGCGGAGTCGTAAACACTCTCCTAGAAAATAACCAAAAACCAATTATAAAAATTAATTTTTTAAATTTTATAGAAACCACAAACTATAAAAAATGGCTCATAGACAGAAACAACAAAATAAAAGGAAGATCCATAAAAGAACTACTAACTCCAATTATCCCAGAAGGACTAGTAGAAACAATCCTTTTTATAAGCAATATCGATAAACAAGATAAAATAAATAATATAAATGAACAACAATTAAACAATCTAATAAACAACCTAACCAACCTTTCTTTAGAGCCGACCTCATCAAAAGACTTCTCAAGAGCCCAAGTATGTCAAGGAGGAGTAAGACTAAATCAAATAAATCCCTTAACCATGGAATCAAAAAAATTAAAAAATCTCTACATCACCGGAGAATTATTAGATGCAACCGGAGAATGTGGCGGTTATAACCTTGGCTTTGCTTTCATAACTGGACTTCTGGCAGGGAAAAATGCAGGTGATAACAATGATTAGAATAAGACAAATAAAAATCGACGTAAAAGAATACACCTACGAATTATTACAAGAAAAAGCTATAAAAAAACTAAAAATTAATAAAAATGACATCATAGACTTTAAAATAAACAAAAAATCAATCGATGCAAGAAATAAAAGCCAAATAAACTACATATTTGAAATAGACATAAAATTAAAAAATGAAAACAAAATAAAACAACAAAAAGATATAATTTTAATAAAAGAAGACATCCAAAAAGAACCAATATCAGGGACAAAAAAACTAGAAAATAGAGTAGTAGTGGTAGGAAGTGGGCCAACTGGACTATTCTGTGCCTATATTCTTGCAAAATATAACTACAAACCACTTGTCATTGAAAGAGGAGAATCAACCAAGGAAAGAATTAAAACTGTAAATAAATTTTGGGAAACGGGACAACTAAACGAAGAATCAAACGTTGCCTTTGGAGAAGGAGGAGCAGGCACATTCTCAGACGGAAAACTAAATACTCTAATAAAAGATAAAAACAACATCATGAAAAAAGCTTTTCAAATCTTTGTGGAATGTGGAGCTCCAGAAGAAATAATGTACATAAAAAATCCTCACATTGGAACCGATAATCTAAGAAAAGTAATAGTAAACATGAGAAATAAAATAATAGACATGGGTGGGGAATTCAGATTCAATACAAAGCTAACTGATATTAATATAGAAAACGATAAACTAAAAAACATCATTTTAAATAATGAAGAAAAAGTAGATTGCAACAATCTAGTCTTAGCCATAGGCCACAGTGCCAAAGACACCATAAAAATGCTCCACGATAAAGGACTTAAAATGTCAAATAAACCATTCGCCGTGGGTCTTAGAATAATGCACAACCAAAAAACAATCAATGAAAACCAATACGGCACCTATGCTCCATACCTTCCACCAGCATCATACAAACTTACCCATGTAACCAAAAACAACCACGGTGTATATTCATTTTGTATGTGTCCTGGAGGTTACGTAGTAAACTCATCATCAGAAAAAAACAAACTCGTTATTAATGGAATGAGTAACTATAAAAGAGACAGCGGTACCTCGAACTCTGCCATAGTAGTAACAGTAAACGAAAACGACTATGGAACAAAACTTTTCGATGGCTTAAAATTCCAAGAAACCTTAGAGCAAAAAACATACGAAATAGGTAAAGGAAACATCCCTATCCAAAACTACCTTGACTTTAAAAATAACAAACAATCAAAAACAATAAACAAAATTCCTAAAACAATAAAAGGAAAATACCAAAATGCTAATCTAAGAGAAATATTCCCAGATTACATAAATGATGCTTTGATTGAAGGTATAGATTACTTTGGTACAAAAATAAAAGGCTTCAACAATGACAACACCCTTCTTCTAGGAGTAGAATCAAGAACTTCATCATCAATAAAAATCTATAGAGACGAAACAAAACAAAGTAACATAAAAGGCATTTATCCAGCTGGAGAAGGAGCAGGATACTCTGGAGGCATAACCTCATCTGCTCTTGAAGGAATCCTCCTGGCATACGAACTTATTAATCTATATAAACCATTTTAAAGAATATTTTTATCCAAAACATATATAATTTTACTAGGTGATTACATTGCAAAAGAAATATAGAAGCTTCCTTTTTATATCAACAATAGCTCTAGTAATAATTGGTATAATAATGATATATTCAGCATCATACATATGGGCTGATTATAAATTTGGCGACCAATTTAAATATGTAAAACAACAATTAATATTCGCTGTACTAGGAGTCATTCTAATATACTTAGTAACAAAAATAGACTATAAAATATATTATAAAAAGGCAAGTTTAATATTAGGAATTTGTCTTTTATTATTAGTGCTAGTATTAATCCCAGGAATTGGTGTAATAAGAAACGGTTCAAGAAGCTGGTTTGGTATTGGCTCTTTTGGAATACAACCAAGTGAAGCCGCTAAACTAGCCATGATTCTATGGACCGCCAAATTCTTAGAAAATAAAAATAAAATATATAAAGGTATAAAACCAGTCATACCAGTTCTCCTAATGCTAATGCTAATATTCGGATTAATCATGCTCCAACCAGACTTTGGTACTGGAGTAATATTAGTAATGTCAATAATAGCAATTCTCTTCATTGCCGGCGTACCCATGAAGTATTTTTATATTCTATTTGCAGTAGGAGCAGTAGGAGCAGTAGCCCTAATAGCAGTAGCACCATATAGACTAGAAAGAATAACTTCATTCTTAAACCCATGGAGCGACCCCTTAGGAACAGGATTTCAAATAATTCAAAGTCTATACGCAATAGGGCCAGGTGGACTCTTAGGCTTTGGATTTCTAAATTCAAGACAAAAACACTTCTATCTACCAGAACCCCAAACAGACTTTATTTTCTCTATAATATGCGAAGAATTCGGAGTAATCGGAGCACTTGTTATAATAATCCTTTTCTTCATCATAGCATACTGTGGAATAAAACTAGCTTTAAAACAAGACAATCTCTTCAAAAAATATCTCATATTCGGCCTAACGTTTCAAATGATATTCCAAGCCATTATGAACCTCTCTGTCGTAATTGGACTAATCCCCGTAACTGGGGTTACTTTACCATTCCTATCATATGGTGGTTCAAGTCTTCTAATAAGTATGTTAAGTATAGGACTTATTCTAAGTGTTAGTAAAAAAGAAAGTTAAAGAGAAAAATTAAATATTAGAAATAATACTTCTCCATACGTTATTATAAATCATATCATACAATAAAAATACATTGTATTGAAATATATGTGCAATGTATTGACAAAAAAAACAAAAACAACTATATACTTACTATAGAAATGAGAGATAATATAGAATCATTAACTTTAGATGTCAGAGTAGACGCAAATGATAAAAAAATTTCAACAATTTTGTAATAGTGTTGGAATGAATGTATCCACAGCAGTTAATATGTTCATAAAAGCAGTATTAAGAGAACAAAAAATACCATTCGAAGTGAAATCTAATATACTTGATGAAAACATTTGCAAAAAATTAAAAGAAGCAGAACAAGAAATGAATAATACATCCAAAAGATATGCCATAAATGATATTGAAAACAGCAGAAACTTTAATTAAAAATAAAGCAAAACAGTGATACTAAACATCACTGTTTTTTAAAACAATAAATAAAAGCAATACAAAGTCCATAATCCATTTACTTTAAAAGACTAAAAATGTATAATAATATTATTAGAAATAGATAAGGTGATAACATGAAAAGTCAACAAATAAAAATAGAAAAACTATGTGAAATAGGCTTCTGGCTATCCATCATAGGAACAATTCTAATTATTTTAGGAATACTAGACTACATCATTATAATATATGCCTTTATTCTATATACAGGAATAAAAGGTTTAAAAACATCCAAAAAAAACAAAGCCATTATCTCTATATTTTTATCATTTATTGCAATTATAATAACCTTTGCTTGGCTCTTTAAAATTGTTTAAAAAAATATAATTTATATCCAAAACAATTTACTTTTATAAAAAAAACATTTATAATAAACCTATAAGATAGAGAGGGCAGTTAGTATGAAATTAAGTATTAAATCAAGTATTAAAAAAATATTATTTATTCTAATTATTTTAATGTGCTTCATAACAGTCCCTGTTAGTGCACTAAACGTTAATAGTAAAAACGTAGTTCTATACAAACTAGACAATAAAGAAAAAGTCTTTGGTTTAAAAAGTAATGAAAAAGTAAGCATTGCATCGCTTACTAAAATAATGACAGTAATTGTAGCTATTGAAAATATAAAAAACTTAGATCAAGAAATAACTATAACAAACGATATGATTAAAGGTCTAGTAGAACAAGAAGCATATGTAGTAGGGCTAAAAGAAGGACAAAAAGTAACCTATAGAGACTTGTTATACTCATCCCTTATTGCAAGTGGTGCCGATGCGACAAATGCTATTGCCATTGGAATATCTGGTTCAATCCCTAAATATGTAAAACTTATGAACCAAAAAGCCAAAGAACTAGGTCTTAGCAATACATCATTTGCCAATCCCATTGGACTAGACGATAAAAATAATTACAGCACTACTGAAGAAGTTGCCAAACTACTTATGTACGCCTATGACAATAAAACTTTTAGAGAAATGTTTGAGACCAAAGAATACGAATTCAAAGACAAATCATTAAAAATAGAAAGCTCTCTACTTCACCATGGCAAACGTGTTAACATTGACACTTCAATGATACTAGGAGCTAAAACAGGATATGATATCGATGCCGGTAGATGTCTAGCGTCAATTGCTTATGATAAAAAAAATAACATATATTATTTACTAGTAACTACAAAAGCCGACGACGACACAAGCATCATGTACAATATAAAAGATGCAGTTGACATATATAACTATTTCTTTGATAACTATAGTTATCACGATTTAATAAAGAAAAACGATGAACTAATAAAAATAAAAACCAAATATTTAAAAGATGACGAAGTAACATTCAAATCAGACAAACAAGTGAAACTTTATTATAACAATAATAACTTTAACAAAAAAAATATAAAAATAACCTATTCCGGTATTAAAGAAATAAAACCATTCACAAAGAAGGGAAGTACCCTTGGAACAGTATCAGTCTACTATAAAGATAAATTAATAGACAAAATAGACATTAAACTAACAGAAAAACCAAAATTAGACATAAAAAAAGTAATCGTAGGTAATTACTTTACAATAATTAGTTTCTTAATCTTCATCTTCGCTATAGTAGCATTCTACTTTGCAATAAAAAGATATATCAAAATAAAAAGAAAAAAATATAGAAAATACAAAAGATATATGTAACTACTTATTACATATATCTTTTAATTTGCACTTATCACAACAAGGATTCTTTGCTTTACAATAATACCTACCAAAAAGAACCAACTGATGATGAACTCTAATCCATTTATCTTTAGGAATTACATTCTCCAACTTCTTTTCAACCTCCAAATGATTGCTATTATCAGAAACAAGACCAAGTCTTTTAGAAACCCTTAAAACATGAGTATCGACCGCAATAGCACTAGTATTAAAAAGTTCTGCCATTACAACATTAGTAGTCTTTCTTCCAACCATCGGCAATCTTTCCAAAGCCTCTCTATCATTAGGAACAACCCCGTTATATTCATTATACAAAATATTACTTATCATAAGAACAGCCTTTGCCTTTTTCGTATAACTACCAAGAGGTCTAACAAATAGCAAAACATCATCCAAAGATGCCTTTCTTAACTTATTTAAACTATCATACTTCTTAAACAACTCTTTAGTTACCGAATTAACCCTTTTATCAGTAGTCTGTGCACTAAGCATCACCGCAATTAAAAGTTCATAATCTTTATTATATAAAAGTTCACACTTAGGATTAGGAATTAAATGATCTAAATAATCCATTATTCTAAGAACATTACTCATCCTGATCCAACCAATCATACTCAAACAAATCCACGACTTCATTAGTAGATTTATTCTTTTTCCTTACATCAGATTTATTATTATAACCCTTTCTTTTCCATTCTACTAATATTTTATCAATATACTTTAAATTATTAACCCCATTTAAAACAGCTTCCTTTAAAGCTTCATAAATTAAATCTTCACTAATCTTAGAATCCAACCAATGCTTAATAGTTTCACATTCTATCGGAGATAAAGTTCTACCAAACTCTTTTTCTATTCGTTCATAAACCTTACTATTATCAACAACTTCATCTTTATCCTCTTCCTCTTGAAGCAAACTAGCTAACAATTTATTAGTAATAAGAGAAATATCAAGGTATTCCTCTATCTTACCATTCTCATTCTTAGTAACTAACGAAATCAATCTTTTTTCGGTAAGAGAAGCAACAATATTCATAATATCAGTTGGAGGACAACTAAAATAAGTACAAAAACGATTCAAATCAAAAATAATATCATCCTCATAAGACATAAGATAAGAAACAAACAACAATTCTTTCTCATTCATGCCAAAACTATGATAATTACAAAACAATATATTAGGAACAACTAAATTATTCTTAAAAATAATATTCATTACATTGCTTCTTTTCATACAAAACCTCCCTTAATCATTATACCATATATTTATTATAAACATATTCCTTTAAAACACTATTTTCATTAATAAGCTTTCTATTTAATATTTTTAATTCTAAGTCATTAAAAATATCTTTCAAATAACTATCAGGTTCTTTTCCTAAAATTTCACATATTTCATTAGTAGTTATATTTATCTCATTTCTATCCCTAATAGGAAGATTATCATACCTAGCATTCATTTTCTTTCTATTTAACTTCTTTAAGTCACATGCAACCATAAGAGGATACAAACCATATTTATATAAGACCATATCATCACTCAAATCCTCTTTTAAAATATCATTAATGGTAACAGAAAGATTCTTTTCAGTTTTAGTAAGAGGGTAGGTATCAGTAATTGTAGCCCACATTGCAATTAAATCCTTAGTAAGAAGAACATTATCAATATTTTTTAATTCCAATACATCAAGAAGTCCCAACTCCTTAAGAAACTTAACCCCAATCTTTTTATTTTCACTAGCAAAAATCTTCGTAAGCTCTTCCTTTTTTCTTTCATATGATAAATTCCTTAAAAGATCTTTGTTTTCTATAATAGCATTTTTCAAATCATTATCAAGTTTAAATCTTAAAACAGTCGCAAACCTAATAGCACGAAGAATTCGAAGTGCATCCTCTTTCAACCTTTCATTAGCATCACCAATTGTCCTAATAACTTTCTTTTTCAAATCCTTTTTTCCATCAAGTAAATCTATCACATTATTATCTTTATCTAAACATATAGAATTAATAGTAAAATCTCTTCTTAAAAGATCATCTCTTAAATTATCAATATAAACTATTTCCACAGGCTTCCTATTATTCTTATAATTAAGTTCCTTCCTAAAAGTAGTTATTTCAAATTTATAATCCCCAATATAGAAAAGTACATTTCCATACTCTAAAGTCTTTATATTATATTCGCTAAATAAAGGCACTATTTCCTTTACCGTAGCATTAGTACATATATCTATATCAAAAACAAAAGACTTATCCTTTAGTAAATAATTTCTTACATATCCTCCAATAAGATAAGCTTCATATCCATTAGCATTAAGTGTATCTAAAACATTATATATTATTTTATCCATTATAACCACCAACTTAATTATAAAATAAAAAGAGGAGTAAAACAAGTCACATAAAAAGAAAAAAAGCCAAAAAGGCTTATTTGTTTACAGCATCTTTTAATGCAGAACCAGCTTTGAATGTAACAGCATTTCTAGCAGGAATTTTAACTTCAGCTCCAGTAATAGGATTACGTCCGTTTCTAGCAGCTCTTTTTGAAACTGCAAATGTTCCGAATCCAACAAATGGAACTTTGTCTCCTTTAACTAATGCTTCAGTAATAGTAGCGAATACAGCATCAACTGCACGACCTGCATCTGCTTTAGTAATACCAGCTTTTGCTGCTACTGCTTCAATTAATTCAACTTTTTTCATTTTAAAATTACCTCCCATTTTTTTAAGCAACTATGCTTACATATATAAAGTTATCATTTATTCCCAATAAAATCAAGGTTTTAAAGGAAAAAAGTTATATTTTTATAAAAAAAAGGTAAAATCCTTTACAATTTTACCATTCATCAAGAATCTTAGTATCTTTCTTTTTCTTTGTCTTTTTCTTCTTTACAGGAGTTTCTTCGCTAGCTTTATCGTCCTTAGTTTCCTTAACATCTTTCTTAACTTCTTTAGTTTCTTTTACATCACTCTTAGTCTTTTTCTTTTTAGTTCCACCTTTAGAGGTAGCAACCACAATAATCAAAATAGAAAGAACAATAGTAATACTAGCAAGCAACTTAATCATCATATCAGACTTATCATTATTCATTATACTATCACTTTTCTCTTGAGAAAACTTTTGAACAGTATTCTCAGTCTTTTCATAAGAATACCAACCCTCATCACCAGTTTCCACATTCATCGCATAAAAGATTGTATAATTAGAATTTTTATTCTTTTTATAACCAGTAACCTCTAAATCCTCAATAGTAATAGAAGTCTTAATATATCCCTTAAGCTTTTTATCAGTATCAATCGGTCTTAACTTAATTTCACTGAAAGTAAATTCCTCATACAAAGTGTAACTATCATTATCATAAACAAATAAACTAATCTTACCAAGAGAATCCTTAAGTCCAACAAGAGTATATCCAGTTATTTCGCTATAAAGAGCGGGTATATTAACTCCATCTATACTAATTTCCTTTTCGTCATAATTATCTAATTTTGTAAGCAAATCCTTGTCCTTAACCAATGTATATTCTGAATTATTAATTGTTTTTTTAATAGGATTTTTATCCAAAACATTAGCCGTAATAGTATAAGTCTTTTTAGTACCTTTTTCACTAGTTACTATAACTTTAATTTTATTAATGCCTGAACTTAACTTATGAGTCTTATTACCAGAAACCTTAGCATTAGCATCATCTGCTACTGCTTTAACAGTAACACTCTTTACTGAAGCATCCAAATCCAAACTATACTCTGTCTTACTTTTATCAAAAGTTGGAGACAACTTACCAACAGAAACACTAAGTTCTTTTAAATTGTTATTAGAAGAGTAGGTAACATTATTATTAGAACTAGAACTACTGCTGCTATTTTCTTTTGAAGGAATATAACCCCTAATAGCAACTGAACCAGTAGAAGTCTTAAGCTCATTTCCGTTATAATCACCAAGTTCAGCAGTATTTATAGAAATAGTAGAACTTCCCTCATCAATAGCCTTAAAACTAAGAGAGAAACTCTTCTTCTTAATTGATTTTGATCCAGTAGTATCAAACCATGCCACTGAAGAATCACCACTCATAAGCTTTAATTTAGACTTATCATACTTAATAGTATACTGACAAGAATTAAGCGTAGACGTACTACTACAAGTAATACTAACATTAGTTGTGCTACCAATCGCCACCGAAGTAGAAGAAGCACTAATAGCTATCCTACCAGAAGCAGCGCTTACATTAAGTACAAAGACAAAACTAAGTACAAATGTAACCAATAAATATTTAATTTTTTTCATGTTTTCCTCCTTATTTTAATGTATCTTTACCTAAAATTGACTTTTGAATTTTAAACAAATCAATCGCAGAAATCTTACCATCACCATTAGCATCAGATGCTTCTTTATAAGCTCCAGATAAACTAGACTGTTTTAAAATATGCTTTTGGATTCTAAACAAATCAATTGCAGAAACTTTACCATCACCATTAACGTCACCCTTTATAGAAACCACTATTTTCTTAGTAACATTATTAGTAGTAATACTAATAGAGTCCCCAGTAACCAAATTTCCAGTCTTAGCAGTACCTTTAGATGAATATAACTTTACTTTAGCACTAGGCTCAATTTTATTCGCCATATTAGTAAACGTTGCAAGAGAAGTACCATTCTTAATACCAGTTAAATAACTATTACTATATTTAACATCCATCTTATCAATAATTTGTTCAAAAGATAAACGAGATGACGGACCAGATTTTACTCTTGTTAAATTAAGCTTATAAGTTTTAACAGTACCAGCTTCTGATGTAACCTTAATATTAACTACAGTGCTATCCCTATTTATTTTTATATTTCCAGTACCAGTAACCTTAGATTTGCTTGATACCCTAGTTGCACTAACATTAACTGAAGCAGTCTTGTCACTAATATACTTAACATAAGTTAAAACATCTTTATCAAAACCAGTTATCTTAATACCATCAATCGAAATACTAGAAAGTTCATTATTAGTATCTTTAATCGGAGGTAGAGTAGTAGCCTCACTAGGCATATCCTTATAAACAGGTATTGAAAACGTCAAAGTTTTACTAAGCACCTTCGCATCAGAATAAGCTTCATAAGCAGAATTAGCCTCACTAGTTGGAGCCGTAACATTAGTCATATATTGGTGAGAATAAGCCCCATAAGTAGTATTCTTTCCTGTATTAAACTTTTGAAAATACAAAGTATTTTGTCCAACATTTATATAATCTTCAGCAATAATTTTTGCTCCATACTTAATAGCCTTATCTCTAGTATTCCAAGGAGTGCCATCTGCATTACCAACATAACCCGCTGCAACAGCAAGCCCCCTTATAACAGGATTATCTCCATAAGCCCCAATATTATAATAATTATAAAAACCTTTCAAAGACTTACCACTCCATTTAGTAGTAACCGTACCACTTACACCAGCATAAGAAGCACTCGTACCACCTTCTTGTCTTACTCTAGATGCTAAATGAACAGGACTAATATCATAAGTCTTACCAGCATTTATAAAAGAATTAATATAAGTATTTTTATTTAAATACGAACCCTTAAAAATAGTAGAAATAATATCATAAGTTTGACTCTTAGAATCATAAGAAAGCTTCTCAAAAACAAAAATATTCTTTTCATTCAAATAAGTTCTAGGGTCTAAGTAAAAAGCCACAACCCCACTAGAAGCATTATACCAGTTTCTACCGCCACTTCCATATTCTTTCACTTTAGCAGAGTCTCTATAAGTATTAAAAGTAGACTGAATATAATTTTTACCAATTTCTTTACTAATCGCAGTATTAAAATACTTATTAGTTTGAACTGCACTAAACTTCCAATTAGGATACTTTTTATGAAGATAAGTTAAATAAGGAATATAACTATCAGGAAAACCAGCACTTTTTAAAGTCTTAGCATAAGCCGTATCACTTGCTGTAACACTGCCATAAACATCAACAAGAGATTTAGAAATATATCCAACCTTATTATTGTAATACTTTACTTTGTACCAACTACTATTAGAATTCTCAATTATCTCAAGCTCTGTTCCTAAATAAACAGTATCCATAATACCATAACTAGTAGAAGGCCCTTTTCTTATATTAATATTATTCTCATTCACTCTAGCAGACCAAGTCTTAGTAGTATAATAATTAGAACTATTAATAACAGGGTTACTAGAACCAGAAGATGAAACACTAACATAAGAACTACAAATATATCTAGAAGTAGAACCACCATAGTTAACTTTATACCAACCAGCACTACAACCAGTTCCCTTAGATTTAGTAGTAGATACCAAAGTAACAGTAGCTTTATAATTAAGAGAACCAGCAATACCATGAGAAGTACCAGGTCCTTTTCTTACATTAATACCAGCCTTCTCAGTTACAGTAGCTTTATAAGTAAGAGCATTAACATTACCTACAAAACATATCAAAAGACTAATAAAAATAGCAAAATAAATAATCCTTTTCATATTCTAACCTCCATCATTAATATACACTATATATAAATTATAACAAAAACAAACAAAATAGTACATAAAAAGACTCAAAAATGTCAGTCACTTTACATGAAAAAGAAAATAATAATTAATACAATATCAAAAAAATAAATTAAAAAAGAAAATAATCAAAAACCAATACCATATTGACAAAACAATATTTTTTATTTAAAATATAGAATGTAAAGGGTTGGTGATATTATGTATCAAAATAAACTCAATTTAACTCCAAATGACATCCTAGAAAAAGAATTTAAAATTGATACTAGAGGTTTTCGTTTAAAAGAAGTAGATCAATTTCTTGACTTAGTAATAGAAGATTACAATACATTTATAGAAATAATAAAAAAACAAGAACAAGAAAAAGACGAACTAACTGATGAAATTTTAAGACTTAAACAACAACTAAGAGATGCCAATGTAAATGTAGAAATAGCAAAAGCTAATAATCCTACAGGTACATCTAGTGTTGATTTATTAAAAAGAATTTCTAACTTAGAAAAAGTAATTTTTGGAAAAGATAATAAAGAATAATATTTTAGGTAAACGCTGTATATTTATTATATAGAGGAAAGTCCATGCTCACAAGAACTGCGATGTTCTTAGTGTTTGTGCCTAGGGAAAAAATAACCTAGGGTAGAGAAATCTAACGGCTTCGAAATAATCTAAGTCTTTGATATGATTAAAGTAGATATAAAAGTGCCATAGAGACGAGTCTTTTGGGAAACTAAAAGAATGGAACGAGGTAAACCCCACAAGTGAGAAACCCAAATTATGGTAGGGGAATCCTGATAGGGAAATGAACCGATTCGGGAATCGAAAGATAGATAAATGTTTACCACCTTTTTTAAGGTACAGAACATGGCTTATTAAATATTATTTTTTTATTTATAAAGCAAGGAGAGATATAAATGAAAGAAATAGGGGAACAGTTTAAAGAAAAACGCGAAGAAATAGGGATAACTATTGAAGAAGTAGCAAATGATTTAAAAACTGAACCAATTATTATAGAAAACCTAGAAGAAGGCAATAGAAAAGTATTCAAAGATGTTTTAGAACTAAAAAGAATATCATGCACTTACGCTAAATATCTAGGACTAGATGAAAACAAAATTCTAGATGAAGTAAATGACTATTTATTTGAAAAAACATCAAAAATAGATCTCGAAGACTTAAAAAACAGACTAAAAGAAACAAAAAAAGAAGAAAATAAAATTAAAACTCCATATACAATTGAAAGAAAAGAAGAAAGCAATAAAACTATAGTTATAGTAATAATTATACTAATAATAATCTTGATTTTATTTTACGTAATACTTAAAAAATTAATATTAGGGTAGGTGATTATATGAAATTCAATCTTCCAACAAAATTAACATTCTTAAGACTTATTTTATCATTAGTAATAATAATTCTGTTACTCTTTCCATTCTATAGATTTGGTATAGAATTTCCAAGTTTCCTATACCATAACATTCTGGTAGACTTAAGATACATAATCGCAGGAATACTATTTGTATTTGCTTCTTATACGGATTATCTAGATGGGAAAATGGCCAGAAAAAACAATCAAGTAACAGAATTTGGAAAGTTTATTGATGCAATAGCAGACAAAGTCTTAGTAAATTCAGTATTAGTTATCTTCGCAGCTCATGGATTTATTCCTGCCATTGTTCCAGTTGTAATAGTAACAAGAGACATAATCGTTGATGCTATAAGAATGACTTGTGCCAACAAAGGAAAAGTTATTGCTGCCAAAACAAGTGGTAAAATTAAAACTGCTTGTTTAATGATAGGTATAATCCTAACATTCATTTATAATCTACCATTCGAACTATATGGTATTCAAGTATCAAAATTCTTCCTATACTTTGGTACAATTATGGCTATCGCCTCTGGTATTGAGTATTATAAACTAAATAAACAAAATATTTTTTCAGAATCAAAAGAAGAAATTTTATAATTAGTACTAAAAAAAAGGTACAAAAACACAGAATTCCCTTAGGGGAATTTTTAATTTTGAATGGAAAAAACAGGACAAAAACAAATGTTTGAAAAAGTGTTGACAAACTAAAAAAAACTTGTTATGATTGATTTATACGTTAGGAGGAAAATATTATGGCAAAAAAAGAAGAAAACAAAACATTAGACCAAGTAATGGCTGACATTGAAAAACAATTTGGAAAAGGTTCAATCATGAAACTTGGAGAACAAAAACATATGGAAATTGAAGCAACTTCCAGTGGTTCACTAACTCTAGACTTAGCACTTGGAGTTAATGGTTTTCCTAAAGGGAGAATAATTGAAATATTTGGTCCAGAATCAAGTGGTAAAACAACTGTAGCTCTTCATGCAATTGCAGAAGTGCAAAAAACTGGAGGAAGAGCAGCTTTTATCGATGCGGAACATGCTTTAGACCCTGTCTATGCTAAAAAATTAGGAGTAAATACAAGCGAACTACTATTATCGCAACCAGACACAGGAGAACAAGCTCTAGAAATATGTGAAGCATTAGTAAGAAGTGAAGTAGTAGATATAATCGTAATTGATTCTGTAGCAGCCCTAGTGCCAAAAGCAGAAATTGAAGGAGAAATGGGAGACTCACACGTTGGTCTTCAAGCAAGATTGATGTCTCAAGCTTTAAGAAAATTAAGTGGAACAATTAGTAAAACTAATACTACCGCTATATTCATCAATCAATTAAGAGAAAAAGTAGGAGTAATGTTTGGTAATCCCGAAACAACCCCAGGAGGAAGAGCATTAAAATTCTACTCTACTATCAGACTTGATGTAAGACGTGGAGAACAAATAAAATCAGGTGACACAGTAGTCGGAGCAAAGACTAATATAAAAGTAGTAAAAAACAAAGTAGCACCTCCGTTTAAAACTGCAACAGTAGAAATAATGTATGGAACAGGTATATCAAAAGAAGGAGAAATAATTGACTTAGCAGTTGAAGCAAATATTCTAGATAAAAGTGGTGCTTGGTATTCATACAATGGTGAAAAAATAGGACAAGGTAAAGAAAACGTAAAAACTCTTCTTAGAGAAAACACTAAACTAAGAGATGAATTAGAAAAGAAAGTAAGAGACTTTTATAACAATCAAAATGATAAAAAAGATAAGAAATAAAAATAAACTTATAATATAAAAAAGGGAGGTGTCTCATGAACAATACTAATGTTTTTGACTATGTAAAATGGTTCTTAGATAATGAATTAGATACACCTAGAAATACTTTTAATGGTAATATGAAACTACAAAAGTTATTGTTTTTTGCTCAGTTAATAAGCTTGACAAAAAATAAAAAACTATTATTTAATGATGAATTTTGTGCTTTTGAAAACGGTATGGTAATGGAAAACGTTCGACTTGAATATAAAAATAACTTAAATAAACTATTGAACTACAAGGGAAAGCAATTACCTAAAGATGATATAGAAGTCTTAGAACTTACAAAAAATATTTATGGTTCTGAAGATGCCGAAACTTTATCAGAAATGACACATCAATTTACATGTTGGAAAAAATACTTTGATTTATCAAAAGAAAAAAAATACAAAGACAAAAAGAAGTCAATTATTCCAAACAAAGAATTAGAGTGTGAACTTGATAATATTAAAGATGTTTTGGATGCTTATGAAATAATGAATTCAAATGAATTCAAAAAAACAAGTGAGTTAGATTATTGAAAATTGAAGTAGGTATGTTTTTATATTTTGTTCCACCACATTTTGCAAGTGGAATTAAAAATGTTGAGCACAAAAAAAGGCTAATGTTGATAATAGAAAAGAATATAAAAGAAAATAAAATAACATTAGTTAATATCTCTAAAATAAAGGGCAAACCTAATTGCTTTACATACCCCTTCAATGTATTGATAAGAAAGTACAATCCACCACTGCCTATACCATCATTCGCGAAAATAAATGATAATTACATAATAGATATATTCGCTGGTTTAGATAAATTTTTATACAAAAAAGGTAAGAAGATAAACGAAAACGAATATTGCAACATTATAAATAGATATAATAAATATTGTAAAAATAACAGGGTAGAAGTAACCTCATTTACACAAAATGATTTATTAAAATATAATTGATATTCAATTAAAAAGAGTAAGAAATTTAATCCATATGATTGATTTTTTGTAAAAAATAACTTTAATTATATTAACACTAAATTTCATCGGAAAAAGTACTTGAAAAAGTATTTTTTTTGTATTAAAATTAAATTATAGAAACTAAGGAGGACAGGTGTAAACAAAAGATATACACACAATGCACAAACACCTGATAAGTAATATGAAAAACAATTATTCGCTAGGGGGGGGGGCAAAATACTAGTAATAAAATAAAACAAAACCCTTTATTTAAAGATATAAACGACTATAATAAATATCTATTAAGTTTGGTAGGTATTCTTTTTCTTGTAATAACAGGAGTAATCTCTTATAATCTTACTAATGCATCATATGCAAAGTGGAGTAGTAGTGTAGAATCAAAAAACATAATAAAACTAAGCGTTAAAAGTGGAATGGAAGGAACCATGTTTGCAACAAAAACAGTAGGAACAAATGGTTTAGAACAAATAACACATACAATAGATTCCCTTCAAGTAGATAATAAATTTGCAACAGAATATAGATACAGAGGAGGAGATTCTATAGTAAAAAACTATGTAACATTTAATAATGAAACATGGAGAATAATCGGAATAATCCCGACTGAAGACACAAATGGCAATGTAGAAAATAGATTTAAGTTAATAAAAGATGAATCAATAGGGAATATGTATTGGAATACAAATCAGGATAAACCAACTAATACGTGGAATAACTGGGTAACAGGAACATTAAACATATATTTAAATAATGATTATTATAATACATTAACAAGTGATGCCAAGAATATGATAGGAACAACAAAATATTATCTTGGAGGATATAGTAATTCAAAAATAACATCTGATGCAATGTGGCAATACGAAAGAAAGGGTGGAGGATCTTTTTACTATTATGGACGTAATCCAGCAATGCAAAATGATGCAAATAAAAAAATAGCGATAATGTATGCCAGTGATTATGGATATGGTGCATCAAAAGAATGTGCAAGTAACTTAATGAATTATCATAATTCTACAAATTGTATAACAACAAATAATTGGTTAGATAAATCACAAAATACATTGTTGCTTCCGCAGAATCCAAACTATGATTACTATGTGTTTGGTGTGATTCTGGGTGGCTATGTCGCTGATAACATCAACAGTACCAACACCAATTATGCAGTTCGCCCAGTTTTATCTCTTTCATCAAAAGTCCAAATTTCAGACGGAGAAGGCACTAGTGACTCCCCATATCAACTGACTTTAACCCAATAAAAAAAGCTTCAGATATTACTCTGAGGCTTTATTAAATACATGCAATAAATGTATCATCTAAACATCTAAGTGACCCAACACAATTTAAATTTATTGTAAAGAAATTGTTAGTAGCAACGTACGGATTTTGTGAATCACTATCAGGATTAGGTGCCAAAACTCGACAAGTAAGACAACATCCTTCAACAGTTTCTGCTCTAAATACAGTACTTGTACCAGTATCACCATTCAAAGTATAAGGCATAGTCCAAGGTGTAGCATTTGGACAAGTATAAAGTGATATTGGTCTAGTATTATATTGACAAATTACTGGACTTGTTCCTAAAAATGGTCTATCACAAGTAGCATCACAAGCATCAGTACATTGTCCTTGTTTTTGAAGTTTTATTATTGTTTTTAATGTCTCGTCAAAACAAGTACAATTATTTTCATTACACATTTTTATAACCTCCTTTTAAATACAATCAATAAACGTATCTGCTAAACATGCCAATGCACATACACATTTACAATTTATTGTAAAGAAATTGTTTGTTGCAACATATGGAAAAATTGAAGATTCATCAGAATTAGGTGCTAAAACTCTACAAGTAGCACAACATCCTTCAACCTTTTCCACTCTAAATACACTAGATGTTCCATCGTCATCATTAAGAGTATATGGCATAGTGATCAAAGTATTGTTACTATTATAAAGTGTTACTGGTCTAGTGTTGAACACAAAACTTCCATTTGATGAAATTGAACCTAAAAAAGGCCTATCACATGTATTTGGTATATCATCTATTTTTTCTGCTTGACACTGTAAAATACTTATTACTTCTAAAATGTTACAAATACAACATTCATTGTTATTCATATAATCCACCCCTTTATTTGTTTCTAATATAAGATATTCTACTTATTATAAATGGTGTGTTTAAAACACCTATTAATACTATTCTATGAAAAAAATGTTTTATTTTTCTTAAAAATAGTTTATAATTATCATAGGGTGATAAAAATGACATATCAATACATTATTATAATAGTAGTATTTATAGTCCTTTTGCTAGCAGTCTTGAAAATAAATAAAAAAGATGTAAAACTGGATATGAATAAACTAGTAGAATACCTTGGAGGAAAAGACAATATAATTGATTCCGAGACCCATCTTTCAAGATTTATTGTAACATTAAAAGATATTAGCATAGTAAACAAAGATGGCATTGTGGGACTAGGAGCCAAAGGAATAGTGGAGCTAGACAACCAATTAAAAATTATTCTTGGTCCTAACTCTAAACAATTAAAAAAATACATTGAAGCGATGAAATAAGACAAAATTCGACAAAATACGACATATAAAACCTGTATGATTTATATAGGTGATAAATATGTCGTATTTTGATAATATAATTTTAAACTCAATACTAGTAGTTTTACCAATATGCTTCTACTTAATAATCATCCTAAAAAAAGAAAAAATATTCGGAGTAAACACACTAATATCCCTTGCATGCTTCACATCACTATACTTTATAATTAGATTCGATCTAATAATTCCAGAATTAAAAAATCTCTTATTTATAAACATTCCATTTATAATATTAATAATCTATAAAAAGAAATTCAGTACGCTATTTGCATCGTTCTTTATAGTCCTATTTTATTATAAATTATTCAACTTTGACCTGTATCTTTTAATTGTAGAATACATGTTATATTTTGTAATATTCTATATTCTAAAATACAAAGATAAAAGCAAAGAATTCATCTTAAATACTTTTATCTTTATCAAAGGAATAGTAATTACAATTGAATTCATGTTAATAATGAAGACTTCCACTATAGAAATATTTCTATATCAATTCTTTAATCTCTTAATCTTTTATTTAGCAACAACCCTCATAATATATGCCATTGAAAAAGGAGAAGAACTAGTGGAATACCATAAAGTATTACAAGACTTAGAAAAAGAAAAAGTTCTAAAAAGTGCCCTTTTTAAAATAAACCATGAAATAAAAAATCCCCTTGCTGTATGCAAAGGATATCTTTCAATGATTAACTATGACGACACCAAAAAAACTGAAAAATACTTAAACATAGTAACAAGTGAAATAAATAGAGCTTTAGACATAATGGATAACTTTAGCAAATACACAAAAATAAAAATAAAAAAAGACATAATGGACATTAACTATCTAATTGAAGAAGTAATCTCATCTCTAAAAATAATTTTAGACGAAAAGAACATTCAAGTAACTCTAATAGGTCCCGAAGAACTACTAATCGAAGCAGACTATGATAGACTAAAACAAGTTTTAATAAATATAATAAAAAATTCATACGAAGCAATAGATAGAAATGGCAAAATAAACATAATCATAAAAAATGGTAAAAAATATGTTAGACTATACATTAAAGACAACGGCCATGGAATCGAAGCACAAGACTTAAAGAAGTTAGGAGAATTATTCTACTCATCAAAAGAAAAAGGCTGTGGTTTAGGAGTAGCCCTTTCTATGGAAATAATAAAACTCCATAACGGAGAAATGAAATATACATCAGAAATAAATCACGGTACTACAGTAATGATAAAACTACCAAAAAAATAGAAAATTAATTCTATTTTATCTATAAACAGGGTAGTTATAATAATATGGTGGATATGGTTGATAAACTGGATAATAAGGTCTAGGTCTAGGAAGAACAAGTGGAGCAGTAGCAAAACCTAAAGCAAACGGTAAAATAAAACCACCAGCCCCAGGTACAAACCTATTAGCAACAGGCATAGGTTGCCTTGTCATAGTACTATTTCTAAAACCATTATCATAATACATATTATTATAATAATTAGGCATATTATTAAAGTAATCCATATTTTTTCTCCTTTCACAAATATTTTATGATATACTATAAAAGAGGGTGATTATAATGAATTATTTAAAAACACTAGCTACTACAATTGTAGAACACTCAGTAAAAGTAAAAGAAAATGATAATGTTTTAATATCAGTAGAAACCGAAGAACCATTACCACTTGTAAAAGAACTAATAAAAAAGATTCAAGAAAAAAAGGGAAATGTATCTGTAAAGATATTTAATCCCTTTATTGATGCACTAATTCTAAATAAAACCGAAGAAACTAAACTAAATTTACTAGAAAAATCAAATAAATTTGAAGTTGACAACTATGACTGTTTTATTAGAATATACTGCAATCAAAATGATTATGAAGACAATTTTGTAAACAGTGAAATGAGAAAAAAAGTAAACCAAAAACTAGAAAAAGTTCACAATATCATGATTGATGAAAGAAGATGGGTGCTTCTAAACTATCCTAGTAAAATAGACGCTTACAAAGCTAAAATGAACTATGATGAATTCTATGAATTTAGCATGAAAGCAATGTGCGAAGACTATCAACAAATGGTAAAAGATATAGAACCTCTAAAAAAACTAATGGAAAAAACAGACAAAGTAAGATTAACTGGAGTAGGGACAGATATAACATTCTCAATCCTTGGAATGCCAATTATTCCTTGCTGTGGAGAAGCAAACATTCCTGATGGTGAATGTTACACTGCCCCAATAAAAGACAGTGTCAACGGAGTAATAAAATACAACACTCCAAGCCCATACCAAGGCAATATATATGGTGGAGTAACTTTAGAATTTAAAGATGGAAAAATTATAAAAGCTACATGCGACAATAAAAAAGATGAAGAAAAGCTAAATGAAATATTTGAAACCGATGAAGGTGCCAAATACATCGGTGAATTCTCAATTGGATTAAACAAAAAAATCCTTCATCCAATGGGTGATATTCTTTTTGACGAAAAAATAAAAGGAAGCATCCATTTTACTCCAGGAAAAGCTTACAAAGATAGCTACAACGGAAATGATTCTACAATTCACTGGGATATGGTACTGATTCAAAGAGAAGACTACGGCGGAGGAAATATTTACTTCGATGACGTTCTAATAAGAGAAAATGGAACTTTTGTACTCGATGAACTAAAACATTTAAACTGAATGGAGTAATTAGACTATTTGCAAATAAAAAACGCAAATAGTTTTTTTATAAAAATATAATTTTCTATAGTCTTTTACAAATATTTTTGTTATAATTAATACGAGAATAAAATAAGGGACTGATAATATGATAGGAAAAATTAAAACAATAGAAAACGAAATAATAATAATAGAACTTGGCATTGATGTAGAAAAACAACCGAACTTAGTAAATATTCATGTAGTATTTGAAAATGACAATAAAAGAGTAGTTGGAGAAATAATAGACATGGACAAGACTGAGGCTAGAATTATGTTGCTAGGAGAAATAATAGACAATAAATTTATTCCTGGTATTGATAAAAAACCATCTTTTAGGTCCAATGTTAGGATAGTCACATTAGACGAATTAGCACTTGTCTTAGGTTCACAAGAAGAACAAAAAGACACAACCTACTTTGGTAAATCAAATATCTATGAAAACTATAAAATAAACGTACCATTCAATAATTTCTTCAATCACCATTTTGCCATTTTAGGAAACACCGGTTCTGGAAAATCATTCGCTACAGCAAGACTAATTCAAAATATTTTTGAAAAAAAAGACGCTCCAAAAGGGGCAAATATATTTATTTTTGATACGTACGGTGAATATGTAAATGCCTTTGCTGAAAGTAAAAACCCTAATATAAACTTTATAAACTACACAACTGATCCTAGTGAAGAACCAGATAAAATACTAAAAATTCCTATTTATTTAATGAATGCAGAAGACATTGCAATTCTTTTAAATGCCAATTCCGCTAGTCAAATACCAGTCATTGAAAAAGCTTTAAAACTAGTATGTATTTTTAAAAAATCTGGTGAAATGGCCCTTGCATACCAAAATGATATTTTAGCAAGAGCTATACTAGATATAATGATAAGTGGAGAAAAAGCAAGCACTATGCGTGACCAAATCACAGCTATTTTAACAAGTTTTTCTACTCCGGACTTAAACCTCGATGCTAAAGTATTCCAAATAGGATACACTAGACCATTAAAACAATGTCTCTATGTAGATAATACCGGGAAAATGCCAGACATGGAATTAGTAATTGAATTTATAAAAAAATTTATCCAAAATGGGTTAGAACTACCAAATCCTGATGGACAAACTCATTACACTATGAAAGACTTAGAAACTGCCATGGACTTTGCCCTTATTTCCGAAGGAATTCTATCAAATGAAAGGGTGTTTGAATACGGAAACGTTTTAAGTGTTAGACTACACAATATAACCGGAAGTAATTCTAGAAAATACTTTGATTTTTCTAAATTCATTGATAGAGATGAATATATAAAATTATTACTTACCGATAGAGAAGGAAAAGAAAAATGTCAATTAGTAAACTTTAACATAAACTATGTAACTGATCAAATGGCAAAAGCAATGACCAAAATTCTTTCCAAAATGATATATGAAAGTGCTGCTGAAAGAAGAGATAGGGCAAGCATAGCATATCACATAATAATGGAAGAAGCCCATAGATATGTACAAAATGACAATGATGTAAAACTACTAGGATACAATATATTTGATCGTATTGCTAAAGAAGGACGTAAATACGGAGTACTTTTAGGATTAATTTCCCAAAGACCAACAGAATTAAGTGACACAGCCATTTCGCAATGCAGTAACTTTATAATATTTAGAACATATCATCCAAAAGATCTAGAATACATAAAAAGTATGGTACCAAATGTTTCAACAGAAATAATAAAATATTTAAAAACACTTCAACCAGGAAATTGTATTGTCTTTGGAAGTGCCTTTAAAGTACCAATATCAATGAAACTAGATAAACCAGTACCAGAACCACTAAGTAACAATGCTGATATAATGAAATCTTGGTTTTAAAGGAATGCTATCAAAGAAAGACTTTTCAAAAATATTGCATTTTAGTTAAATGTTTGATATAATCTAAGCATGAACAGAAAAGTATATTTTAAATAAAATATACTAAAAAAAGAAATATGCTAATTTGACGGTTAGTACTATCTCTGTTCTATGTTGATTTAGTATCTTGTAAGAAAAGTACCACTCTTAGTTGAGTTGGTACTTTTCTCTAATTAATGCTTTGTTGCAATAATTAACAACAATAAAATAACACAAAATGCTATTAAACCGTACATAATTAACACCTTTCCACATAATTATCACCACCATTCTATGAACCCCCTTGGAGTAACATAAAACAGAGGAGTACCAACAATTAGCATACCTCCTAAAACAATAATAGCAAATATATATTCGTATGTCAATGAAAAATAAAAATAAATTAAGGTACTTGAAAAAAGTATTTTTTTGTTATAGAATTAACTTATAAGAAACTAAGGAAGGAGGAAGAAATTTTATAATAAACATACATATGTTTGTAGAATTTCTGAAATTTTTATGATAAACAAATATTCGTCTGGGGGGGGGGTTCAATTCTAGTAATCCTATAAATAAAAAGAAGAAAGTAGGTAAAATAATATTATATATATTATGTATAATATTAATACTAGCAATAGGGTCTTTTGCAGTTTATACCGCTAATGTACCAGGTACTGCTTTAAATAAACTTTTAGTAGCATCACCTGATTTTAAATTTAATTTTACTGAGTCCAATAGTGTTACATTAAATAATCCAAAGAATAGTGATAAACAAGATTTTGCTTTTAATGTAAAAGGTTCATCAAAAGAGACTAATTATATGTTTGATATAGATTATAGTATTTATTTAATAATTAATACAGAAAGTACAATATCAAATGATAAAGTATATGTTCAGTTATTTGATAAAGATAATAAAAAGATAACTGAGGCAACAACAATAAATAAGCTAACTAAAGTAGAAAACAAAGATAATGAATATGTATTAAAAACAAGCAACATGATACTAAGTAATCAAACAAAGACAGATAACTATATTCTAAAATATTGGTATGTTTCACCTACAGATATAGAATATACAAAAGATAACACTAGTCAAACAGGGACATATAAAAACAATGGTATATTTAATATGACAGTAAATGTTTCAATGAATAAGTTTGACTATGGAAAAGTAGAAAGTTTAAGTATAACAACAGCACCAAAGAAAACAGCATACAATGTAGGAGAAACATTTGACCCAACAGGAATGGTACTACAAGCAACACTTAATAATGATACAACCAAGAGTATAACAGATACAAATGATTTAAAGATAAATCCAAGTACAACTTTAACTGCATCAGATACATCAGTTACCATAACTTATGCAACGAAAACAGTTACACAAGCTATTAGTGTTATTAAGTTTCCACTTAATGCTACAGAGTTTGCAACAACCATAGTAGGAAACAATGGATTAGAAGTGGTAACCCATGAAATAGATAACACGCTTCAAGTAGACAATAACTTTGCAACAGAGTACAGATACAGAGGAGGAGACTCAGTAGTAAAGAACTATGTAACATTCAACAATGAAACATGGAGAATAATAGGAATAATACCAACAGAAGATACAGACGGTAATGTAGAAAATAGATTTAAGATAATAAGAGATGAATCAATAGGGGATATGTATTGGAATACAACACAAGATACAACAACTAGTTCATATAATAATTGGGTAACAGGAACATTAAATACATATTTAAATAATGATTATTATAATACTTTAAGTACTGATGCCAAAAATATGATAGGAACAACAAAGTATTATCTTGGAGGGTATTCTACTCCAGATATAGATAGTAATACAATGTGGAAATATGAAAGAAAGAATGAAGCCAATAAGAGTGGATACTATTATGGAGCAAATCCAATAATGCAAAATGATGCAAATAAAAAGATAGCAATAATGTATGCCAGTGATTATGGATATGGAGCATCAAAAGAATGTACAAGTAACTTATATTATTATAATAGTTCTGCATGTAAAACAACAAATAATTGGTTAGATAAAAGTCAGTCCACATGGCTACTTTCGCAGTATTCAGGCAGTTCCACCTATGCGTTCTATCTGTACTTGGTTGGCTTTGTCGATTTCATGAACAGCGTCCGCTACTACGAGTATGCGGTTCGACCAACCTTAACTCTTTCCTCTAACGTAAAGATTTCTGGAGGAGAAGGCACTTCAAGTAATCCGTATACACTTAGTATCAGTTAAGCACTTTATTTCGCTTGTCGCACAGGCCTCTAAAGCCAACTAACTCTATTAATACAAAAAACAGTAATAAATGGTATACATAAGTATATCATTTTATTCATAATTTCCTTGACTTTAACATAAACTTTATGGTAAAATCTATTTGTTTGAAGCCTCATTAGAAAAGCTTTAAACCACATTGAAAAGGTTAAAAAACTATTTAGTTACCTTAAGAGTGAGTCTTAGTTAGAAAAAGGAGGTAAATATGAAAGCTATTATATTAACAGGTGGGAAACAATACGTTGTTGAAGAAAAATCAGTTATTTACGTAGAAAAGTTAAATGCTGAAGAAGGAAAAAACGTTGTTTTCGATAAAGTATTAATGCTTGATGGTAATATAGGTTGCCCTTATGTAGAAGGTGCTAAAGTTACAGGTAAAGTTCTAAAACATGGAAAAAACAAAAAAATTAGAATTTTCAAATATGTAAACAAAAAGAAAAGTACTCGTAAGTCTCAAGGTCATCGTCAACCATATACAAAAGTTGAAATTACTAAAATTGGGTAATTAATATGATAAAAATAAGTATAAAAAAAGAAAATGATTTTGTAAAACAAGTAAAAATAATAGGACATGCTAAATACAATGATTATGGTAAAGATATAGTATGTGCATCTGTAAGTAGTATAGTTATTACTACCGTTAATGCTATTCTAAAAATAGATAAAGATGCAATAAATTATAAAGAAAATACTTTTGAAATGAATATTCTAAAAAATGATGAAATTGTAAATATATTAGTTAATAATATGATTTCATTATTAGAAGAGTTAATGCATGATTATCCTAAAAACATTAAATTTGAATAGGAGGAATTAATTATGATGAGATTAAATATCCAATTATTTGCACATAAAAAAGGTGGAGGTTCTTCATCAAACGGTAGAGATTCAGCTGGTAGAAGACTAGGAGCCAAAGTTGCTGATGGACAATTCGCAAAAGCCGGTTCAATCATTTACCGTCAAAGAGGAACAAGAATTTATCCAGGTGTAAATGTAGGAATGGGTAATGACCATACTTTATACACAAAAATTGATGGTGTTGTTAAGTATGAAAGACTTGGAAGAGACAAAAAACAAGTAAGTGTATACGAAAAATAGTTTTTACTATTTTTTTCTTTTATACAAAATACAAACAAATGTATCATTTGTCTTGACTTCATAATCTTTATATGATATATTTTAAATGACAAAAAAATTAAAAGATTGTAGGTGATAAAATGACTTATTTGTTACTTGGAAACGATGAAATAATTAATGAAAAAATAAAAGATATAATAACAGAAAACAATATAAATCCCGATTCTGTATCAAAGTACAATTTAGAAACAGATAACGTCTTACTTGCAATCGATGATATAAATACATTTAATATGTTTGGTGATAAAAAAATAGTTATAGCAACAAACCTAAAAAACATCATAAATAAAGAGGATGAAAAAAATGATAGCTATATCAATTCCTTAATAAAATATTTGGAAAATCAAAGTGATAACATTTTAATTCTCTGCGGAGATCAACTACCTAGAAAGAAAAAACTAGTAGAATGTCTAGAAAAGAACTGTATAAAAATAGAAACAAGTGACTTCGATATGAACAGCTATATAAAAGATCTCTTTGAGGATTATAACATTTCTAACATTAATATTGAAATACTAAAAAACTACTGTAGTAATGACATATTTAGAATAAAACACGAAATAGAAAAATTAAAACTGTATAAACTAGAGGATAAAACAATTATTAAAGAAGATATTGACTTATTAGTAAGTAAAAATCTGGATAAGACCATATTTGATCTAATAAATAATATTGAAAAAAACAATAAAAAAGAAGCTTTTAATATTTATAGACTACTAAAAGAAAACAACGAAGAAGATATGAAAATACTATCAATGCTTGCTAATAACTATAGGCTAATCTATCAAGTTAAAAATTTAAGTATTAACAAAAGTGATAAAGAAATAGGAGAACTACTTGCTATAAAAAACCCAAAAAGAATAAGCGTTTTGAAAAACAAAGGCTACAATTTTACTAATGACTATTTAAAAAAAGCTTTATCCCTTTTAGCAGAGTTAGACTATAAAATAAAAACTGGCCTAATTGATAAAGAATATGCAGTATGCCTTTTTATAGCTAATAATTTATAATAAAAACCACTTTACAACTTATATTAAATTATTTAAAATATAATTAATAAAAAAATTAAGGAGTGATAAAATGCCAAATAAAAGAATGGACTATTTAGATTGGGACACTTACTTCATGGCTATTGCCAAACTAAGTGCAAAAAGAAGTAAAGACCCATCTACTCAAGTTGGCGCTTGCATAGTAAGCGAGGATAATAGAATACTATCCATCGGCTACAATGGAACCCCAAATGGCTTTAATGACGATATATTTCCTTGGGATAGAGAAGGGCATCCCCTTGATACCAAATATTTATATGTGGTTCATGCTGAACGAAATGCTATTTTAAATTATCGTGGAAATAGAAAGGACTTCGTTAATGCGAAAATATATGTAGATTTATTTCCTTGCAATGAATGTGCAAAAGAAATAATACAATCTGGCATTACTGAAGTTGTATACTTATCAGACAAATATAAAGACACCAATGAAGTAGTAGCATCAAAAAGACTATTCGATGCTTGTGGAGTAACCTACAGAACATTAGACGAAGAAAAAAAACAAGAAATAGTCTTATCTTTAAAATAGTTTTTAATAATTATAAATAATCAAAAAATAAAAAAGAAAGAGGTAATTATTATGGTAAAACAAACAGCAGGAAGAGACTCGCTCGGAGAATTCGCACCTAACTTTGCTCATTATAACGATGACATTCTATTTGGTGAAAATTGGAACGACGATTCTATCAATTTAAAAACAAGATGTATAATTACAGTTGTTGCCTTAATGTCAAGTGGAATAACCGACAAATCTTTAAAATATCATTTAGAAAATGCTAAAAAAAACGGTGTGACAAAAGAAGAAATGGCAGGTATTATAACCCATACTGCATTCTATGCTGGATGGCCTAAAGGCTGGGCAGTATTCAATTTAGCCAAAGAGGTATATAAAGATGAATAAAGAAGAATTTGATAAAGCAAACATATTTGGCCTAGGAGAACCAAATATAAACTATGCAAAGTATTTTATAGGAAACCGTTACTTAAATTCTTTAACCTAAATAGGTAAAGTTCCCTTTTTAGCCAATGTAACATTTGAACCATGCTGTAGAAACAATTGGCACATTCACCATGTAACAACCGGTGGAGGGCAAACGCTAGTTTGTACAGCAGGATACGGTTGGTACCAAGAAGAAGGTAAAACTGTAACAGAATTAAAACCAGGTACAGTAATAGTAATACCTGCAAATACTAAACATTGGCATGGGGTTAAAAAAGATTCTTGGTTCAGTCATATAAGTATAGAGGTTCCAGGAGAAAACACATCTACAGAATGGATGGAGCCAGTAAGCGATGAAGAATATAGTAAACTAAGTTAAAATATAAACAATAGAAACTTAATGTGGGATACTATATGAAAAATGAAATAATTTTGCTTGAAAATTAAATCCAAAAGAAGGAAAGTTACAACTATAGATTACATTAGTCTTTGGGAACAATCCATAATTTTGACTTTAATTTGGTCGAATTCGACCAAATTAAAACTGAATATTGATTAGATTAAATACTTCTGCCAAAAGGCAAATGAAATCACTACAAAATAATAAAAACCTGCATGAATTAGAAAAACTTCAAAAACAAATGAATGATGAAAAATATCTATTATAGTGAGTACAAAAATATCAATTCTTTACATAGATGATAATATAATAAATTATCGTAATAATCGAGGCAAAACCTAATAACAAATTCAACTCAAAAGTTTAAGGAGAAATAAAAATGGAAATATTTATCGAAGAAGCAACAATTAATGATATAGATGAAATTGTTAAGTTAAAGAAAAATATTTATGATAAATTAGAAAATAAAGAATTGTACGTTATAGACGGAACAAATCAAGACTATTTAAAAGACAAAATAGAAAACAATGAAATAGTATTAAAAGCAATAAATAGTGATAAAAAAATTGTTGGATTTTTAATTATGAGTACCAATGTAAAAAAAGAAGAAGATATAATTAAAAAAGTACATTTAGAGGAGAAAATAAATATATGTATAGAACTAGTTAATACTGCGGTAGATAGCGACTATAGAGGAAATAATTTACTTATTAAAATGATAAAAAAAGCAGAGGAAATGATAAAAGATAAATATCATAAAAAATATATATTAACAACTGTTCACCCCAACAATTTAGCCAGTTTACATAGCTTTTTAGAAATGGAATATGAAATAAAATGCAAATCAAAGATGTATGGTAATTTAGATAGATATATTTTAATAAAAGAATTAGATGAATAAATTTAAAATACAATATAAAAAATAACAAAAAAATACGAAAAGAGTAAATCAAAAAAAGATTTGCTCTTTAAAATGCAAGAAACCAATTCTAACATAAATATATTATCAAAATAGCAAACAAATGTACACTTTTGTTATTGACAAACAATAAAAAGATATGTTATATTTAAAATGCAGTAAGGAGGTAATAATATGGTAGTAGACGTTCTAGTGGAACTAGCTCATGTCTTTATAGACAAAACTTTCACCTACAGATTAAAAAAAGAACAGCAATCTAACATCATGATAGGCATGAGAGTAGAAGTTCCATTCAACAATCAAGTACTTGAAGGATTCGTCCTTAATATTAGAGAAGATAATAACCAGGATTTAAAAGAAGTAATTAAAATCATTGACCAATATCCTGTTTTAAACAAGGAGCTTTTAAAACTTGGAGAATATATAAAAGAGGAAACTTTATCAACTCTAATGTCAGCTTATCAAGTAATGTTACCCCTTGCCCTAAAAGCCAAGAAAAAATCAAATATTGGCTTAAAAAAAGAAAAATATATTAGATTAAATGACATCTCTCTAGAAGAACAAAAATTCAATGAAACTCAAAATAAAATAATTGCAATTTTACAAAAAGAAAAAGTTGTCAAAAAAGACTATCTAAATAGAATTTCTAAAAGTAGTGTTAAAACATTATTAAATAAAAATATTATCATTGAAGAAGAAAGAGAAATATATAGATTGAACCATGACAATAGTGAAAAAAAAGAATATTCACTTAACAAAGAACAACAAGAAGTTTTAAATGAAATAACCTTAAATAAAACTGATACCTACCTACTATACGGAGTAACAGGAAGTGGAAAAACTAACGTTTACATGAAACTGATTGAAAAAGTAATAAAAGAAGGAAAAAGTGCTATTGTTTTGGTTCCTGAAATATCTCTTACACCTCAAATAATAAAAAGATTTACATCTATGTTTTCTAAGATTGCTGTTCTCCACAGTGGACTTTCTGATGGAGAAAAATATGATGAATATCGTAAGATAAAAGAAGGAAAAGTAAGTATTGTAATCGGAGCCAGAAGTGCTATTTTTGCTCCGCTTGAAAACATCGGCATAATAATAATAGATGAAGAACATTCAAGCACTTATAAACAAGAGAATAATCCTAAGTATCATGCTTTGGATATTGCTAAGTGGCGTAGTAAATATCATAATTGTCCAGTGTTGATTGGTTCAGCAACTCCCTCATTAGAAAGTTTCTCAAGAGCTCAAAAAGGTGTCTACAAATTATTAACATTAAAAAAAAGGTATAACAATATAAAACTACCTAAAGTAGAAATTATCGATATGAATGAAGAATTTAAAAAAGCAAATGGTTACTTTTCAAATTATTTACTAGAACAAATTAAATCCAAAATAAATAAAGGAGAACAAGTTATTCTATTTTTAAACAAAAGAGGTTATTCCTCACTAGTCACTTGTCCCAGCTGCGGTGAAACCTTAAAATGCCCTCACTGCGATATTACATTAACTTATCACAAATCATCCAATATGTTGCGATGCCACTATTGTGGTTATGCAACAAAAAAAGAAAAAGAGTGTCCTAATTGTCACACCGAATATAGAGACATAGGCCTAGGCACCGAAAAAGTAGTTTCAGAATTAGAAAAACTAATTGACAATGCCAAAATAATAAGAATGGACGTTGATACAACAACCAAAAAAAATTCTCATAAAAACATCATCGAAGCCTTTGCTAAAGGAGAATACAATGTTTTGGTAGGAACCCAAATGATAGCTAAAGGTCTAGACTTTCCAAATGTCACTCTAGTAGGAGTAATCAATGCTGACATTAGTCTCAATTTTCCAGACTACAGGAGTAGTGAAAACACTTTTGAACTATTAAATCAAGTCGCAGGAAGAAGTGGAAGAGGCCAAAAAGAGGGAAATGTAATAATCCAAACTTTCAACAAAGATCATTATGCTATTAAATACACCAAAGAAAATGACTATATTGGTTTTTATAACGAAGAAATGAAAATAAGGAACAAATTAGGTTACCCACCATATTTTTATATATGTTTAATAAAAATTATCTCAACCGATTACGATTTAGCTAGCAAAACAAGTATTAAGTTATCATCATATTTAAGAAAAAATAAGCATGCCATAGTTTTAGGACCATCAGTTTGCAATATTTTTAAAATAAACAATAAATATCACTTTCAAGTTATCCTGAAATATAAAGATAAAACCAAGATTCTTGGAGAACTAAAAAAAATAAATGAATACTATTTCAGCCAAAAAAAAGTAAAAGTAGAAATAGATTTTAATCCTATGAAATTATAACATTTACAAACGAATGTATGAATGATATAATAATATAAACAAGGTAGGTGAAACAAATGTACTCATATATGATAGGCAAAGTAATGGAGCAAGAATCAGTATTCATATCCTTAGAAGTAAATAATATAGGATATAAAATTCATGTATCCAATCCTTATTCATATGAAATAGGGAAAGAATATAAAATATATTTATATCAACAAATAAAAGAAGATGAACACAATCTATTTGGTTTTAAATCTCAAGAAGAAAAAGAACTATTCTTAAAACTAATAAGTGTAAAAGGAATTGGTCCTAAAATAGCACTTCCTATGTTTGCAACAGGAAGTATCACTGGTATATGTGATGCTATAGAAAGAGAGAATCTTTTGTATTTAACTAAATTTCCTAAAATTGGAGATAAAGTAGCTAAACAAATTATTCTTGATTTAAAAGGAAAACTTAACATAACAATAAATGAAAATGTTAACAATAAAGAAGAATTAATTGAAGTTTTAAAAGGATTAGGATATAAAGAAAAAGACTTTAAAACTATTATAAATAAAGTGTCTGATGACAAAACGATTGAAGAACAAGTAAAAGAAGCACTAAAACTATTATTAAAATAAAGGAGGAGATACCATGGCAAAAATGCATTTCAAACACGCTACTATGAACTCTGGAAAAAGTATTGATTTAATTAGAACTGCACATAATTATGAAGAAAATGGATATAAAATAATAGTTATTAAACCAGCTGTTGACAACAAAGGAAAAGACAATATAACTTCTAGAGTAGGTTTAAAAAGAAAAGTTGATTATCTAGTGTTATATTCAGACAGTATACTAGAAGTCCTAAAAGGAAAATTAAAAGATATCAGTTGTATTTTAGTAGATGAAGCTCAATTTTTATCAACCAATCAAGTAAATGAACTATTTTTAATATCAAAAGCCTGCGACATACCCGTAATCTGTTATGGACTTAGAATTAATTTTAAAATGGAATCATTTGCTGGTAGCAAAAGATTACTAGAAATTGCCGATGTTCTTGAAGAATTAACAACTCTATGTGCATGTGGAAAAATAGCAAGATACGTAGGCAGAAAAGTAGGAAAAAACTTTGTCAAAGACGGAGAAGAAATTATAATTGATGGTACAGAAAACATAGAATATATTCCTCTTTGTGGAGACTGCTATTTAAGAAAAGTACAAAAAATAGACTTTGATAAAATAAAAGAAGAAATGAGGTGAGAATATGAACGAAAATTATGAAAAAACAATAAGACCTCAACTAATCGATGAATACATTGGACAAAAAGAGGTTAAAGAAAATATGAAGGTATTTATTGAAGCTGCTAAAATGAGAAAGGAATCACTAGATCATGTTCTCTTATACGGTCCACCAGGACTTGGAAAAACAACCATGGCCTATATAATTGCCAATGAACTTGGTGTGAATATAAAAACAGCCAGTGGTCCTTCAATAGAAAAATCAGGCGATTTAGCAGCCATCCTATCAACCTTAGAACCAGGAGATGTCTTATTCATTGATGAAATACATCGAATGCCAAGATTTATCGAAGAAATACTATATCCAGCAATGGAAGACTTCACTCTAGACATCATAATAGGAACTGATAATCAAACCAGAAACATAAAAATAGACTTACCACCTTTCACTCTCGTCGGAGCTACAACCCGTGCTGGAGACCTTACATCACCTCTAAGAGATAGATTCGGCATTGTAAACAAACTACAATACTATACCATCGAAGAATTAACAGACATCATAAAAAGAACTAGCGAAGTCTTAGATATGGAAATAACCAATGAAGCAGCCTATACCTTAGCATCCCGTAGCAGGGGCACCCCTAGAATAGCCAATAATCTATTCAAAAGAGTAAGAGACTTTGCTCTTGTAGAAAATTTAGAAACAATAAACACAGAAATAACTAACAAAGCTCTTGACAGACTAAAAATAGATAAAAAAGGATTAGACGAAACAGACAAAGAAATCCTGCTTACTATCATGGACAAATTCAATGGTGGACCAGTGGGCATTGATTCCCTAGCAACTTCAATCGGAGAGGAAACCAGCACCATTGAAGACATGTATGAACCATACCTGATTCAAATTGGTTACATAAAAAGAACTTCAAGAGGAAGAATTGTTACTGAAGAATGTAAAAAATACTTTAATCGAAATTAATTAAAGTATTTTTCTTTACCAAAAACTACTACTGTGGTATAATTTTATTGTAACATAGGGAGGAAAATTATGAATGCAATTAATGTAAAAAGTGAAATTAAACCATTAAAAAAAGTCTTGCTACATAGACCGGGTAAAGAATTACTAAATTTAACACCTGATACTCTACAAAGACTTTTATTTGATGACATTCCATATCTTGAAGTGGCCCAAAAAGAACACGATGAGTTTGCCACTATTCTAAAAGAAAATGGAGTAGAAGTAGTATATCTTGAAGACCTAATGGCTCAAGTAATAGACTTGAATTCTGAAATAAGAGAAACCTTTATTAGACAATTCATCTATGAAGCTGGAGTTAGAACTCCAAAATATCGTAGTCTAGTCTATGAATATTTAATGAATATTAAAGACGCAAAAGAATTAGTCTTAAAAACAATAGAAGGAATAAAGATAGACGACATTGTAAAAGAACAAGCAAAACTAGGAGAATCATTAGTAGACATGATTGAACCAGATAGCCTATTTGTTTGCGACCCAATGCCTAATCTATACTTCACAAGAGATCCATTCGCTAGCATTGGAAATGGTGTTTGCCTAAACAAAATGTATTCTGTAACTAGAAATAGAGAAACAATATATGCCGAATACATATTCAATCACCATCCAGACTTTAAAGATAAAGTTGATAAATATTATGATAGATACAATGAATTTCATATTGAAGGAGGAGACGTCCTAAATTTAAACGAAAGCACTCTAGCAATAGGAATATCTCAAAGAACAAGTGCCAATGCCATTGAAGAATTAAGTAAAAATCTTTTCAGTGATGAAAACTGTCAAATTGATACCATTCTTGCCTTTGAAATACCAAACTCTAGAGCATTTATGCACTTAGACACAGTATTCACTCAAATAGACTATGACAAATTTACTTACCATCCAGGAATTATGGAAACATTAAAAGTCTATGAAATAACTAAAAATAACGATAAAATTAAAGTTGTTGAAAAACAAGGTTCTTTAGAAATGATTCTAGAAGAATATCTTGGAATAGACATAACCTTAATACCATGCGCAGGAAACGATCCAATTGCTGCCGAAAGAGAACAATGGAACGATGGTTCAAACACTCTTTGCATTGCTCCAGGAGTTGTAATAGTTTATGATCGCAACAATATAACTAATAAAGTATTAAGAGAAAATGGATTAAAAGTATTAGAAATGCATGGAGCAGAACTATCACGTGGAAGAGGAGGCCCTCGTTGTATGAGTATGCCTTTAATAAGGGAGGACTAAAATGAACTTAAAAGGAAGAGACTTCTTAAAACTACTTGATTATACCGAAGATGAAATAAAATACTTAATAAATTTAGCAAGTGAATTAAAAGAAAAAAAGAAAAATAATATTGACCACCAATATTTAAAAGGAAAAAGCATTGCATTAATATTTGAAAAAGACTCAACCAGAACAAGATGCTCCTTTGAAGTAGCAGCCATGGATCTTGGCATGGGATCAACCTATCTAGGACCAACTGGTTCTCAAATTGGTAAAAAAGAAACAATAGAAGACACTGCTAGAGTCTTATCAAGCATATACGATGCTATTGAATATCGTGGTTTTGGTCAAGATATTGTTGAACAAATAGCACAGTATTCGTCTGTACCAGTATATAATGGTCTTACTAATGAATTTCATCCAACACAAGTTCTTGCTGACTTTCTAACTGTGAAAGAACACTTTGGACATTTAGAAGGACTAAACTTTACTTACTTTGGAGATGCCAGATACAATATGGGCAATTCTCTTATGGTAGCTTGTGCTAAACTAGGAATAAACTATACAGCATGTTGTCCTAAAAAATACTTTCCAAATGAAGAATTAGTTTTAAAATGTGCCGAAATTGCCAAAAAAAATAATTCAAAAATCACATTGACAGAAGATATAGAAATTGGAGTAAAAAACTGTAACATTATGTATACTGATGTTTGGGTATCTATGGGAGAAGAAGAATCTGTTTGGCAAGAAAGAATAAAAGATTTAAGTCCGTATCAAGTAAACATGGACAAAATAAAAAAAGCAAGTTCTAACGTAATATTCCTACATTGCTTACCATCATTCCACAATATAGATACAAAAATAGGCAAAGAAATATACGAAAAATACGGCTTAAAAGAAATGGAAGTAACTGACGAAGTATTTGAAAGCTCTTATTCTAAAGTATTTCTAGAAGCCGAAAATAGAATGCATACTATAAAAGCTGTTATATATGCAACCCTAAAAGATGAGTAAGCTATTAATTGCCCTAGGAGGCAATGCCCTAGGTAAAACACCAAAAGAACAATTAGAACTTGTAAAACAAACAGCTACAACAATAGTTGACTTAATAGAACAAGGACACGAAATAGTTCTAACCCATGGAAATGGACCCCAAGTAGGAATGATTAACCTAGCATTTGACAAAACAAAACAAGAAAATAATTTCGATATGCCATTTGCTGAATGCAATGCCATGAGTGAAGGATACATAGGATATCATCTTCAACAATCAATTACTAATGAACTAAGAAAAAGAAAAATAAATAAAAACTGCGTAACCGTGATAACAGAAGTTCTAGTAAATAAAAATGATCAAGCCTTTGAAAATCCAACTAAACCAATAGGACTATATTACACAAAAGAAGAAAAAGAGCAAATAGAAAAAGAAAGTCCATACATCTTAAAAGAAGAAAAAAATAAAGGCTACAGAAGAGTAGTGCCATCACCCAAACCAATTGACATAATAGAAATAAACTCAATCAAAGACCTAATCGAAAAACAAAACATAGTAATAGCCCTTGGTGGTGGAGGTATACCGGTAATCGAAGAAAATGACACTTTAAAAGGAATAGATGCCGTAATAGACAAAGACTTATCCAGTAGTTTACTTGCTGAAAAACTGGGAGTAGACAAACTAGTCATCTTAACAAATGTTGAAAAAGTATACCTAAACTATAATACAGACCAAGAAATAAAACTAGATATACTAGAGAAAGAAAAAATTAAAGAGTACATAAAATCGCAACAATTTGCACCAGGTAGTATGTTGCCAAAAATACAAGCATGCTTAAACTTTATAGAAAATACAAACAAAGAAGCAATAATTACATCGTTATTAAGTGCTAAAGAAGCTCTAGAAGGCAAAACTGGTACTTTAATAAAATAAAAATAAAAAGGAGGATTAAAAATGGCTAATAAGAAAAAAGTTAAACAAAAAAATAGAAAATTTATGCTTACATCATTTTCAATTTTGTTTATTCTTATTATCGCACTGGCGATATTGACACACATTCTTCCAGAAGCAACCTTCTCTACAAGTGATGTCATAAATAATGGAAGTGGAGTTGTACCTGCAAAATTATCTGATGTGTTAATGTCACCAATCCTAGGATTTAAAGATTCAATCGAAGTCGGAATTTTCATCTTTATACTAGGAGGTTTCTTAGCAATAATTTCTAAAACAGAAGCGCTAGAAACAGGAATCAAGGTTTTGGTTAAAAAATTAAAAGGAAAGGAGTTACTTCTAATTCCAATTCTTATGTTCATCTTCTCAGTTGGAGGAACAACATATGGAATGTTAGAAGAAACAGTAGGATTCTATGCCTTGCTTGCCGCCACTATGGTCGTTGCAGGAATGGACACAATAGTAGCATCTGCTATTGTTCTACTCGGAGCAGGCTCAGGGGTGTTAGGATCTACAATAAATCCATTTGCCGTTGGAGTAGCAGTAGATGCCTTACCTGAAGGAATAGTAGCTAATCAAGCAATAATAATAGTTCTAGGAATATTCCTATGGTTAGCATCACTTGCAATATCAATTATATTCGTTATGAACTATGCTAAAAAAGTAAAAAAAGACAAAGGCTCAACATTCCTATCATTACAAGAACAAAAAATAATGGAAAAGAGATATGGAAAAGCAGAAAGCAATGAAGATGCAAAAAATGCCAAACTAAATGGAAAACAAAAAATAACATTAATTCTTTTTGCAATTACTTTCCTAGTAATGATAGTAGGCTTCATTCCATGGGGAGACTTTGGAATAACCATATTTGAAAAAACAGGAATCTTATCAGGAGCACCACTTGGAAAATGGTACTTCAATGAAAGCTCACTATGGTTCTTTATAATGACTATAATAATAGCACTGATTAATAAATCAGGAGAAAAAGAAACAGCAACAACTTTTGTATCAGGTGCTGCTGATATGATGGGAGTAGTCTTAATAATCGCAGTAGCTCGTGGTGTATCAATTCTAATGGGTATAACACACCTAGATAATTATATAATCTACAATGCTGCCGAAGCATTAAAAAATGTTTCAGCAGGACTATTTGCTCCACTTAGTTACTTATTACACATAGGACTATCAATACTAGTACCATCATCATCAGGACTAGCAACCCTTAGTACCCCAATCATGGGTCCACTTGCAAACACTTTAGGATATAGTGTTGAAACAACATTAATGACAATAGTAGCATCAAATGGTTTAGTAAATCTAATAACACCAACATGTGGAGCCATAATGGGTGGTCTTGCCCTAGCAGGAGTAGAATACTCCACTTGGTTTAAATGGTCCCTAAAAGTAATCTTAACAATAGCCCTAGCATCAATGATAATCCTAACACTTGCTATGGTTATTCTATAAGAAATAATTGGTCCAACACGGCCAATTTTTTCATAAAAAAATTAACTAACGCTAAACAAAAAGAAACATAAATGCAACAAAAAACTTGACTAATATATATATATATATATATAATTAAGCTATAAGATAGGTAAAGGAGTAAGATTATGAATGATAAGAAAAAGAAACTAACTATGATAGGTTTATCAATATTTGCACTAGCGATAGTAACACTAGGAACATATGCACTATGGAGTCAAATATCTACAACAAGGGAAAACACTATTAGTACAGGACAAGTAAAGATGAGTTATACTGAAGTAAATGAACTAACACTAAACAATGCACTTCCTATGAAAGATGAAGATGGTAAAAAACAAACAAATTACTTTGATTTTAAAGTATTATCATATATAAAAACAAATGCAAATGATAATACAAAAAGAAAACTAAACTATAATGTAATACTAGAACCACTTACAGTAACTAATGCATTAAGTAATAATGAAGTAAAAGTATATTTAACAAAAATAGAAAATGGAGTAGAAACAGAAGTAACAGGACCAACAACAATAGATAAACTAAACAATTATATATTAAAACAACAAGAAGAAACATTCTCAAATAATAAAGGAGAAGTAACAACAAGCTATAGAATAAGAACATGGATAGATTATGATGTTAATCCAGATAAATTTAATAATAATAGTTATAGTTATAAGTTTAGAGTTAATGTAAATAATGAAGGTGCTCCAGCTCTTGATACAAGTGGAGCAAATGAACCAGTATTAACAGAAAACATGATACCTGTATACTATGATAATACAAGTAGTAGTTGGAAGAAAGCAGATAGTAGTAATACAAATGAAACATATAAATGGTATGATTATGATAATAAGATGTGGGCAAATGCTGTGACTGTTACAGAAACCAATAGGAGTACTTATCTAAGTGCAAATGCAGGTACAGAAAT
>CAKOMW010000004.1 GCA_934096805.1 uncultured Bacilli bacterium | reverse complement strand
AATATAGATATACATATGATGAGGAATATAGAATGGGGAGCAGTGACATATTTATATCATAGTAAATATGGAAGATGTACAAATGGTACATGTGAAGAGTTAACAATAAATAATTGTAGTACATATACAACAGGAATCGGAGCAGATGAAGTAAGTGCAAGCTCTAGTTCAACGACATGTACAACAGATAAGAATAAATATAATGGAGAAAGTGGAGTAAAAGCGTCAACTACAGGAAATGTATATGGAGTGTATGACATATCTGGAGGCTCATATGAATATACAATGGGCAACATGGTAAACTCATCAAATCAGTTTTATACATCGCGTGCAGAAAACTGGAGTACTACCACAACACCTTTAGCAAAGTATTATGATAGTTATACATATAATACAAGTAGTACAACTTATACAAGAGGAAGATTAGGAGATGCAATAGTAGAAATGGCACCGAGAGGAGCAGTTGGCAATTGGTATTCAGATGAAGCCAACTTCCCGTATTCGGCCTACTCTTGGTTCATACGTGGGGGCAACTACAATTTTGGTAAGTACGCGGGCGCTTTCAACTTCAAACAGATCTATGGTTTTGCGGGCAGCGACGACTCGTTTCGGGCCTCGCTTGGTGCTCAGGCCTCTTGAAGTCAGTCAACTCTGTGGGTAGGAAGATGATTGAGTTGGTCATTTCTTTCAAATTATAATGTTTGTGACCAAGAACGTTGGGACCCTTTTCACTTAACTGTGTCTGACGTGGTTAATCAATTTAAATAAATGAGACTTAATCATCTAAATGATTGAGTTTTTTTAATGGAGGGAGGAAAAGAAAATGGAATTAAAAAAGCTAAAAAGTAGAGAGTTAGATAAGATGTATGTGGTTATTTATACAATAAAAACACCAGTACAACTTGAAGTTGATGGAAGGGTAAAAACAAGAAATATGTATACTTTTATAGGAATAACAATCGAAGGTAAAAGAAAGTTTTTAACATATGGTATAGATATTAATTGTGATACAGACTTTTTTATGCAACAATTTAAAAATATAACAAGAAGTGGAACAGAAAAAGTACTTTATATAACACTTGGAGAAGAAAAAGGAAAAAGAGCGGCACAGTTAACATTTCAAGGAGTAAAGGTAATGCCAGATTTATTTAAATTAACAGATAAAACATTTCCGTATTTTGCAGATACATATAAGAATAAAATGCCTGAAGAAATAAAAAGATTATATATATTAGAAACAAAAGAAGAATACAAAAAAGAATTAGAAGCATTTATGTATAAGTATATAGATAAAGAAATAGTAAAGGTATTATTAGAAAACGAATTAAAAACTATTGAAAAAGTATATGAAATACCACATAATATAAGGAGAGTAATATATGCATTTTATTATATAAGAGATTATAGAAAACAAGTAAAAAAAGAGATGAATTAAGTAAAAATAATTGAAGATAAAGAATTATTTATGGAAAGATTCGAAGAATTTATAGAAAAGATGGAAAAAATAATGTATTTAAATAAAGTAGAATGGATGAAAGTATTAAATGAATTAATAAAAGAAGAAAAAGAGGTAGTGAAGTATTTATGAAGAGTGATGAATTAAAAAACAAATTAGTGGAAGAAATAGTAAAAAATGCGGAGATAGTAACATCAAAAGATTTAGATAATTTCTTTTTGGATTTGCAAAGCAGGATGTATCAAAGTTTATTAAATGCAGAAATAAATCTTCATGTAAAAGAAGAAAATAAAGAAGAAAAAACAAATAAGAGAAATGGAATAAAGGAACTAATAATTGGAAAAAGATATTAGAAGATTTAGTTAATATTCATGAAGAAAGAATAACAAAATATTTAGTTGAAAATAATGAAGCAAATAGTATTGAAAAAAAGTAAAAAATATATTACAATTAATGTAGATTATAAGTCTCTTAATCATAGACTTTGGCTTTGACACAGTTAAAAATAAAAGGTCGAGGAGGAGGAGTAAGATAAATGAAACAAATTAAAGACAGGTTTATAATTTTTAAAAATCGAACACTTAATTATATAAAAAAATCAACTGATAAAAAGAATTTAGCAATATTATCAATTTCATTATTTATTATGGCAATAATAACTCTAGGAACTTATGCCTTGTGGAGTCAAATATCATCAACAAATGCAAATACAATACAATCAGGACAAGTAAAGATGTCCTATACTGAAGTAAATGAATTAACACTAAACAATGCACTTCCTATGAAAGACGAAGATGGCAAGAAACTAACCAATTACTTTGACTTCAAAGTATTATCTTATATAAAAACAAACAAAAACGATGATACCAAAATGAAATTAGATTATGATGTAATAATAGAGCCACTAACTGTAACTAATCCATTAAACAGTAGTGAAATAAAAGTATATCTAACTAAAATAGAAAATGATATCGAAACAGAAGTAACCGGGCCAACAACCATAGACAAACTAAAAAATTATGTAATAAAACAACAAGAAGAAATATTTAGTAACAATAAACAAGCTACTGAAACAAATTATAGGATAAGAGCATGAATTGACTACAACGTCAACCCAGACAAATTTAATGAAAAAGATTATAGTTATAAATTTAGAGTTAACATCAACAGTGGAGCTATAGAAAGAATAACTACAACTCTAGATAAAAGTGGAGCAAATGCACCAGTCTTAACAAGTAATATGATACCAGTATATTATGATAATACGAATAAAGTATGGAGAAAAGCAGATAGTGCAAATAGTAATGAATCGTATAAATGGTATGATTATGATAATAAGATGTGGGCAAATGCAGTAACAGTTGCATCAAATTTATACTTAGATGATATTACTTCAAATAAAAGCGTATCTCTAAACAACATTTCTTTACCTCCAACAGCTAATGACACTTTTACAAGTGGTGGTAAAGGAATAACTTATGCAAATAGTATGACGAAGATAACTGTTAATATAAAGAAAGCAGGTATATTTAGTTTTACTGCAATTGTATCAAGTGGACAAAATGCTCAATTAACTGTAACAGTTAGTAAGAATAGCGGAACTGCTACAACTGTTGCTGATGCAATAAGTCAAATTGATAGTAAGACATATTCAGATACAGCAGTAGCTGGAGATGTTTATGTAATAACTGCAAAATATGCTAAAGATTATCTTGGAGATGCCAATGATGATAACGGAGTGCTAAAATTAACTTATCCTGAAAATACTACTGTAACATATACAGACAGTGCTACAGCTGGAGGAACAGCAGAACAAGATTGGACCGCAAGTGGAGAACTTGAAGCCACAACTGGTGTTACTTATGGAGATAGCATAACTTACGATGAAAGCGTTGGTAAATATAAAATAAATAATATAAGTAGAGCTGTAATATCTAATTCGCTAGTAGGAAAATATGTATGTCCAACAACATCTGATACTTTTTGCACAACACCATATAAAATAGTTGAGGCATCAGACACAATAACCAAGGTAGATGAGTATAAAATAAAAGCTATACCACGTAGTACATATCTAAAAGCAAGCGTAGGCACAGAAATTCCAATGGAAGTAATAAACACTATGTGGGTATGGATACCAAGATATACTTATGTTATGACAGAAGGTACCCCTGATTATATGTCTTCTGAATATAATTCAATATATGATGACATATATATTAAAGAACTAAAAAAGATGGGATATTCAGATGAAGAGATTAATGAAATATTAGCAAATTGGAAAAATGGAGAAGACAAAGGAGACTTTTCCAGTATGATTTATAGTTTAAAATACTCATATACTCCAGGAGAAATAAATATTAAGTTTGAAAACGGAGTAAAAAGTACTGGAACAATCTCTTGTGTTGATGCAATAAATCAAAAAGATAATAACGATAACTATGTATCCCAAATATGCACTGACACCAAAAATGGAAGTTTAAAAAGAGAAATTTCGACCTATACCCATCCGGGATTTACCTTTGGAGATACAGAACTAACAGGATTATGGGTAGGTAAGTTTGTAAATAGTGTAACCAATCCTCCTCAAAACCATATAGACTATGAAATGCCAATAATAATAAAACCTAATACTCAGATTTATAGATTTCAATATGAAAAAAAATATTTTTATGATATAAGACAAATGGAAAGAGCAAACAATATATATGGATTCACTCAAAGCAATAATACAACAATTAATACCAATGGAAGTCTCAGTGGAGATACAAATAACATAGATACTCATTCAATAAAAACTACAGAATGGGGAGCGTTAACATATCTTTCTTATTCAAAATATGGAATGTGTACAAATGGCGAATGTGAACAACAAAGTTATTACTGTTCAAATTATATTACAGGAACTGGTGCAGAATACGAAGCTACAGATATTTCATGCACAAATGATGAAAACAAGTATAATGGAGCAATCGGAGTAAAGTCAAGTACAACAGGCAATGTATATGGTGTATATGACATAGGAGGACACAAAAACAACTTTGAACATGCAATGGGATATGCAATAACAGAATCCACTGAATTGCCGTTTCTAGCAAAATATTATGATGCTTATACAAAATATAATGGTTATACTATAACAAAATTAGGAGATGCTTTAGATATACTATCTTTAAACGAAAAAAAACGGTTAGATGGTTCCTCATTCTATCGAGACGGACTATTTGGATTTAACTATAGCTTTTATGCATATGGATGGCTAAGTTCACGTTCCGTTCTTAGTATAACCAAATAACTCAAAATACAACTATTAAAATATGATATGTACCCAAATACATATCATATTTTTTAATGTTACTTGTCGTAAAGTAAAAAAATAATTACTATCAAAAACAAAGTACATGTTATAATATAGTAAGAAAAAGGAGCAGATTAAAATGAATAAACTAAAACACGTAGCTATAATTGTAGACGGTAACAGAAGATGGGCTAAAAAAAATAATAAGACTAAAAGCGAAGGGCATCTAGCAGGTTCTAAAAACCTAGAACAATTAATTTTAAAAATAAATGACACAGATCTAGAAGTTCTAAGTCTATACGTTTTTTCAACAGAAAACAATAAAAGAGAAAAAAAAGAAGTTGATTATCTTATGAACCTTTTCTCTAAATGGTTTAAAATCTTCAATAAAAAATATAAAGATAAAAACATAAAAATAATATTCTCTGGTAGAAAAGAAGGACTTAATAAGAAAGTTGTAAAAGAAATGAACGTTTTAGAAGAAGAAACAAAAAACAACAAAGGACTAATTTTAAACTTTTGCCTAAACTATGGAGGCCGTGCTGAAATAGTAGATGCAACCAAAAAAATAGTAGTAGACATAACAAATAATAAAATAAACAAAGAAGATATAACCGAAGAACTATTTCAAAAATATCTTTACAACAATTTACCAGATATAGACTTATTAATAAGAACAAGCAAAGAACTTAGAATAAGTAATTTTATGCTATGGCAACTATCATATGCAGAAATGTACTTCACTGAAACCCTTTTTCCTGATTTTACCTTTGAAGAATATCAAGAAATCATAAGAGAATATCACAAAAGAGATCGAAGATTCGGAACTGACAATCAACATAAAAATCCCTAGTTTTTGTTTACTAAAAGCAAAAAATATGGTATAATTCATTTATGAATGAGGAGTGATATAATGGCTAGCGAAACAAAAAACAAAATTGAACAATACAAAGAATTGCTTGACAGTGGGCTAATTTCAGAAGAAAAATACTATGAATTTGTTGAAAGACTAATCAATTCTTCTAATACTATGGAGCCTGTAGAGCAAGATTTTAATACTAAAAGAGAAGAATTAATTCAAGAACAAAGACAAAAATCAAAAGAATTAAAAGAAAGAATAAACAACTATGAAGAACAAGCAAGAAAAGAATACGAAAGAAAAGTAAGAGATGACAGGCAAGAACAAGATGTTGCTTTTGCAATTAGTTTTCTATCACAAATACGTAATTCTTTAGGAGAAAGAGTTTATTCTGACGAAGTTTTAGAAGATGCCGAAAAAGGTATGCCACTTTATGAAATGTTAAACTTAATAGAGGAATATAAAAATAATGCTCCAGAAATGTACAACGAAATAGTAAAAAAAGTTGATCCAAGTAAAGTAATAGAAAATTCTGATAATACTAATGAACCAGTAGAACAAGAAGAAACAAAAGCTGAAGGAGCAGACGTTGCAGAATCAAACGAAGCTTTAGAAACTAATGAAGAAGTAACCGGAGATGTTGTTGATGTAAAAGACTTTACAGATTTACCAAACATTGAAGCAAATGAAAATCAAAATGCAGAACAAGAAAAACACAGTGATGAAACCATTACTTCAGATATGAATGAAGTATCAAATGAATTGAAAGATTTAAATAATCAAAATAATGGTTCTGATTTTGAACAATTCAAAGAAGATTATCAAGAAGCAAAAAACGAAGGTAAATCTGAAGAAGAAATTCAAAAAGAAAAAGATATGGCTGAAGCAAGAGCAGAAATAGAAGAAATGAGTCGTGCTGAAAACCCAAAAAGACCAAAAAAGATAAGCCAAGCAGGAGAAAAATTAAGAAATTTAATTAATGATAGTAATTCACATGTAATTTCTAAGATAGCTAAAGTAGCAGTTGCTGTAGGACTAATTGCAGGTGGTATAGCAGTCGGAGCTGCCGTAATAGCGGGAGGAGGACTTGCTCCAGCTGTTGCGCTTACTGGTGGTTTAATATCAGGTGGGGCTATCCCAATTGCACAATCAAATAAAAAGAAGGGTAGGTAGTGTTATGAGTTTTAAAAGATATGATGTAATAACATTTGAAGAAAATGACAAAGTAGTAGTTCTTGAAGCCTTACTATTTAATGGAGGAGAATACCTATATACTGATGAAATAAATAGCGAAGAAACAGAATTACTTGGTAAATATAAAATTCTTGAAGTAAACTATCAAGATGGTACTTTAGATAAAGTAACAGATATTAATCTACTTAATGATTTACTACCAAAATTTCAAGAAGTATTAAGTCAATATAATTAAGAAGAGTCATCTTCTTTTTTTGTTTCAAATATGATATAATTTTTATGGAGGGATTATCAATGGGATTTTTTAACAAGCTAAAAAACAGTTTCAAAAATAAAGAAAAAACTAACAAAGAAGAAATAAAAGCTTACGATGTAGGACTTACAAAAACAAGAGATAACTTTGTTTCTAAACTAATAAATTTAACAAATAAATATAGTCGTGTAAACGAAGACTTTTTCAATGAATTAGAAGAAATTCTTATCATGGCTGATATTGGAGTAAATACAGTAATGTCCTTTATGGATAGACTAAGAAAAAGAGTAATTGAAGAAAAACTAGAAGACCCTAAAATGCTAAAAGAAGTCATTGTCGATGAACTTTTCATAATATATGTAAATGGAGAAATTATTGTAAACAAAATAAACTATCAAAAAGAAGGACCAACAGTCATCCTTTTCGTGGGAGTAAATGGAGTAGGGAAAACCACTACTATAGCCAAAATAGCTCAAAAAGAAAAAGATAAAGGCAAGAAAGTATTAATGGTCGGAGCAGATACCTTCAGAGCCGGAGCAGTGGAACAATTAAGAGAGTGGGCTAAAAAAACTGACAGTGATTTTATCGGAGATGAATCTTTAAAAGACCCAGCAAGTGTTGTCTATAATGGTTTAGAAAAAGCTGTAAATGAAAACTATGACATTGTTTTAATTGACACCGCAGGAAGACTACAAAACAAAGTTAACCTAATGAAAGAATTAGAAAAAATAAATAGAGTAATCAAAAACTTTATAGACCAAGCACCACACGAAACACTGCTAGTATTAGACGCTACAACCGGTCAAAACGGAATAAGTCAAGCGAAACAATTCAAAGAAGTAACAGATATTACAGGAATAGTATTAACTAAGTTAGACGGTACTGCAAAAGGTGGAATTGTTCTTGCTATTAAAGAAGAAGTAGGAATACCAGTTAAATTCATAGGCTTCGGTGAAAAAGCAACGGACCTAAAAGTATTTGACATCGAAAACTATATATATGGATTATTTAAGGACATGATTAAATGAAAAAAGAAATATATATGAACAATTTATTTGACTACTATGGTGAACTACTAACCGAAAAACAACAAGAATATTTTAAATACTATTATTTTGACAATCTATCTCTATCAGAAATAGCAGAAAATCTAAACCTATCTAGAAACGCAATCCATAAACAACTAAAACAAATCGAGGAAAAATTAAAATTCTACGATGACAAACTAAAACTAATTGATAAAGACCAAAAATTATTAAGTCTATTAGACAAAATAGAAAATAAATATATAAAAAATGAACTATTAAAAATAATAGAACTATAACAGAAAATAATATCATTAAATACTTTTAAGTTAAATAAAAAAGAGTATGTAAAACATATCCTAAAAGAAACTTAAAGGTATTTTTTTATGAATACGTCCTTAATACAACAAAGAACGTATTCATAAAACTTAATATCCTAAATGTTCCTTTACTTTCGTATTAGAAAAAGCATCATTTGACTGAGATGGTATATAAACAACATAATCTATATCATACTTTTTTACATAATACAAAATATCATTATTACTCTTATTATGCCTATAATCAATCGACACCATCTTATTAAAATCATGAATACTTAAAGTCTCTAAAATATTTGTAAATGAAGAACCAACAAACATAATATTAGGTAAATCTTCTCTTTTAGTGTCTACCAAAGTAAAACCATAATCACCTTCCATAAAAGCCTCTTCATAAGTATTACCTTGTCCATAAACTTTTCTATTAGATATTTTTTCATCATCATATCTAACATAATCTAACTTAAACTTAGGAACCAAGTACAATTCTTCAAGAGTAGGCTTTACACTTTGTCCTATTTGATTATTAAAAGAACCATTAATAATAGTCTTTTTAACTTCATACAATTTATTTAATTCAATATTATTTACCCTTGTATCATTTATATCAGTTATTATTTCATTATATAAAAGTTCTGCACCCCGTGGAGTAATATGATGATCATTCATATAATAAAATCTTATATTTTTATTTTTATTATCATTAAATATTTGGTAAGCATTAATAAAAGTTACATCTTTTGTTAAGTTTTCTTTTACCACAGCAACACTTTTATTATATATTTCATCACTACTAATATAACTTTTAGGTAAGTTCTCCTTTTCAATAGCATCTTTCCTAGGAATGGATAAAAAGATAAACTTTGCCTTACTATTAGTAACTTCTTTAGCAACCTTATTAATCAATTTAGTGTTTTCTTTTAAATTATTTAAATACTTACTTTCATTAGTAACCCTTTGATAAGCTGAATAAAGTTCATTATTTTTTCCTATTACAACATCACCATTATATCTTTGAAACTGAAACAAATAATAACCCTTTACTAAAGAATTTCTAAATGCTAATTGGTCCTTAAAAGCATTTGTTAAACTATCTAAGTACTTACCATTTATTAAAGCATTTAAAGTAAACTTAGGATAAGTACTTAAATTTCTTTTTTCCAAGGTACTTATCTCATTATTATTTGATATAGTTACAAAAAACATAACATATATTATTAAAATAATTATTATACTAAATACTATTTTTATTCTTTTCATGATGCCTCCTTAAAATCTAAAATATATAAATGGGTTATAACTAGATTGTGCTAAAAACATTATAGATATAACAAACAAAACAATTAAAAATACATATTTTATTACTTCAAATACTTTTTTGTTCTTAAACTTATCACATATTACATAATAAACATTAGTAGAAAACAAAATAGCAAGGATAAAATATACATAATATGTTTCAAGATATATACGAGCTTCCATAAGTGATGTACTATTTAAATCAAAACTAAACATTGTTTTTATTATATCAAAAAACTGTGACATATTTTCCACTCTAAATAAAACCCAACCAATTAAAATTATTAACAAAGCATAAATATGTTTTAATAAATCTGGAGTTTTTTTTAAGATATTTTTTAAAACAAACTTTTCTAAAATTAAAAAGATTAAGTAATATAAGCCCCACATAATAAAATTCCATGATGCTCCATGCCAAAAACCTGTAAGTAACCAAACAATACTCATATTAATTATCTGTCTTTTTATTCCTTTTCTATTTCCTCCAAGAGGAATATAAATATAATCTCTAAACCAAGTAGATAATGAGATATGCCATCTTCTCCAGAAATCAGTTATTGACTTTGCCATATATGGAAAATTAAAATTCTCTAAAAAATGAAAACCAAATATTCTTCCTAATCCTATTGCCATATCAGAATAAGCTGAAAAATCAAAATATATTTGAAACATATAGGCAATTGCACCAAGCCAAGAAACAGTATACGAAAAGTTACCAGAAAAAGCTATATCCGCTAATTTACCCATTTGATTAGCAATTATTAATTTTTTAGCAAGACCAAGAATAAACCTTTCTAAGCCATAAGAAATATCATTATAAGATACATTTCTTTTTGTTATTTCCTTTTCAATAGTTTGATACCTTACAATAGGACCAGCAATAAGTTGAGGAAATAGACTAACATATAAAAGCAATAAAAAATAATTATTTTGAACCTTTACTTCTCCCTTATAAACATCTATTACGTAACTCATAGCTTGAAAAGTATAAAAAGATATTCCAATAGGCATAATTATATCTAAAATAGGTATATCTATATTAAATAAATTATTTATATTCATCAAAAAAAAGTTTGTATATTTATAAAACATTAAAACTAAAATATTTATTGATATAGTAAGTATTAAAAAACACTTTTTATGCCTTTTATACTTGCTAATCAAAAGAGCTCCAATATAATCAGCAAACACAACAAGAGCCATTATCAGTAGATACTTTAATCCTCCAAAAGCATAAAACAATAAACTAAAAAATAAAAGCACATAATTCTTTAACTTTTTAGGACATAAAAAATAAAATAAAAATAGAATAGGCAAGAATCCAAATATAAATATAGCACTACTAAAAACCATAGTATCTCTCCTTTATATAAATTATAGCATAAAGAAAAAGAGTTTTAAACTCTTTCAGTATCATTGATTAAGTATTAAGGTGTTGGATTTGTACCTTGTTCTGGCTTAATCCTGCTATCAGCAAATTCATCAGGACATTTTGTAATCTCTCTATATTGAAGTGAAATAAGCTTTGAACCTTCAGTAACACCAAAAGCTTTTACATCATCAGCTGTAGCTTCTCTTTCTGTTGTTTCATCTTTACCTTTTAAGTCTTCATCAGCAGCAATTGCTTGATAATCTCCAATTACACCTTTTTTAGCAGTTTTATCATAAAGACAAACTCTTACATTACCTTTTTCATCAATAACAGCTCTTGCAGTAGTATAACTATTATCAGTCCATGGGCTCTTATTCAATGGTTTTTCAAGTAAGCTATTTGCATTTACATTTGAAGTAGTTTCATCTACAAATACATAAACTCCCTTATTACTTTCATTACCTTTTACTTGCCATTCTCTAAGCAATGCATTAGTAATGTTTTGTGCATTTAACCTGTCTGCGTTAATCTTTGAATTTTCAATATAGTTTGTTACCATTATTGCCGTAATACCTGCTAATATCGCAAGAATAACAATTACTGCTAGTAACTCAATTAAAGTAAAACCTTTTTTATTTTTTTTCATTTTTTAACCTCCATATAGTCTATAATTAGATTATACAAGATAATTTAATTAAAGTAAATGTTTTGCATAAAAAAAGATACTTTTTTGTATCTTTTATGTCAATTAAATAACTATAGCTATTAAATTACCAGATCCTTTATTAACAACTTTACTCATCGTTTGTTGTAATTTAAATTGAATATTTTCAGGCATCATATTTATTTTTGATTGAATTCCTTCTTGAACTATTTGATCAAGACTTCTTCCAAATATTTCTGAAGACCAAATACTATTTGGATCGTTTTTACTATCTTTCATAATATAATCAATAAGTTCTTTACTTTGTACCTCTGTTCCTATAATTGGTTCAAAGCTAGATTCTACATCAACTCTTATCATATGAATTGAAGGAGCTTTTGCCTTAAGCTTTATACCATACCTGTTACCTTGCTTAGTAACCTCTGGTTTATCTAAAGTCATATCACTTAAGGTTGGTGTAGCCACTCCATATCCTGTAGTCTTAACCATTTTTAAGGCATATTTTATTTGGTCATATTCAGTTTTTGATTCTTTATAATCTTGGAACATTGATAATAAACTAGCTTTGCTTGTTATATCGACCCCAATCATATCATTTAAAACTGTATTAAATAAATCATCTGGTGCCTCTAAAGTTATAGTTATTTCTCCACTTGCTGGGTCTACTTTAGACATATATGATTTTGATATATATTCACAGTCATTAAAATGTTCAATAATTGTATCAACATCACGAAGCTTATCAACTGATACAACACTTTCTTTTATTTTCTCAACATAGGCTTTTTTTACATAATGATTATGATTCAAAACCCCAATCCATTCTGGCATGTTTACAGAAACCTCTAGAACAGGAAACTCATATAAGGCTTCTCTCAAGATATCTGTTACATCTTTTTCATTCATTGATAAAACATCTATTGGTAATACTGGCACACCATAATTATTTCTCATATCTTTAGCAAGCATTTGTGTTTCAGTACTATTTGGATGACTACTATTTAAAACTATAATAAATGGTTTATTAATTGAAGTCAGTTCTCCAACTACTTTTTCTTCTGCTTCGATATAATCATTTCTTTCAAAATCAGTAATTGAACCATCTGTTGTTACAATTATTCCTATTGTTGAATGGTCTTTTATAACTTTTTCTGTTCCTATTTCTGCTGCCTCAATAAATGGAATTTCATCACTATACCACGGTGTCTTAACCATTCTAGGTCCATTTTCATCTTCATACCCCTTTGAATTTTCAATAACATATCCAACACAATCCACTAATCTCATATTACATTCTAACTCATCAATTTTAATCTTAGCGACATTATTAGGAATAAATTTAGGTTCGATTGTCATAATTGTTTTACCACCACTTGACTGAGGTAATTCATCAAGTGTTCTTTTTCTTTCAAACTCATCTGTTATATTTGGTATAACAAGAGTTTCTACTACTTTTTTAATAAATGTAGATTTGCCCGTCCTAACAGCTCCAACCACCCCTAGATAAATATCTCCACCTGTTCTTTTGGCAATACTTTTTATTATCTCTTCTTTATTCATATTATCACTCACTTTCAATTAACTTATATGTAAAAGTTCAAGTAATATGAAAAAAACAATAAAATTGTTATCTTTTATTGTTATGTAATAATACATTATTATCAAAATATTTGTAAAACTATATATTGCACTTATATTTTGTATATTTTCTACCAGAAAATTTAATGATTTTGTTATCTTTAAGTTTACCTTTATATTCATGAATTTTACTTATTGAATTGATAATGTTAAATCAAACTTTCTCAAAATATAGCATCTTCTTTGACAATTATGTACAATATTAAATAGTAAAAAAATCTAATAATAAAAAGCCAGAAAACTCTGACTTTTTTCTATTCATTATTTAAAGAACTATCATCATTTCCAGTATCACCAGTATCAGTATTAGTATTATCATTAGTATCACTACCAGAATCAGATGGTTTATCGACAGGTTCTTCAACATCAGAAGATTTATCAGGAACATTTGGAGTAGGGGTACTCTTAACCTTGTTAACAGTGATAACCAATTTACCAGAAATTAAATCAATTCTTTTATTTGATGGATAACTTTGATTGGTTACAACTCCATCTCTACCACTCTTAACATAGTTTTCTTTTACTTCGTAACTAACTCCGTTACTAACAAGCCAATTCTCAGTATAACTAAGAGAACTACCAACAAAATTAGGGAGTAGGGTATAAGTAGAAGTAGAACTTAAATTATCAACTCCAATTGTTTCCATCTCATATTCTTCCTCAATATTAAAATTAATTCTTTTAATATCCAGATTAGGCTTAGCACTTAGATTATCCTCCATAGCCTTAACAATTTGCTTCAAACTACTTTGATTAGGAATATAGTTATATAAAGTTAAACCACTTCTTTCATCATATATCATTTGACTAGAACCCGATAAATAAAGTTGCCTAATATTTATTAAATTAGTGGACTCACTACTAGTTAAAACAAGATTCTTAGCTATATCATAAAACGATAATATTTGATTAGTAGTAAAGTTTGTATCCATATTCTTACTAATCGTATCAAGTATTTCTAACATTTGACTAGCACTTTTTATAGTCTTAACCTTATTAATAATTCCTTGAATTACTAACTGTTGATTAACACCTCTTTGTAAATCACCTGTAAGAAGAGTCTTTCTATGCCTAGCAAGAGCAAGAGCTTGTTCACCATTTAATTTTTGATTACCTTCCTTAAGACATATTTGTTTATCCTTAGAAGTAGCACGTTTAGAATTAGATTCACAGAAATCAAGTGGTACATCAACATTTATACCATCCATAGCATTAACAAGTTTTACAACACCTTGGAAATTAACTTTTACATAATAATCAATATTTATTCCTGTAAAATTCTCTATAGTCTTAATCATGCATCCTTCGCCATTCCAAGCAGCATGAGTAATTTTATTTTCTTTTTGATTAGCAAAACATGCAATAGGAACATAAGTATCCCTTGGAATACTAAGTATAGTAGCATTCAAAGTATCAGGATTAAATGTTAAAAGCATCAACGCATCACCATTGCCAGTAGCATTCTTTTTTAATGTCGCAGCAGTCGAATCAATTCCCATTACTAAAATAGTAAACGGTTTATCAATCTTATCCGAAGTATTAAAATTAGATATATCATCACCAGACAACTTAGCAATTTCCTGTTTAGTATAAGTCTTACTCTTACTATAAATCACTTTAGTTTCTGTTGCAATATTCTTGTAATCATCAAATTCATCAAACATTGAAACATAAGAATCAGGTACAATCATAACATCAATATCTTTATTATATAATCCCTTAACCAAAGAGGTAAAATCTTCATAGTCAACAACAGTATTCTTACTATCTAAACTATTATCTTTAATAATCTCCTTACCAATTACATAACCTTCAATTGAAGTTGTATCAGATACTATACCAATCTTTTTATCCTTTAAAGAATTCAAATCTTTCACATTACTATTCTTTAAAGCAACAAGAGCAGTAGTGTAGGTAAGCTCATTTTTGTTCATGCTACTAAGAGTAGAGTAAGTTTTAAATACAAAATAACTACCTAAAGCCTGAGCAAAAACAAGTAAACTAGTTATAACAACAAATATAAAAAATTTCTTTATTGTATTCTTCTTAATAAGCTTCCTAAGTAAAAGAATACTAACAATATTTACTACAAAAATAACAACAATACCAATATATCTTAATTTAGTCTCTATACCATTTATCAGATATATAGAATACATAAGCGTAGCCATAGCAAGAAGTTGTAATATCATAAACATGATACCAAGTACTTTAAATGACTTCTTAGGCTTAGCTCGATTATCTTTAATCTTCACACGTTCATTTTCCATTATATCAATCTCCTTATCATAACTAGTATATAATAAAAGATAAAAATATTCAAGAAGTCCTATGTCAAAAAATAAGACTTTACAAAAAAAAGAAGAAAAATCATTCTTCTTTTAACTTACAGTAATAGTCTTACTAAATGACTCTGACTCACCTCGATAAGACACTTTATAATTAATTGTATAAGAACCAACAACAGAAGTATCTATCTCACTAACAGTAGTATTAGTAGAATTATCAACAATTGTACTAGTTATCTTTGCACTTGATGTTACATTCTCATCATTTTCATAAACAGATATTGGATTAGAATTAGGAACATAACTATCACCAATACTAAGGGTCTCTTCTGAATTATCATTAAACTCAAATCTAACTTTTGATTCAATAGTAGCACTTACAGAAGCACTCATATTTGTTGTTACATTCTTAAACGAAGTTCTAATAGAGTAGGTACCATAAGGATAACTAGGAGTATAAGTATAATAGTTATTAGTAGTAAATCCTATCTGCTTACCATCTTTATAAAGTCTATAACCAAAACTTCCATAAGATTTTTCGCTAGTATCATCAGGTTTATTTACACTATTCCATGAAAGTTTAACTTTACCATTGCTATATGTAGCAGTAAATCCTGTCGGAGCATCTAAAGTATTATATCTACTCGATTTTTCGGTAGGTTCAGTACCACGTTTAAACAATTCAGTAATAATCATATTAGATGGTGTATTTTTACTAGCAAGCATTTCAGTTCCTCTTTCAAGTTTTACTGCCACTACAGAAGAAGGTTTTTTAAACTTGGCACCATTATTATCAAATATTGCCTTAGCACATGCTTTATAAAGTGCATTCTTATGAGCATACATTGTACCTTCATATAAGAATTGACCTTTTTTATTTTCGGTATAACCAGTCCAAAGTGAAAGAGAAATAGTTGGTGTAAATCCTGCTACTAAACCATCAGGACCAGTTCCGCTAGGATAGCCATAAAGAGCCCTAGTTTCATCATCGTAGTTGGTAGTTCCAGTCTTAAGAGATATTTGATCACTTACAACACCATAAACCCCAATATTTTTAGCAGTTTGTTTTAATACATCTGCAATCATATAAGCAGTCGAATCACTCATGGCTTTAACCTTTTCTGGAGCAGTTTCATTTTCATCAATAACTTCATCAGAATTTCTTAATACAATTTTATTAACTGTATATGGTTCATAATAATATCCTCCATTAGAGAAAGCTTGAAATGCAGCAGCAAGTTGAAGTGGAGAAGTACCATCAAATGCTCCAAGAGCATGAGCTTCATGCATATAACCAGTTGAATCTATTTCTGGAGTCATACCAAGAGTAGTAACAAACTTCTTAATCTTTTCATTATCAACACTCTTAAACGCTTTAAGAGCAGGAATATTTCTAGAATCAGAAAGTGCATATCTTAAAGTAATATTACCCTTATAAGAACGGTCGTAATTATAAACAGGTGCACCACCAGTATAAGTAGTAGGTCTATCACTAAATATTTTAGCAGTACTCCAATTTTCATACTCAATACCAGGAGCATAATCAAATATTGGTTTAGCAGTCGAACCTATTTGTCTTTTAATATCAGTAGCATAACTGAAAGTAAGTTCTCCCTTTCTATTTCTACCAGCTCCAAGAGCAATAATTTTACCACTAGAGGAATCAATAGCGACAACCCCAGCTTGAATAGTTTTATTAGGCCACTTATAAGTCTTACCATTAAATACATCATTAAGAGCTTCTTGCTTCTTAGTATCCATATTAGTATAAATATCCATTGACACAACATAAGGATCAAAACCATATTTAGTAGAAACTTCTTTATAAACAGTATCTAAATAACCTTGATACTCACTAGTAGCATAAGAACTACTAGTGCTACTAAGTAAATCTTTAACCTCAATAGAATTTGCAATATCAGCTTGTTCCTGAGTTATATAACCATGCCTTACCATAAGAGATAATACAGTAGAACGTCTCTCTGCAGCATTCTCAGGATATATATTAGGATCATAAGAACTAGGAGCTTGGAAAAGTCCAGCAATTAAAGATGCCTCAGACAAATTAAGCTCAGTAGCATGTTTACTAAAATAAGTTTGAGATGCTTGCTCTATACCAAATGAATTTGAACCTAAAAATGGTATATTTGCATAAAACTCAATAATTTCTTGTTTAGAATAAGCTTTTTCCATTTTAAATACTGATAAATAAATATCTGTAAACTTCCTTATTATACCTTTAATACCAGTAGCATTATCACTAGTAAAACTTTTCTTTACAACTTGCATTGTCAAAGTAGAACCCCCACCAGCATCTCTACCAAGAAGTTGTCCTACAACAGCCTTTGCAAACCTTGGAGCATCAAGCCCGTTATGTTGGAAAAATCTCGAATCCTCAGTAGCGATAATCGCATCAATCAATACCTCAGGAATTTCATCATAAGTAACATTTTCTCTTTTATCACTACCAAAAGTAGCAACCAATTTATTCTTATTATCATAAACCCTAGTTGTTTCTCTAGTAACAAGTTGCTGCGTATCGAACTTTGGTGCACTAACAGCAATATAAATAAAGAATAAGATAAAAGAACATATACCGATAATAGCAATAGCTAAGATAATAATACATAACGTCTTAATTAATTTTCTCTTGCCACTATGTTTAGGATACCTATCAAGATTAATCGTAAGAGCAATCATAATACCAAATAAAAGCATTACAATTAAAGTAACTAAAGCTCCAAACATAATTATTGATGCAACAAGTAAAACAATTGTTACAATAGCAATAATTAAAACATAAAGATTAGATATCTTTCTAGGTCTAGCATCAGTTGTATTAACTTTAACATTCTTTCTTTTAGTTTTTGGTTTCATTTTTAATACCTCCATATTTATCTATTACTTCCAAATAATCTACCCGTGGTGCTAATTTATCCTTTATTAGATGACCCTTTTTCTTAAAATAATCATAAGGAATAGACTTCCTATCATTACTATTAATAAAAGAAAGAAGATCCTCTCCAAATAAAAGATAAGTTTCATTAAAAAGCGTAAATCTTAATATTATAAAACCTATACCACCATGTCTTATAACATTTTCAATGTGTTTAATTTGATGAGAATGAATATTAGACAAAGGATAACTCGTTCTACTTTTAGTTTCCTTAGCATCAAAATCAATATAAATACCCTTGTATAAACCATTATAATCAGTAGTCGAAGGAACTTTAAAATAAGCATCAACTATTTTTTTATTTACTTGCTTTACAACCTGAACTGGAGTAGGCTTTTTATAAATTATAGCTATATCATTAGCCAAATAATACTCATTAGTAGAATTAATCTCACTCTCTAAAGTCATTCCACGATTTCCATAAGTTTTAAACTTACTACTGTTATCTTTAACTATTTTATTCGGATATCTTATCAAACTAATCACCATACTAAAATTATACTACAATATTGCACTATTTTCTATATTAATTTATCGAAACTTGACATCTATTGTCGGATTTGATGAAAAAAAACAAAAAATAATATATATTTATACTAAAGGAGAGAAAAATATGAGAGACGAAGAACTAATATTTTTAGTAAACAAAGTATTAAAAGAAGTAAAAAGTATAAAACTAAACATGAACTATACATTTATAACTAAATAGAGAAATCTATTTTTTTTCATAAATAATCATTGAAGAAAAACAATATATTTGCTCTTCACCATATACCTGAACCGCCACCTGATACTTAATATCAATAACTTCAATATCATCCTCTAAAAAAGCATTCATTTCTTCCTCTAAATCTTTTTCACTTTCTAAATCAAAAACTTTAACCCTCATTATATCACCATTATAAATGTAACAAATAAATACAGAGAAATATGTCAAACTACTTGTAAAAAATAAAAATAAATTAAGGTACTTGAAAAAAGTATTTTTTTGTTATAGAATTAAGTTATAGAAAACTAAAGAGGAGGAAAGGTGTAATTGTAAGATAGAAGATTATTTTATATACAAAGTGTCGGGTAAAATAATCCGAAAATTCACAAAACACCTAACAAGTAATATGGTAAACAAATATTCGTCTGGGGGGGGGGGGGCAAAATACTAGTAATAAACTAAAACAAAACCCCTTATTTAAAGATATAAACGACTATAATAAATATCTATTAAGTTTAGTAGGTATTCTTTTTCTTGTAATAACGGGAGTAATCTCTTATAATCTTACCAATGCATCATATGCTAAATGGAGTAGTAGTGTAGAATCAAAAAACATAATAAAACTTAGTGTAAAGGAGCCTGATTATGCTTTAGATTTTGCTCTTGCAAATGTAGGAACTGGTGGTTTAGAACAAATAACACATACTATAGATAATACTCTTCAAGTTGATGAAAGATTTGCAACAGAATATAGATATAGAGGAGGAAGTGTAAACAATTATGTAACATTTAATAATGAAACATGGAGAATAATTGGAATAATACCAACAGAAGATACTGATGGTAACGTAGAAAATAGATTTAAAATAATAAGAGACGAATCAATAGGAAATTATGTTTGGGATAGTGACACCGCAATAACTTATAATTATAAAAATGATGATTCTATAAAATTATTGGAAAACTATAGTATTGATTCAAATGATATTAATAACTTATTAGACTATAATGATGATTATAATATAATAAAAGTAGCAGGGCCTTTGTCTGGTTGCAGTGATTATTGTTCCGGTAATTGGGCAAGACCAAGTGTTTTAAATACATATTTAAACGATAAATATTATAATACATTAAGTACTGATGCAAAAAACATGATAGAAACAACAAAGTATTATCTTGGAGGATATAATGATGAAAATATAACATCTGATGTAATGTGGCAATATGAAAGAAAGAATGATGCTAATCGAAGTGGATATTATTATGGTACAAATCCAGTAATGCAAAGTGATGCATCAAAAAAAATAGCATTAATGTATGTCAGTGACTATGGATATGGAGCATCAAAAGAATGTACAAATACTTTGAATAATTATTCTGGTTCAGCAAATTGTAAAACAACAAATAATTGGTTAGATAAATCTCAAAATACATGGTTACTTGCTCATAATTCGGCGAATGTTCATCTAGTGTTCTATGTGGGATTGAGAGGCAGTGTTTTCTCTTACTCCGACGGGAGTATTGTGGACGCAGGCGGTACTGCGGTTCGTCCAGTTTTAACCCTTTCCTCAAACATTCAAATATCAGGTGGAGAAGGAACTAGTGACAAACCTTATCAATTAGATTTTAGCAAGAAATAACAGGAGATATAGCAACAGATACAGATGAAAAACCAGCTCTTGATGATAGTAAATGGGTAAAAGGTTATGTAGATCACTGTGGTTTTGGGTCAGGAACTAAATACTTTTGGGTAAAGGACAGTGCTGGTAATATAAGTAATTCTTATAAAGGAAAATTAGGTAAAGGACCTTGTAAGTATTAGGCCACAATAAAAAGATATGAAAAAGCCATATCTTTTTATTATTCATTAATATAGAAAAATTTCAACAAATTCAATATTTTTTTTTAAAAATTTTTTCTAATACCAATGCAAAGATTTTCAATTACTTACACTTTCATAACTTACTAAACAATATAAACAAATGAGTAAAATGATTGTATAAAGACTATAAATGTGATATCATTATTTATAGAATATGCATGGTAGAAATAATGATATATCTAAAGGAGAATGTAACATGTTAAATAAATTTAAGAATTTAAGTATTAATGTTAAATTAGGATTTATATCTTTTGCTTTAGGATTTATTGCTCTTTGTCTTATCCTGGTAGGACAATCTTATGCAATTTTTTCAGGGACTTTTACTGATACAAATAATCAAGTGGTAAAATTAGGTAACCTAGAAGTTGTTTTAAATGAACCTTCAACAGGAATAGATTTAGGACTTAGTCCTCTTTCTGATGTTGATGGATTATTACAAGAAGAAGTATATACTTTTACAGTAGAGAATAAAGGTAGTGTTAATGCTATGTATAAAGTATTAATAATAGATGATGAAACAAGTAAAGCATCTTACAGTGGTACACTTTTAAGTAAAGATATAATAAGAGTAGGGTTAGAAATAAATGGAGAAGAACAAGGGCCATATAAATTATCTGAATTAAATGAACTTTTAAATGAAAAAGAAATTAAAAAAGGTAAAAAAGATACATATAAATTAAGACTATGGATAGATGAAAGTGCAAATATAGATGATATATCAGAACAACAAATATTTTTAAAACTAAAACTTGAAGCAGAACAATATTTTAGTGATATAGTAGTAAATAACTTAGATAAAAGTGGCGCAAATGCACCAGTTTTAACAGAAAACATGATACCAGTATATTATGATGAAACAAACAGTGTTTGGAGGAAAGCAGATAATGAAAATGCATCCAAAACATATAAATGGTATGATTATGATAATAAGATGTGGGCTAATGCTGTGACTGTTACAGAAACCAATAGGAGTACTTATCTAAGTGCAAATGTAGGAACAGAAATACCAATGGATGATATAAATACAATGTGGGTATGGATACCAAGATATACATATACATATTTAAATACAAATACTCCAGAAGAAATAAAGATAAAGTTTGAAAAAGGAACGAATAGCACAGGTACAATAAAATGTACTGATGCAGTAACAGGAGGTAGCACAATAACATCCCAAACATGTAAAGATACAACAAATGGAAGTTTAAAAGCAGGAACTTCTACTTATACTCATCCAGCTTTTATATTTGGAGATAAAGAACTAACAGGATTATGGGTAGGAAAATTTGAAAGTAGCGCAACTACAATACCAACAAGTACATCAACAACAGAATCAACAATAATAATAAAACCAAATGTCCAATCATTAAGGAGCAAAGCAATATCATATCAATTTAGAGATGCAAGACAAATGGAGAAAGCAAATAATGTATATGGCTTTCCACAAAGTAGTAACACAACATTTAATTGGAATGGTAATTTAACTGGAGATACAAATAATATAGATATCCATATGATGAAGAATACAGAATGGGGAGCAGTAACATACTTATATCATTCAAAATACGGAAGATGTACTTCTGGTAAATGTGAAAAATTAACAATAAATAATTGTAATACATATACAACGGGAATAGGAGCAGACGCAGTAAGTGCTGGACAATCATCAACAACATGTACAACAGATAAGAATAAATATAATGGAGAAAGTGGAGTGAAAGCAAGTACAACGGGAAATGTATATGGAGTGTATGACATGAGTGGAGGTTCATATGAGTATACAATGGGTAACATGGTATATTCATCAAATCAATTTTATATCTCATATGCATCAAACTGGAGTACAACAACATATCCATTATCAAAATATTATGATAGTTATACATATGGAACATTGTATAATGATAGTAGTGCTTATTCAAGAGGAAAACTAGGAGATGCAACAGTGGAAATGGCACCAACAGGAATAGGTGGTAACTGGTATTCAGATTTAGCTATGTTCCCGTACAAGTCCTCCTCTTGGTTCAGACGTGGGGGCCACTACCTCGATGGTGCGAGCGCGGGTGCTTTCGGCTTCACTGGTGACGCTGGTAATGCGTACAATAGCACCTCGTTTCGGGCTTGTCTTGACGTTCAGGCCTCTTGAAGTCAGTCTACTCTGTGGGTAGGAAAATGGGTTAAAAAAACCATTTTACATAAAATAAGGAATTTTTCTCTTGATTAATTTTATTTTTGTGATAAAATTATTAATGAATTGGCGATAATAGAAACATAGTAATAAAAGTAATTATTTATAGAGAAAAAGTGGTTGGTGGAAACTTTTAATAATCTTTTATGAATTCACTTCTTAGCTTAATCGGTTACGCGTTATAGTATTGAGTAAAAAAATAAGGTGGTACCACGAACATTTCGTCCTTTGGTATTACCTTTTATTATGGAGGCTAATTATGGAAAATATTAAAAAACAAATGAATGAATCTTTCTCTAATATTGATAATCTTTCTGACCTTGAATCATTAAGAGTTTCATACATAGGTAAAAAAGGTATCATTACTAATCTTTATTCTAAAATGAAGGAACTTTCAAACGAAGACAAAAAAACTTATGGAATGAAAGTAAATGAACTAAGGGATACATTTAATAATCTGTATGATTCCTTTAAACAATCCCTTTCAGAGAAAGAACTTAAAGAAAAACTAGAAAAAGAAAGTATAGATGTTACTCTTCCCGGTATTAGTGTAAAAACCGGTTCTGCCCACATTCTCGACAAAGTTATCGAAGAAATTGAATCTTTTTATATGTCAATGGGCTATGACGTTGTTGAAGGGCCAGAAGTAGAAAAAGACCTATACAATTTTGAAATGCTTAATCTACAAAAAGGACACCCAGCAAGAGATGCTCAAGATACTTTTTATATTTCTTCTGATGAAATCCTTCTTAGATCTCAAACATCTCCAGTACAAGTAAGAACAATGTTAGAAAAAAATGGAGAACCTTTCAGAATTATTTGTCCTGGAAAAACATATCGTAGAGATTATGATGATGCCACTCATTCTCATCAATTTATGCAATGTGAAGGTATGATTGTAGACAAAGAAATATCATTATCGGACTTAAAAGGTACCCTTGACCTAATGGCAAAACACCTATTTGGACAAAACGTCATAACTAGATTTAGACCATCATTTTATCCTTTTACAGAACCAAGTGTAGAATTTGATGTTTCATGCTTCAAATGTAATGGAAAAGGATGTAATGTATGTAAAGGTACAACTTGGATTACTATTGGAGGAGCTGGAATCGTTCATCCTAATGTTCTTAACATGGCCGGTTATGATAGCGAAAATTACACTGGCTTTGCCTTTGGCTTTGGCTTAGAAAGAATTGCCATGGTTAAATACGGAGTGCCCGATGTTAGATGCTTTTACACTAACGACTTAAGAGTTACAAATGAATTTGAAAGGAGGGAAGACTAATGAAAATATCAGTTAATTGGATCAATGATTATGTTGATGTAAATGATTTAGATAAAACCCTTTTAGCGGACAAAATAACCAATGCCGGAGTAAACGTTGAAGAAGTAAAAGAATACAAATTTAATAACCTCGTTGTAGGCCAAATAAAAGAATGTCACCGTCATCCAGCATCAGACCATTTAAATATTTGCCAAGTTGATGTCGGAGGAGAAATTAAACAAATAATATGTGGTGCTGACAACGTAAAAGAAGGAATAAAAGTAGTTGTTTCCTTACCAGGGGCTGTCCTTCCTGGAGACTTTGTAATTGAAGAACGTAGTCTATTAGGAGTAAAATCGTGCGGTATGATCTGTGCTTTATATGAACTTGGCCTTGCTTCAAAAGAATTAACATACGATGATGGAATACATATCCTTGACAATTCATGCATTGTTGGAGAAGATGCTTGTCAATACTTGGGAGTAGACGATACAATATATACCCTTGATTTGAATCCAAATAGAAATGACTGCCTATCACATTTAGGCTTTGCATACGAAGCAGGATGTGTATTAGATAGAAAAGTAAAACTTCCTTGTACTTCCCATGAGGAAATAAATGAAAGTATTAATGAACACTTGAAATTAGAAGTAGAAACCCCTCTTTGTACTATGTACCAAACAAAAATGGTCAAAGACGTAAAGATAGGACCAAGTCCAGATTTTATTAAAAATAGACTAGAAAGCGTTGGCATGCGTTCTATTAATAACGTTGTAGACATTTCAAATTATGTAATGCTAGAATACGGACAACCCCTTCATTTCTTTGATAAAAACAAACTTGGTAATACAATTCTTGTAAGAAATGCCAAAGACAATGAAGAAATAGTTACTCTAGATGGTGAACAAAGAATCCTTAACTCCTCTGACATTATAATAACAGATGGAGAAAAACCAGTTGCCGTAGCAGGAGTAATGGGAGGCTTAAATTCTGACATTGATGAAAACACTAAAGACATTGTAATAGAAAGTGCTATATTTAATCCATATAATGTTAGATACACTTCAATTAGACTGGGCCTTAGAAGCGAAGCATCTCTACGTTTCGAAAAAGGGCTTAACTATGAATACACAACTATGGCTCTTGAAAGAGCTTGCTATTTACTCGAAAAATATGCTGATGCTAAAGTGCTAAAAGACACAATTATTTATGATAAAGTAGATAAAACCCCTAAAGTAGCAGAAGTATCATTAGATAAAATAAACAAAGTTTTAGGAATAAAACTTACTAGTGATATAGTTAACAATATCTTTGATAAATTAGAATTTACCTATACCGAAAAAGATAATTTATACACTGTAACCATTCCTAACAGAAGAATGGACGTTTCAATAAGAGAAGACCTAATCGAAGAAGTAGGTAGACTTTATGGATATGATAAACTTATAACAAAAACTCCATGTCTTCCGATAAAAAGTGGTATTTATACAGGTAATATTGGAATTAGAAAAGATATCTCTAAAAGACTTAGAAGCCTTAGCCTTAACGAAGTAAAAACATATACCCTAGTTGGAGAAAAAGAAATAAAAATCTTTGACCAAGATAATTTAATAAAACTTCTAATGCCAATGAGCAATGATAAAATGTACGTAAGAAGAAGTATTATTCCATCTTTACTCAATGTTTATGATTATAATAATAAAAGAGGAGTAAAAGATATCAATATATATGAAATAAGTAATGTCTATGACAATAACTATAACGAAGAACAATTACTTTCTATACTAATGTCTGGAAATTACATTGCCAACAACTTTAATGGAGTAGGTATTAAAAATGATTTCTATGTCTTAAAAGGAATCATTGAGAATTTACTAAACTACTTAGGATATGACAAAAGATATAGATTCACTCCACTTAAAGATAAAAAAGAAATGCATCCTGGAATGAGTGCTAACATATATATAGACAATGACTTAATTGGTTTCATGGGTAAAATAAGTCCAACTATCACTAAAGACGATATTTATATATGTGAAATTAATCTATCGATTATATATAATAAAAAAAGTAAAAAAATTAAATATCCTGAAATATCTAAATACCCTGAAATAACAAAAGATGTAGCATTTATATTAGATAAAAACATACTATCTAGTGATGTAGAAAAAGAAATAAGAAAAAATGGAAATAAAATCCTATCAAACATAAAAGTATTTGATTTATACATTGGTGATAAAATAGATAGTTCTAAAAAGTCAGTAGGATACTCACTTACTTTCCAAGATGTAAATAGAACACTTACTGATGAAGAAGTAGACAATGTTTTTAAAACGATTATTAATAAAGTTTCATCAAAATTCAAATGTGAAATTAGAGACAAATAAGTCTCTTTTTTAGTTATGAAAATCTTTAACATAATTTTATTTTAAGTCCAACATCAAAAAAGCGAAAAAACGTTTGACACATACGATCCTTATCTGTTATTATTTACTTAAGGGCAAACAATAATTTGTATCAAGGAGGTGCTATTATGTATAACTTAACATTAAAAGAAGATATCGAAAGTGCTATTTATGAGGTAAGAGGAGTCCAAGTAATGTTGGTATCCGATGTAGCAAAATTCTATGAAGTAGAAACAAAAAGAATAAATGAGGTAATAAAAAGAAACATTGATAGATTTCCCCAAGACTTTTACTTTCAACTAGAAAAAGAAGAAGCTAAAAAAATATTTCTTGAATTACACAAAGAACTAAATAATGCAACAAGTAAACAAGGAAAGCATTTTAAATACGAACCATATGTTTTAACAGAACAAGGCATTATGATGCTTTCTGGTTTACTAAAAAGTGACATAGCAGTCCAAATGAGTATTAGAATAATCGAAGCATTCGTAAAAATGAGACATTACATATCAAACAATTTATCCATCCAAAATGAGTTACTTATTAGCCATGAAAACAGAATTTCTGTATTAGAAAAAGCCTTTAAAAAGAAAAAAACTAATGAAGAAAACATCTTTTATAAAGGTCAAATATATGATGCATACTCACTAATTATAGATATATTAGATGAAGCATCAGAAGAAATAATAATCATAGATAATTATATAGATAAGAAACTTTTAGATATTTTATCAAAAATAGATAAAAAAATAATTGTCATAACTAATAAATATAATAATATGGACTATGAAAAATATAAAAAACAATACCATAACATTAAACTTTTAACTACCAATAACTTTCATGATAGATTTATTATTTTAGATAGAGATATTTTATACCACTGTGGTGCTAGTATAAAAGACTTAGGTAAAAAATGTTTTGCTATATCTTTACTTCAAGAAAAATCAATAAAAAATACTCTCTTAAAAGAAATAAAAATTTAAAAGATTATTCTTTGTAATAATAAAAAAATAAAAATAAATAAGGTCGCAAAACGCGACCTTAAACAACTGTTCGGAAAAGTAATTATTTAATTTAAATATAATAAAACCATCAAGGAAACATAAATACTAGAAAAAAAACCTGTTTTATAGTACAATTAATATAACAAAACTTTTTTAAGTAGGTGAGAATGTAATGATTATAAAAGTAAATAATATTAATGATTGTAATATATGTGATGAATTTCTCACTTTATTAATTCAAGACGAAAGAAAATATGATAATACTATAGACGAAAATTTTGTTGTTAGTAATTATTTTATAAATATGATTAAAGGACAAAATATTCTCCTTTTATATAAAAAAGAAAACAAACCAATAGGATACATATTTGCTAAAAAAATAGATGATAAATACTTGATTGATGGATTATATGTTGATATCAATTTTAGAAATAAAGGCATTGCAACAAAATTAATAAAAGAAATAATAAGAGAAATATATCTACTTGGAGATTATGAGATATTTATAAATGTATTGAAAAAAAATAAAGTTGCTGTTAATTTATATAAAAATATTGGATTTATTGTAGAACACGAAGATAAATTAAGATTTCATATGTGTTATAACAATTATAAATTAGAAAGTGCTTCTGAAAAAGATATAGAAAGAATAAAAAAATATAAATTAAATACTATATTTGAGTATGCAAAAGATTTAGATAAAGAGGAAGTTGAAAAAATAAATGATTATGTTAATGAAATTACACCAAAGCAAATTTTTAAATATAAAAATATTGTTTTAAATAATATTGTAATTGGAAGTTTTTTGATAACTAAAAATGAAAATGGTTTACTATTAGATGAAATATTTATTGATGAACAATATAGAAACAAAGGAATCGGAACATCAATTATTAAAGATATTGTATCTGAATCAAATAACAATATATATTTATGGGTATACAAAGAGAATATTAAAGCCATTAACTTATATAATAAATTGGGTTTTAACATAAAAGAAGAAACTGATAGTAGATACTATATGGAGTATTTGAAATAGTTTACTAAAAACTGAAAGGAGATTAATTTTATGGATGTAAATAAAATTAAAAATGAATTGATTAAACAAAAAAAATCTAAATTTAAAGGCAATATATATCATTATTCACAAGTTAATTTTGCTTATAATTCAAACAAAATTGAAGGAAGTAGATTAACAAGTGATCAAACTGAAGCGATATTTGATACATCTTCATTTATTCCTAAAAGTAATGATTTAATTAAATTAGACGACTTAATTGAATCTAAAAATCATTTTAAATTATTTGATTATATGTTAGATAATATTGATGAATTATTAACTAAAGATATGATAATTGAGATGAATAAGATATTAAAAAGAAATACTAGTGACGAAGAAAATCCTATATATAATGTTGGTGGATTTAAAATTATTCCTAACATAATTGGTGCAGTTAATGTTATCGATACTACAGCACCAGAAGATGTTGATCGTGAAATAGAAAAGTTACTAAATGAGTATAATTCTAAAATCAATATTACTTTAGAAGACATTGTAGATTTTCATTTTATATTCGAAAAAATACATCCATTTGGTGATGGAAATGGTCGCGTTGGTAGAATTATCATGTTTAAAGAATGTTTAAGAAATAACATTATGCCATTTATTGTATCAGATGATAATAAAGCCTATTATATGCGAGGTTTAAAAGAATATAAAAATGATAAAATGTTCTTAATTGATACCATAGGACATGAACAAGATTCATATGAAAAAGTGTGTGAAAAATTATTGAGTTTTGAATAAAAGAAAATGATTGCCTATTTAAATACAACAAATCTTTCAAGTGCAGGATAATTTGTACATATAGGATATGAAGATAGTGACTTTTCGTTAGATTTCTGGTATAATATATACATTATTAATGGAGGTGCTATATGGATAATAAGATTAATGAAGTTAGAAGTGCTAATGATATTGTTGATGTTATTTCTTCATATATGCCTCTAGAAAAAAAAGGAAAAAACTTTTTTGGAGTCTGTCCTTTTCATGATGATAATAATCCTAGTATGAGTGTATCTATAGATAAACAAATATATAAATGCTTTAGCTGTGGTGCCAGCGGTAATGTTTTCAACTTTGTTATGGATTATGAACACGTTGACTTTAAAGAAGCTCTTTCAATTCTTGCAAGAAGAGCAGGTATTACTTTATCTAACATAAATATCAATAATAAAACCAGTAAATTTGATAAATATTATAAAATGTACGATATTTCTCTTAAAATGTATCAAAATAATTTAAATTCTAATTTTGGTAAAGAAGCAATAAGCTATTTACACAAAAGAGGCATCAATGATGAACTTATTAAAACATTTAAGATTGGATTAGCTACTACTTCCAAAGATAATCTAACCAAAGTTCTTAATAGTAAAGATTATTCTAATAAAGAGTTAGAAACCTATGGACTTGGAACTGGATATGGAGACCTATACATTAATCGGATAATGTTTCCTTTATTTGATGTTTCCAACAATGTTGTTGGTTTCTCAGGAAGAATATATAATAACAGTTCCTCTTCAAAATATATAAATACTAAAGAAACTCCAATCTTTAAAAAAGGAGAACTATTATATAACTACTATAATGCTAAAGACAGCGTTAGACACCTAAAGAATCTTGTTTTAGTCGAAGGCTTTATGGATGTTATAAGACTATATAGCATTGGCATTCATAATACTGTAGCTTTAATGGGAACATCACTTACAAAAGAACAAATCAATTTATTGAAGAGACTTTCCTTAAATATATGCTTATGTCTAGATGGCGATTCTGCTGGAAGAAAAGCAATGTCAGTAAACGGAGAAGCTCTTTCTGATGCAGGTTTCAATGTTACAGTAATTGAACTAAGCGATAACCTAGACCCTGATGAATATATCTTAACAAAAGGAAAAGAATCGTTTCTATCTCTTTATAACAATGCTATTTCTTTTAGTGATTACAAAATAAATTATTTAAAGGAAGGCAAAAATTTATTATCTTTAGACGAACAATCTTCATACATAAATAGCGTTTTATTAGAAGTATCTAAAGAATCAGATGACATAAAAAGAGAATTACTACTTAACAAATTGTCTAAAGAGTTTGAAATTGATATAGAAATATTAAAAAATAAGTTGCAAAATAAAGAAAAATGTAGTAAAATTGAACCGTTAAACAAAGAACCGGTCAAAAAAAGTAAATTAGATAAGTATCAAAAAGTAACATATTTGATTTTGTACACCATGTTAAACAGTCGTGATGCTGCAATTGAATATGAAAGAACTCTCAATTTTTTACCAACAGCTCCGGCCAGATACTTAGCTAATGAAATAATTTATTACTACAAAAAAAATAATGGTCTTGTTTTAGCAGACTTTATATCTTCATTGCAAGATAAAGAAGAACTAGACACCATGTTAAAAGAAGTGTTAAACTATGTAGAAATAGATGAAGTTAATTTTGATGCTATTGATGAATATATATCTGTAATAAAAGGGTATAATAGTAACCGTACAAGAAAAAGGTTAATGGAAGAATTAAGAAATGAACCAGATCCAGATAAAAAAGCAAAAATAGCAGAAAAAATTAAGATGGTTAAAATAGGGAGTTGATTTAAGTGGTAAATGAAATCAAAACTTTTGAAGAAAGAAAAAAGGAATTAGTAGAACTTGGTAAGAAAAATGACAATAAAATTACTTTTGAAGAGTTAGCAGAACATTTAAAAGGAATTGATCCTGATAGTGATTCTCTTGATGAATTATACAATTTATTAGTGCAAAATGGAATTGAAGTTGTTTCTAAAGAAGCAGATGATGAAGACGATGAACCAGAAGCAGACGATGGTCTTGATTTAATCGAAGATATTTCTGGTAACAAAGATGTTAAAATTAATGACCCTGTTAGAATGTATTTAAAAGAAATAGGTAGAATAAATTTGCTTACTTCAGATGAAGAATATGAATATGCACTTCTTGCAGAAGAAGGAAATGAAGAAGCGAAAAGAATCCTTGCTGAATCTAATCTGCGTCTAGTAGTATCAATCGCTAAAAGATATGTAGGACGTGGAATGTCTTTTCTAGATTTGATTCAAGAAGGTAATATAGGATTAATGAAAGCTGTTGATAAATTTGATCCTAGTAAAGGTTATAAATTCTCTACTTATGCAACATGGTGGATCAGACAAGCAATCACTCGTGCAATTGCAGACCAAGCAAGAACAATAAGAGTTCCTGTTCATATGGTCGAAACAATCAATAAACTTGCAAGAATTCAAAGACAACTTACTCAAGAATTAAACAGAGAACCAACTGAACAAGAATTGGCTTCAAAAATGGATATGTCACCAGATAAAATTCGTGAAGTTTTAAAAATATCTCAAGAACCAGTATCACTTGAAACTCCAATTGGTGAAGAAGACGATTCTCATCTTGGAGACTTTGTCCCAGATGAAAGAATGCTGTCTCCAGAAGAATATGCTACAAAAGAACTGCTAAAAGAAGAATTAGAAAGTGTTCTTTTAACTCTTACTGAAAGAGAAGAAAAAGTATTAAAACTTAGATTTGGATTAGATGATGGACATTGTAGAACCCTTGAAGAAGTAGGACAAATATTCGGAGTAACAAGAGAAAGAATCAGACAAATAGAAGCTAAAGCATTAAGAAAAATGAGACATCCATCTAGATCAAAAAAACTAAAGGACTTCCTAACTGATTAATGAAAATAAATGAAAGATTAAAAAGAGTTGCATCATTTGTTGATGACAACTCTTATATTATAGATGTTGGATGCGATCATGCCTTACTTGATATATACCTGGTTAAAAACAAAAAAAACATTAAAGCTCTTGCTAGCGATATAAATGAAGGCCCCTTAAAATATGCTATAAAAAATATAGAAAAATACAATTTGTCTGACAAAATTAAAACCTCCCTAGCAAATGGAATATCCAAAATAAATAGTAACATTGATACTATTATTATATCTGGCATGGGAACCAGTTCTATTTTAGATATAATATTTAATGATAAAAGTAAACTTTCTAACATAAAAAAAATAATAATTTCTTCAAACAACAATTGGTATCTTCTTAGAAAAACCTTCATGGATAATGGATACTCTATTTTAGATGAAGATATTATCCTTGAAAAAGGTAAATTTTACCCAATAATAGTCTTTATAAAAAAAGAATGCAATTATACTAACTTTGAATTAAAATATGGACCTATTCTACTTAAGAAAAAAACAGATACTTTTAAAAACTATATTTCATGTGAAATAAATAAATTAAATAAAATTTATAATAATCTTTCCCAAAAATATTTTATTAAAAAAGTAAAACTAAAAAAAGAAATTAAACTTCTTGTAAAAATTTAGTCTATATGTTAATCTTATAATGAGGTGTAACATATGGAATTAAAAGAAATTACTGATATAATTACTAAAATTCTATTAGTATTATTAATTTATAACACAATTCTTAATTGGATTATATTTACTAAAGCAGGAAGAAAAGGTTTTCTATCTTTGATACCAATATACTCTGTAATGGTTATGTTTGATATAGCAGGTTTATCAAAATGGTATATTTTACTTTATGTATTAAGCTCTTTAATATCATTTATCCCTTTTATAGGAGCAATCGCTAGTTTAATCATGACATTCATACTTACATCTAAGTTTTGTTATTACTTAGCTAGTAGCTTTGGAAGAAGTAAATACTTTGCTAGTGGTATATTCTTACTAAGTCCTGTATTTTTATCAATAATAGCTTTTTCTAAAAAAATAGAGTACTTAAACAGTGACAATGTCAGAGGAGTAGACTATATAAGCAGTAACGGCTATACGACAACTGGTTTTGATGCTAATAATCAATTCATTAATAATGGACTTTATTCAAATAATAATCAATACAGTAACCAAAACAATAACATTAATAATTACAATAATAATGGACAAAGTAATATAAATAATAACTTTAATACTAATACTGGTACTCCAACAAATGAAACACAAGAAGTAGAAAAAGATTATAAATTTCGTTAAAAATAAAAAAAGAAATTAGACCTATCAAATAGTTTAATTTCTTTTTATATGAAAAAGTTTGGTTGATTGTCATTAGTAGTATTTGTTCTATTATTAGTAGTCACAGTTTTTTCTGAATTAGTTTTAACATTACTAGTATTTTTAACTGTACTTGAAGAATTTATTTCTTTAGCTACACGATACATTGTTTTAGCATTATTTATTATTGGTTTTACTTGATAAAATACTGGTATTGCTTGATTTATTACTCCAAGAGTTTTACTAGCACCATTTAAAAAACCTGAAAAAGTAAAAGTACTAGTTTTAGCAGCCGCCCCAAGTGCACTAGCGGCAGGTGCAGCACTTCTTGCCCCAAACAAAGCAGATAACGGATTAGTTTTAGTAACTGCTCCAAGTGCAGGTGTTGCCATACGTGCTGTATTTGGTATAATGCTTGCATTAGGCATCATATATGGATAAAATTGATTATACATGGTTATTCCTCCTAGTATATAATATGTTAAAAAGAAGCATTTGTCCTAAAAATTTATTTTTTAAAGAAATAAAAATCATGTCTCATATAAGATTTGTTTCAATTGACATGATATTATTATTATGATATATTAAATTCATATTGAGGAGGATACCATGATTGATATTAATTTAATTAGAAATAACAAAGAAATAGTAAAAGAAAATATAAAAAAGAAATTTCAAGACGAAAAACTGCCATTAGTAGATGAAATTTTTTTATTAGATAAAAAAATAAGAGAATTAAAAACTTCTGGTGATGAACTGAGACAAAAAAGAAATAAAACTAGTGATGAAATAGGACTATTATTTAGAGAAAAAAAACAAAATGAAGCAAATGCCTTAAAAGAAGAAGTAGTAAAGATTAATGAAAAATTAGGGGAAATAGAAAAAGAAGAAGAAACTCTTAGTGAACAAATAAAGGAAAAAATGATGGTCATTCCAAACATCATAGATGATTCTGTTCCAATTGGAAAAGACGATTCTTACAATGTAGAAATAGAAAAGTTTGGGGAACCAATTGTACCTTCATATGAAATACCATATCATGCCGATATTTGTGAACGTCTTTCTGGACTAGACAAAGAATCTGCAGGTAGAACAAGCGGCAATGGTTTCTACTACTTGATGGGAGACATTGCAAGACTACATTCAGCAATGCTATCATATGCTAGAGACTTTATGATTAATAAAGGTTTTAAATACTGTGTACCTCCTTTTATGATTCGTAGCGATGTAGTGAATGGAGTTATGAGCTTTGAAGAAATGGATGCTATGATGTATAAAATAGAAGGCGAAGACTTATACCTAATTGGTACATCTGAACATTCAATGATTGGAAAATTTAAAGGCCAAATAGTAAAAGAAGACGAGCTTCCTATTGCTCTTACATCATATTCTCCATGTTTTAGAAAAGAAGTAGGAGCCCATGGTTTAGAAGAAAGAGGACTTTACAGAGTACATCAATTTGAAAAACAAGAAATGGTTGTTCTTTGCAAACCAGAAGAAGCAATGGATTGGTACAATAAGATGTGGAGCTACACTGTAGAATTCTTCAGAAGCTTAGACGTCCCAGTTAGAACCTTAGAATGTTGCAGTGGTGATCTAGCAGATCTAAAAGTAAAATCTTGTGACGTTGAAGCATGGAGTCCAAGACAAAAGAAATATTTTGAAGTCGGTTCTTGCTCAACATTAGGAGACGCTCAAGCAAGAAGACTAAGTATAAGAGCAAAAGGAAAAGATGGCAATTACCTAGTTTCAACATTAAATAATACAGTAATAGCTTCTCCTCGTGGTATGATCGCAGTAATAGAAAACAATGTAAATGAAGATGGAAGCATAAGAGTACCAGAAGTCTTAAGACCTTACATGGGTGGATTAGAAATTATAAAATAGCATGAATACCATGCTTTTTTTGTTTACATTTGATTTATTTTTATGTAAAATTTAGTTGAAAAAAATACTTTTATAACTTATAATAAAATTATACAATAGGAGTGATGTTATGAATGATAATATGAATACTTTAAAAGAACAAACAGATAATACGTTTCTTGATAACCATGAATCAAAAGAAAAAATAACTTTATATGATCTTAACTCGCAAAAACCAATAGAAAACATGCCATATATTTATTGTCCAAAATGTAAAAACAAAATTGTTGCTAATTCAAAATTTTGTAATTCATGCGGGTATAAATTAAATAGAAGGTAAGGAGTTGTATTATGAAAAGTAAATTATTTTTAACCTCTTTAACTACAATTGGAGGAGCTTATGCTATTTTAATAATATTTTTAATAGTTGTATTTCAAGTTGCAAATATACCATTAAGCTATTTAGTAATAACTTCCATTATAGTTACATTTGCCCAATTTTTAATCGCACCATTTATAATGGATATAACCATGAAATGGCTTTATCGTGTTAAGTTTGATGTCAATATGCCTGATTACTTAAAAGAATATATTGAAGAAGTATGTAAAAACAATAAAATGAAATATCCAAAAATCGGATACATAAACGATGGAGCACCAAATGCCTTTACTTACGGTAGAACCAAAAATGATGCCAGAATTGTGCTAACTCAAGGAGTCTTTGATTTACTTACTCCAGAAGAAGTTAAAGCAGTCGTTTCTCATGAAATAGGACACGCTGTCCACTATGACATGTTTTTAATGACCGCTGTTCAAATTATTCCATTAATTCTTTATTACATAATAACTAAGTTAGGTAGTTCTGATGATGAAAGTCCAACAGCCATAATAGTCTTCGTTTCATATATATTGTACATTATAAGTGAATACGTCATCCTTGGGTTTTCCAGAACAAGAGAATACTATGCTGATGAATTCTCTGTTATTTCAACACAAAATCCTAATGCTCTTGCCAGTGCCTTAGTAAAAATTGGATATGGATTAGCTACTGCAGATAGTAAAGAAGACTTTGGAGAAGAAAAAAATAATAAGAAAATAAAAAAAGAAAGAGCAAGAAAAAAAGCACGTATGGCATCCATATCTGCCTTAGGTATATTTGATGCCAAGACCTCTAAATCATTAGTAATAACCAGTTATGACGATGGAGAAATATCAAAAGAAAGCATCAAAAAAGCTGCACGTTGGGAACTATGGAATCCATGGGCTAAATGGTATGAATTTAATTCTACACACCCTATGATATCAAAAAGAATCAAAGCAATATGTAAATACTGTAACACTTATAATCAAAAAGAATTTATTACATTCAATGAAAAACAACCTGAGTCATACGTTAACAACTTTGCTTTAGAAGTATTCTTGAAATTTTTACCACTATTCACTGCAATTGCTATAATAATTACTGGCTTTATTATGTTTATGCTAGGAATTATAATAAAACCATCAACATTTATCGGTGCAGGATTAGTAGTATTTTCTATGTCATTATTTATTCTACTTGCCAGAAACTATAAAAACAAAGATTATAAAGAAGCAAAAATAGCAGATCTACTAAGTGAGGTAAAAGTATCAAAAATAAGCCCAATACCTTGTATCGTAAAAGGACAAGTAATAGGGAGAGGTACACCAGGATACATTTTATCAGAAGACTTTGTTATTAAAGATGACACAGGAATTATTTTCTTGGACTATAATCAACCTGTTTCTATATTAAATAAAATATTTGCACTACTAAAATCAAAAAACTATATAAACCAAGAAGTCACAGTTAAAGGTTGGTATAGAAGAGCACCAATACCATATATTGAAATATACACATTTACAGTAGGAGATAAAACTAAAAAATGCCATACTTATACTTTCACCCTTGTAGTAGAATTAATCATATTATTTATTGGTGGAGTAACATTACTTACATCATTATTAATGTAAAAAATATATCTATCTTTAGATGTGTTTTTCTTTACAAATGGTTTACAATTTTTTTCCAAAATATTTGACTAACAAAACATTGTTCCTTATAATTAAATTATATGATATGAGAGGAGTTAAGATAATGAATAATTGTAAAAAATGTGGCTCTATACTTAATCCAGGAGATGTTTTTTGTGGAACATGTGGAGCTCAAGTGTCTTTCGGACAAAATGAATCAAATAATATGAAAGGACAAATAAATCAAAACATACAACCTACCAACAATGCAGTAAATCAAGGTATGCCAAGGACAGATGTTAATAATATTAATCAAAGTATGCAAAATCCTAATATGAATAATGGTATGCCAAATAGTAATTTCATTCAAAATAATGCAAATATTGATGAAATTCTACTCGATGCCTACATAGGTAAAAATGCTGATAAAATTAAAAATACTAAGTTTTCTTGTAACTTTCTATTGTTTAATTGTGTCTATGCTTGGTACCGTAAAATGTGGGCTCTTGGAATAATTATTTTGGGAACGCCTTTTCTTACATCCTTGTTTTTAGGCGACTATGGTTCGTTAGCTTCTTTAGTATTGCTAATTGTTTTGAGTGCTACTTTTAAAAATATTTATTTAAGTAATGTTAGAAAAAAAGTTCAAAAAATAAAAGCCAATAATCCAAATGCTACACCAGAGCAATTAATAGCTATTTGTCAAACTAAAGGTGGAACTACTTGGGTTCCAGTTATAATTGTATTTGGAATTTCCTTTATCCTTGGTCTTTTATATGGTTTTTCGGGTAAATAATTATGTATGCTAGAATTCTTTTAGGTTTATCAATTTTACCAGTTTTTTTAATAATACTTTTTATGTATAACAAAGATAAAGATAAAGAACCAACAGGATTACTTGTTAAATTATTTATCGGGGGAGTAGGCTCTTGCGTTTTAGTAATAATCATTAGTGGTTTACTAAAATGCATTTTTCCTTTTTTTGCATTAGATTTCAAGAATATGAACTTATTACAACTTATAATTTATGCCTTTATATATGTTGCTTTAGTTGAAGAATTTTGTAAATGGATAATGGCTTATAAAATTTCATATAATCATAAAGAATTTGATCAATTTTATGATATGATATTATACTGTGTTATAGTTGCTTTAGGTTTTGCCTGTTTTGAAAATATTTTTTATGTTTTTAGTGGTGGAATTTCAACTGGAATAGCAAGGGCTTTTTTTGCAGTACCAGGGCATGCTGCAGATGGTGTAATGATGGGGTACTATCTAGGACTAGCTAAAATAGGCTCGCTAAATGGTAGAAAAGATTTAAAAAATAAATATATGACTTTAAGTATTATTGCTCCCACATTTTTTCATGGATTTTATGACTACTGCTTATTTACAGGAAGAGTTATATTTGTTTATATATTTTATATATTTGTAATATGCTTTTTCATCCATGTATTTAAAAAGGTAAATAAGATTTCTTCAATTAACGGAAACATTATAAAAAAAAGATATTGTACATCATGTGGACATGAAGTAAATAGTAATTTTTGTTCTAGATGTGGTAAACAATGTAATTAGCATGAATACATGCTTTTTTTAACAAAAAAAATAATATATAGATTTAAGAAATAAAATATGGTAAAATTTACTAAAGGAAGTGATTTTATGTTTGAAAAATTTAACAAAGTTCTAGAAGAAGAAATGATAAATGAATATAACCAAAAAATAGAACAAGATGAGTCCCTTGATTCATATTTGAATAGTTTTCATACCGATGATCTTTTTAAACTTTATCTTTTCTCTGCTTTTGAAAGAGGTAAATATGACGAGGTTGAAAAAATCGAAAAATATAGTAAAAAGAAACTAGTGACCTGTATAAAAAAAGAATTAGAAGACATCGTTTGCTCTGTAGTTAGAATACTAGATGATGAAAAAAATAAAGAGATAAAAGAATTGTTTAAAGACACTAACTATATTGAAGTTAAACCTTTTAGAGAAAGATTTGATTTATTCTTGCCAATGTTTTTACGTAATTATTCTTTAGCTAAAATGTCCTATGATAAAGGAACTTTATGTATTTTTATTCAAGAAGAAATTGCACAAGCTCTAAGAAGAACTTTAGATGACCAAGAAATTATTTCTTCCAATATTGAAACAAATAAAATATATAATTTTATTATCGGTATAGTCAATGCCTATGGTATTATTCCAATTGATAAGGTATATGAAATACTAATAGATAATGATTTCAAGTTAACATTTAATGAATTAACCTATATACTAGAATGTAAAATGCTTGTAGATGAAAGAGTGCATATTCACCATTCAAAGGATGATGGAGAAATCTTAGTATGTGGTATTGAGTTTGATGAAGAAAACTTAGCACTTGATTTTTATTCTAAGATGCAAGGCAATTATAAAAAGTTTACTAAAAAAGAATATGAAATGTTCTATAATGATACATACATAGAAACACTTAACTCTTACAAAGAGCTAGTTAAATATTTAGAATATAATTATGATATCGAAGATATTTCCGTTATAAAAGATTTATTAATCCTTGACTATGTTGAAGTTAGTCAACTAGATTCACTTAAAGCAAATAATAATTTAAAAGAACATATAAAAGAATTTTTTGAAGTAGATAAATTACAACTAGGAATCATAACTAGTATGATTAAAAATGTTTATGCTGAATATCCTAAATGGATTAAAAAAGGTGATATTTAACAAGTATTAATTACTTGTTTTTTTCATACAATTGAATGGTGATGCTTTTTGAAAAAGTTTATTTTATTTTTGTTGTTGTCTTATTTATTAATACCCCTTAATGTTTTTGGCATTTCTGTTAATTCTAAATCTTTATATGCTATGGATATTGATTCAAAAAGAGAATTTTATAATATTAAAGCAGAAGACAAAAGACTTATTGCCTCAACCACTAAAGTTATGACAGCACTAGTAGCTTTAGAAAATTCAAACCCAACTGATTTAGTTAAAGTAAATAGTGAGGTTTTAAAAATGTATGGAAGCAATACATATATTGAACCAAATGAAAGCATTTTAATGCTTGACTTATTATATGGTTTAATGCTTAGAAGTGGTAATGACTCTGCCACTGCAATAGCAGAGCATCTCGGAGGAACAGATAACTTTGTAAAACTCATGAATGAAAAAGCAAAAATTCTTGGTTTGAAAAATACTTTCTATCAAAATCCAACTGGTCTAGACGATGAAACTAAAAACTATTCAACAATGAAAGAATTAGCCTATGTTTATGCTTATGCTTATCAAAACAATCTCTTTAAAGAAATAGTAAGAACAAATCACTATACTACTAAAAGCACTAATAAAAGTTACGATTGGTATAATAGATGTAAATTTATAAATATGTATAATAAACAAACTGGTTGCAAAACAGGATATACCCCAGATGCGAAAAGATTAGTTGTTTCCAGTGCTAGTGACAATGATTTTAATGTGGTGGTGGCATCAGTTAATGACATATATGATTATGATCTACATATTAACATTTATGAAGAAATATTTAACAAATATAAAAAAATTAAACTACTAGATAAAAGCGACTTTAATAAAAAATATAAAGATGATAAGTTATATATAAATAACGATTTCTATTATCCATTAAGCAAAGAGGAAGAAAATGAAATTAATTTTACTATTAATGTAAATGATAAAAATAATAAAGACATAAAAATTTATCTAAAGGATAAGCTAATTCATACAGAAAAAATTTATAAAGAAAAAGAAAACATTACTTTTTTTCACAAAATAAAAAACTTTTTTACTAATTTCTTTGACTAATTAAAAAAAAACATATATAATTTTCTTGGGTGTTATTATGGAAAGATTACAGAAATTTATAGCTAATTCAGGTTATACTTCAAGAAGAAAAGCAGAAGAACTTATAAAAGAAGGAAAAGTTATAGTAAATGGAGAAACTATAACAAATCTTGGACATAAAGTAGACTCCAACGATGAAGTAGTAATTGATGGAATGAGAATAGAAAAAGAAAATAAAGTTTACTATTTACTAAATAAACCAAGAGGATACGTTTCTAGTACTTCTGATGATAAGGGGAGAAAAGTAGTTACAGACATTATTAATACAAACTTAAGAATATATCCAGTAGGTAGACTAGACTATGACACAACAGGAATACTTATTCTTACCAATGATGGAGAATTTGCCAATCTTATGATGCATCCTAAAAATAAAATAGATAAACTATACATTGCTAAAATAAAAGGAATACTTTTTAAAAATGAAATAGAAAAACTTAGCAAAGGTATAGAAATAGATGGTATAAAAACATCAAAAGCAAGAATAAGAGTAAAAAAATATGATAAAAAGACAAACACCTCAATCGTTGAAGTAATAATTCATGAAGGTAGAAATCATCAAGTAAAGAAAATGTTTGAAGCAGTAGGACATGAAGTATTAAAACTAAAGAGAGAACAAATAGCATTCCTTACATTAGATGGCTTGTCTTCTAAAGAATATAGAATGCTTACCCCAAAGGAAGTAAAAAGACTCTATAATCTAGCTAAGAATGGTAAATAATTGCCACAATAAATTAATTAAAACTACTTGTATAAAACAAAAATAAGTAGTATATTATATATAAAGAAGCACGTTCCTTGAACGTCAGCTTCCAAATTTTGTTTGAAAGCGACGTTTCCCTATATCAGAGAGACGTCGCTTTAGTCATTAATTAAAACATTTAGATTAATCTATAGATGATAATTAACAAAAAAAGTATGATAATAAGCAGAATGCTAATCAAGTCGTTTTTTTTACTCATTATACATCACCTCACTTTCATAGAAAGTAAAGCCGACGCCCAAAGATACGTGCTAATAACACTATATATTATATAAAAATACAATGCAAATGAGCAAAAATAACATTTGGTATAAAAAATAGTGCACAAAATTTAGAATTGCCCTAGGGCAAAAATAGCTTTTGATATAAAAAAGGATATTAAAAAGTACTATTTTGTATAAATTAAAAAAATTTCTTGAAAAAGAAGTTTTTTTGTATTAGAATTAAGTTATAGAAAACTAAAGAGGAGGATGGGTGTAACTACAAAAAAATACATAATATGTATGCGCACCCAACAAGTAATATGATAAACAAATATTCGTCTGGGGGGGGGGGGGATACTAGTAATAAAATAAAACAAAACCCTTTATTTAAAGATATAAACGACTATAATAAATATCTATTAAGTTTAGTAGGTATTCTTTTTCTTGTAATAACAGGAGTAATCTCTTATAATCTCACTAATGCATCATATGCAAAGTGGAGTAGTAGTGTAGTGTCTAATAATGTGTTAAAACTTAGTGTTAATGCAGGCAATTTAGATGAAAGTGGCGCAAACGCACCAGTTTTAACAGAAAATATGATACCAGTATATTATGATGAAACAAACAGTGTTTGGAGAAAAGCAGATAACGAAAATGCATCCAAAACATATAAATGGTATGATTACGATAATAAGATGTGGGCAAATGCAGTAACTGTTACAGATACAAATAGGAGTACTTATTTGAAAGCAAAAGCAGGAACAGAAATATCAATGAATGATATAAATACAATGTGGGTATGGATACCAAGATATACATATACATATTTAAAAAATAATACACCACAAGAGATAGGTATTAAGTTTGAAAGTGGAACAAGTAGTAGTGGTACAATAAAATGTAGTGATGCGGTAACTGGTACTAGTAGTACAAGTGAAATATGTACAGATACAACAAATGGTTCATTAAAAACAGGAACTTCAACATATACCCATCCAGCATTTTGGTGGGATAAGAATGATAATAATATAAGAGAGTCTGGTGAAGAATTAAAGGGAATATGGGTAGGAAAGTTTGAAGTATCAAGTGATACTGTTTGCACTGTATCAAATTATGTGTCAGTAGGTTCAGGGTGTAACTTGCAAACAATAAGACCAAAAATAGTACCAAATGTAAAATCGTGGAGAGGAGCACAAGTAGGGACGTTCTTTAATGGAATATATAAAATGAGAGAAAGTGGAAATCAATATGGATTTAGTATAAGTGATGAAACTCATATGATGATGAATATGGAATGGGGAGCAGTAGCCTACTTATCGCATAGTAAATATGGAATAAATAAAGAAATAGCAATAAATGCTGAAAATACATATACGACAGGATGTGGGCCTCAATCTGTTGATTCAACAACTAGTGGGGCTACATGCAATGCATATAATACTGACCTTGGACAAAGCGCAAGTACAACGGGAAATGTATATGGAATATATGATTTAAATGGTGGTTCATGGGAATATGTTGCTGGTGATATTGTATATAGTGATGGAAAAGTAATGAGTGGTGATTCAGCAACTAGTACTAATTATAATTCAGCCTTTACAGGAATACTATATGATAGTGGCAAAGGAACATCATTTACAGGAACATATGCATTTCCAAGTAAGAGATACTATAATAAATATAGTTATGGAACGAACAGAATAGAGTATACACGAGGAAAATTAGGAGATGCAACAGTTGAAATGGCGCCTACTGGTCCGTCTGGTAATTGGTATTCAGATTATGCTTACTTTGCTAGTAGCACTCGTCCTTGGTTTATGCGTGGCGGATACCATAGTAATGGAATTAATGCTGGATTATTTAACTTTAATTGTAATGGTGGTTATGCTAATACATATAATACAACTCGTGCTGTGTTAAGTAATAAAATAATTAGTAACTTAGATGAAAGCGGAGCAAATAAGCCAGTACTTACAAGTAATATGATACCTGTGTATTATGATAGTGCAAGTAGTAGTTGGAAGAAAGCAGATACCAGTAATACAAATGAAACATATAAGTGGTATGATTATGATAATAAGATGTGGGCAAATGCAGTAACTGTTACAAGTGCTAATAGAGAAACATATTTAAAAGCAACTACAGGAACAGAAATACCAATGAATGATATAAATACAATGTGGGTATGGATACCAAGGTATACTTATACTTATCTTAATACAAATACACCAGAAGAAATAAAGATAAAGTTTGAAAATGGAACAGAAAGTACAGGCACAATAAAGTGTACTGATAATGTATCGGGAAGTGGTACAACATCACAGACATGTACAGATACAACAAATGGAAGTTTGAAAGCAGGAACAAGTACATATACCCATCCAGCATTTACATTTGGAAACACAGAACTAACAGGATTATGGGTAGGAAAATTTGAGAGTAGTGCAACAGAATTACCAACTGCTACTTCAACTGATGAATCAACAATAATAATAAAACCTAATGTAGGACCTCTTAGTTATAAAGGTGTGTCATATCAGTTTAGAGATGCAAGACAAATGGAAAAAGCAAATAATGCATATGGCTTTCCACAAAGTAGTAGTACAACATTTAACTACAATGGTAATTTAACCGGAGACACTAATAATATAGATATCCATATGATGAAGAATACAGAATGGGGAGTAGTAACATACTTATATCATTCAAAATATGGAAGATGTACTTCTGGTAAATGTGAAGAATTAACAATAAATAATTGTAGTGATAAAATAACAGGGATCGGAGCAGACACAGTAAGTGCAGATGAATCATCAACAACATGCACAACAGATAAAAACAAATATAATGGAGCAAGTGGAATAAAAGCATCAACCACTGGAAATGTATATGGAGTGTACGACATGAGTGGAGGCTTGGATGAATATGTAATGGGAAATATGGTTAATACTTCAAATCAATTTTTCTCTCAAGCAGCAGGAAATTGGAGTACAACAATATATCCACTTGCAAAGTATTATGATAGTTATACATATAATACAAGTCCTACAACCTATACAAGAGGAAGACTAGGAGATGCAACAGTAGAAATGGCTTCATCAAGTGGTAAGTGGTATTCTGATACGGGCACATTGCCACAGGGCAATACTACTTCAAGTTTTAATTATCCCTGGTTTTTACGTGGTGGTTTATATAATGATACTACAGGCGCAGGTGCTTTCAATTTTAATGACAGAAATGGAAGCTCTAAGGGATATTCAGGTTTTTATGATGGTGAAGGTACAGAAGTATACAGTAAATTTTCATTTAGAGTTGTGCTTGATATTTCTAAAGAATAATAATTAATTATTTTTAACACTTAAATATTTATAGATTATATAAGAAATATAATAGACAACTCAAGTCAATCTTATACAATTTCTCTAATGCTTCTTATATCGCTTGTCGCACAGGCCTCCTAAGCCTCTTTAACCTAAAAAAATCATGAAATATTAAAAACCCCTTGATAAAAAAAATAAACTTGTTATAATAGAAAGTAATATTTTTCTGGGAGGGATTTTAATGGTAGAAACATGTTTACCTGTATTAGTTTTAAACAATATAATACTATTCCCTCAAACTGAAATAAGACTAGAATTAGAAAACGATAAAGACAAGGAATTGATATCCCTTGCCGAATCTTACTATAACAAACACATCCTAGTAGTCCATCAAGGCGAAACATTTTCCGATGACTTAGAAGATTACCCTGTGATAGGAGTCTTAGGATATATAAGTATGAAACTTGACCTACCTAACAATAAAACAAGAATTGTAATTCGCGGATTAAACAGAGTAAAAGTTTCTAGTTATGAAAAATCAAACGACAACTTTGTTACATCAGTAATTAAAGAAATTAATTACAAAAAACTAGATAAATACGAAGAAGTTGCTTTCTCTAGAAGTTTAATAAAACAAGTTGAATACTATATAGAACAAAACCCTAATATGAGTAATAGTGTTCTTTCCCAAATTCTAGGCATTAATGACATTGATAAAATAACGGACGTACTTGTCATGTCTATTCCTGGCACATATGAAAGAAAATTACAATACTTAAACGAAACAGACCCCACCACTAGAGTAATGATGCTATTCGAAGACATCAATCAAGAATTAAAAATAATTAGATTAGAACAAAAAATTGAAGAAAAAGTTAGTTACAATATCGAAAAATCACAAAAAGATTATATTCTTCAAGAAAGAATCAAAGCTATTAAAGAAGAACTAGGCATTTCTTATGATAAAGACGTTGAAATTGACAAAATAAGAGATGAAATGAATAATAAAAACCTTCCAGATAAAGTAAAAAAAAGACTAGACATAGAACTATCAAGATATGAAACAACTCCAATGTCATCACCTGAAGTTGGTATGATTAAAGCGTACATTGATACTGTTTTAGAATTACCTTGGAATATCAAAACCGAAGACAATAAAGATTTAAATAAAGCCAAAGAAATCCTTGACAGTAGTCATTTTGGATTAGATGATGTAAAAGAAAAAATACTTGAATATTTAGCCCTTTTACAAATGAATAATAATACCAATAGTCCCATTATCTGCCTAGTAGGTCCTCCCGGTGTCGGAAAAACAACCTTTGCTAAAAGTGTCGCCGATGCAATGAATAGAAACTTTACAAAAATATCAGTCGGTGGCATTAACGATGAATCAGATATAGTTGGACACAAAAGAGCATACATTGGTTCATCATGTGGAAAAATCGTTCAAGGTATGAAAAAAGCAGGAAGCGCTAATCCAGTATTTGTAATTGATGAAATTGATAAAATGACTAAAGACATTAAAGGAGACCCCGCTTCTAGTTTACTTGAAGTTTTAGATAAAGAACAAAATAAAAAATTCTGTGACAACTACATTGAAGAAGAATTCGACCTATCTAACGTCATGTTTATATGCACTGCTAATTACATTGATAGAATTCCTTTAGAATTATTAGATAGGCTAGAAATAGTAGAAATGTCCAGTTACACTGAATATGAAAAATTAAATATTTGTAAAAGACATATAATTCCCAAAGGAATTGAAGAATATAATCTATCAAACGAAATGATAGAATTTACAGATGATTCCATTCTTAAAATAATTAGATCATATACCAAAGAAGCAGGAGTTCGTGAACTTGAAAGACTAATTCTTTCAATACTTAGAAAAATTATTAAAGAAATGATAATGGACAATACTAAAAGCATTAACATAATAGAAAGTGGCATGGTAGAAAAATACTTAGGTAAAGAAAAATACCAATATCACTTAAAAGAAGATAAAGCTCTCATTGGAGTAGTAAATGGTATGAGCTATACTATTTTTGGAGGAGATATCCTTAAAATAGAAGTAAACTACTTTAAAGGAAATGGTAATGTTATAACAACAGGACAACTAGGAGATGTCTTTATAGAAAGTGCTAAAATAGCCCTTAGTTACATAAAAAGTAACTATAAATACTTTGGTATAGACTATGATATTCTAGAACAAAATGATATTCACATACATGTACCAGAAGGAGCAATCAGAAAAGACGGCCCTAGTGCAGGAGTTACTTTAACCACTGCAATAATAAGTGCTGTTACAAAAAGAAAAATTGCATCAAACATATCTATGACAGGAGAAATAACATTACGAGGAGAAATACTCTCAATCGGAGGATTAAAAGAAAAAATAATCGGTGCTAAAAGAGCAGGGGTAACAAAAATATATTTACCTAGTCAAAATGAAAAAGATCTAGAAGAAATTGAAGACTATATAAAAGAAGGAATTAGATTCATCTTTGTTTCTAATTACAAAGAATTATATAAAGACTTAATCAGTACTAAAAAAGAATATTAAAACAAAAAAATAGAGAAAATCCTCTATTTTTTATATTATTTGCAAGTACTTGTAAGAGTAGGAAACATTTCATTAAATGATTTTGTAAACTTAGAAGAAACCTTACCAGTCTTAGTATCAGTACTTTGTGTATATGCTATTAAAGAACCATCATCATATTCTACAAATACTGAGAAACTGGCATCTTTTTCAGGATAAAGACACTTAACAGATTTATCACTAAGAGTATATATATTTAATACTTTCTTAGTATTAACCTTAATAAAAGAATTAACACGCATCATTGGAGGAGCTTCATCTCCATTATCAATCCATTCAACATCTGATGTATAAAGATCTCCATCTTCAGTTAAAACTACATATGTTATATCATTCGCAGAAGCAGAAATATAACTCACAACCTTTGGCGTTCCAGAAATGCCATCAACATCTATTTTTTTATTAGAATCTAAATCAAGAACTCTTACTTTACCATCATTAATTTCAATAAGATGTTTAGAAGTACTTTCTTCCTTTTTAATATAACCTAAACTAAATAATTCTGATGCTAAAATATTGTTATTTTTAGTATCTTTCTTTTTCTCTACATTTTCTATGGGCTTTTCTTTATCTGAAGTCTTACTGAAACACAAATAACCAAGAACCCCAGTTAAAACAAGAACTATTATAACTAATATAGTTATTATTTTATCTTTCTTTTCTTCCATAATATTCCTCCTTTTACACTTATATCTACAGTATACATTTTATTACAAAATATGTAAAGCAAATGCAAACAAAAAATAAAAAAATTGTTCTTGTATTTTTATATAATTTATAGTATAATAAACAGTCCAAAGAAAAGGAGAGGTAATATGTTAATAGAACAATACGAAGAAGAGAAAGCAATCCCATTTTTACAAGCAGTAAAAAACTATGAATATTCCGGATCCATAGTAGAGATAAAAGTATTTGATACACTAATAATTACAGATGGATCCCTAAAGTCAGCAATGAGAATAGAATCTGATATCGAAGATGAATATAAAGAAATCTGTATACGTGATTTAAAATTCAAAAATGCTAGCTATGTTGTCAATGTATTATTAGTAAATAAATGTACAAACAATCTAAATGATAAACCATTTGAATACAGTACTTCTAATATATACAGTATTTATATGGAAGATGTAAACGATATAAAAAAACTTGAACAAATAAAAAAAGAACTAAAAAAATTAAAAAAAGATAAGCTGAATACTTTATTAAACTATGACTGCAATAATGTTCCAAGTCTAAATAATGGTATATATAAAAAAGAATTAGCAAGAAAAAACAAATAATCAGTATTTATATTAAGTAATGATTAAAAAATAGAATAAAAAACTCTTGAAAAAGGAGTTTTTTTGTTATAAAATTAAACCATAGAAAACTAAAGAGGAGGACAGGTGCAAACAAAAAAATTACACATCATGTGTATACACCTAATAAGTAATATGAAAAACAATTATTCGCTAGGGGGGGGGGCAAAATACTACTAACCCTATAAATAAAAAAGGGAAAACAATAAAAATAATATCAATAATAATACTTT
>CAKOMW010000003.1 GCA_934096805.1 uncultured Bacilli bacterium | reverse complement strand
TATACAGTTCTATTTTCAGTCATATCTACTTTAGTAACTGTTTCTCCATCAGTAGTTAATGACCATCCTTTGAATTGTTTTCCACTTGGTGCTGTAAACCCATTTGATGGTAAAGTGTATTCACTAGTTAGATCAGCAATTGGTGACATTGTTCCAGTTCCACCATTAGCATCAAATGTTAATGTATATGTTACTACAGGAATGTCTTCCCAAATTGCATATACTGTTTTATTTTCTGTCATATCTACTTTAGTAACTGTTTCTCCATCAGTAGTTAATGACCATCCTTTGAATTGCTTTCCACTTGGTGCTGTAAATCCATTTGATGGTAAAGTATATTCACCAGTTAGATCAGCAATTGGTGACATTGTTCCACTTCCACCATTAGCATCAAATGTTAATGTATATGTTACTACAGGAATATCTTCCCAAATTGCATATACTGTTTTATTTTCTGTCATATCTACTTTAGTAACTGTTTCTCCATCAGCAGTTAATGACCATCCTTTGAATTGCTTTCCACTTGGTGCTGTAAACCCATTTGCTGGTAAAGTATATTCACCAGTTAGATCAGCAATTGGTGTCATTGAACCAGTTCCACCATTAGCATCAAATGTTAATGTATATGTTACTACAGGAATGTCTTCCCAAATTGCATATACAGTTTTGTTTTCAGTCATATCTACTTTAGTAACTGTTTCTCCATCAGTAGTTAATGACCATCCTTTGAATTGCTTTCCGCTTGGTGCTGTAAACCCATTTGCTGGTAATGTATATTCACCAGTTAAATCAGTTTTTGGTGCCATTATTCCACTTCCACCATTTGAATTAAATGTTATAGTATAAACAACAGGTGTTCCATTTGCTTTTCCCAAATCAACAGTAACATAAGCACCCCAAGCGTACTTTTGCACTTTCACAGTTGAAGTAACATCTTCATCATTATAGATAACTTTTAAATCTGAAGCAAGTTGATATCCATCATTTGTTTTTACATTGAAATCATATCCATAACTTGTTTTGCCATCATTTACTGCAGTTGGTGTTTCTGAACCAAATCTACTCCATAATCCGTTTTGCATTTTATATGCCCAGTCACTATTTGTTCTATCAATAGTAATACTATCAGTAGTAGTTCTAGGATTAAATGATGGTAGTGTTCCTACTGAAACAGTTCCATATTGAATATCTCCCGCAAGTCTAATCTCATTGATAGAATTTGCAGCTTCCCATTTTGCATAAAGATTCATATCAGATGTAATTGGTGTATTATAAAAATCAAATTTTGTGATGAATGTTGCTTCTTCATACCAACCTCTAAAAAGATATTTATCTTTTGTTGGTGTTGAAGGTTGATTAATTTTTAACCCGCTTACAACTTGTTTTGGTGCAATTTCAGTACCACCATTTGAATTGAATGTTACAGTATGAGTAGTAGGGTTTTCTCCTATTGCTTTTCCCAAATCAACAGTAACATAAGCACCCCAAGCATACTTTAATACTTTTACAGATGAGGTAACATCTTCACCATTATAGATAACTTTTAAATCCGAAGCAAGCTGATATCCTGCCTTAGTTTCTACACTGAAACTATATCCATAATCTGTTTTGCTATCATTATATGCAACTGGTGTTTCTGAACCAAATCCACTCCATCCTCCATTTTGCATTTTATACTCCCAGCTACTATTTACTTTATCAATAGTAATACTAGCAGTAGTAGTCCCAGGATTAAATGATGGTAATATTCCTGCTGGAACATTTCCATATTGATAATCACCTGTCAATTTAATTTCAGTAATATCAGTTGTTTCTGCATTTACATTAGTTAATCCCGCTGCAAAGATAGCTACTAATGTAAATATTATCGCAGTTAATTTTTTAATTATATTTGATTTTTTCATTAAATCATCCTCCTTTATTTATATTATATCATATACTTTTATATTAATGAAATGTTTTTTGTCCAAAAAAAGATATCTACAATACTTCGATATCTTCATCTTCTTCAGAATTCATAATGTTATTTAATACTTTTGGTTCTTCTTTAGTTTGTGTTTTTTCTATAGTCGGTTGTTCTATTTCGATTTTTTGAGAATTCAATGATTCCTCAATATTATATAGTGGTTTTTTGCTATCTTCATACATTCCCTTTTCTTTGTTAAAAGTAAAATTAAATTGTTTGGTTGGTTCTATTCCGCCATATATACGAGTAGTTTTTTCTTCTACAGGATTTACTTCAGTTATTGGTTCTTCTTTCATTTGTGGCACTGCCTCTATAACAGTATTGTCTTTTATTGGTGTTTCTTCTATAGCTGGTTGTTCTTCTTTTATAGGTTCATTTATTATTGGTTCTATTCTTTCTTTAGTTATTGGTTCTTCTGGGGTTATTTCATTGTTGTTTGTTTCATTAATTATTGGTATAGAACCTGTTTTAATTTCTTCAATTTCTTCGTCCTTAGGAAAGGTAAATGTAGATGCTTCTTCTTTTTCTTCTGTTATAATCGGTTCTTCTCTTTTTATTGGTGGTTTTTCATCAAATTCTTCTGGTGATGGTATTTCATTACTAAGTAAATCTGCTCCAACTTCGTTTTTTTCTTTTTTATATGCAATTAAACCAAATATTAAAGATGCTAAAAGCAAACCTACTCCAATTGTTATTAAAATTCCCGGAAAATGTATAAACATTTCAATATTCATAGCCAACACTCCTTACTCTAAATATATGATATCAAAAAAAAACGAGTTATGCAACTGTTTTTTCATTATTACTGTCAAGCTTGACAACGCATTTATTATCTAAATTTATTCTTTTTAATACTTTAAGTAACATTTCATATTTAAGATTTCTTAAGTCTCTTATTTTATTGTTTTTAAATTCTTTATAATCAATCCAATCATATAGAACATTTTTAGCAGTGGCTATTGGCATATCTATTAGTCTTACTTCAGATGCTATCCATGTTTTTATAGTCCTATCGAATTCATTTTTTGTTGGGTTTAGATTATTAATGTATTTATAAAATTTATCAAAGAATTCTTTTTCTTTATCAGTTTTTGTAAAGAAACTAATAATATAGTGATTTTCAGTATCAAGTAATTCATATGTTAATGATAGAATTGTTTTATCTATGTATAGGTTTTCAGTAAATGCTGATGTAGAACCAAAAGCTATTGATAAAATAAGTTGTAAATAATAATCTAAATTATAAGTGTCTAAGTTTAAATCTTTAAATAAATCTTTATTAATTTTATATGCTATAGCTATTTTAGGCATTTCTACTTTCATATTTATTTCTTCATATTCTTTACTTACTTTATCTGGTTCATATACTTCTTTTACTGTTACATTATTAGTTGGATTTTTATAGTCACTTAGTTCTTGTCTTATTATTTTTATAAAATCATCTTTGTTTATAGCACCTGCTGCCACTAAGACCATATTATCAGGACGATAGAAGTTTTCATAGCATAGTTCTAGTTCTTCTTTTGTTATGTTTTTTATATCTTCATCTGTTCCTATTGTTTTATACTTATATGGATGGTTTACAAAAACATTTTTTAGGACTTTTTCATAAAGTATTCTATCAGGAACATCTTTGTACATTGAAGCTTCTTCTAAGATTATGCCTTTTTCTTTTTCTACTTGTTCTTCGGTTATATTAAATGTTGTTATCCAGTCCAATAAATATTTTAGGTTTTCATTAATATTATTATTGCCTGTGAAATAGTAAGTGGTGTTATCTGAATTGGTTGAAGCATTTACATCTGTTCCGCTTTTTATATAAAAATTAAATGGGTTATCTTCTCTTTCAAATAGTTTATGTTCTAGAAAATGTGCTATTCCTGTTTTTACAGTATATTCTTTGTTATCTTTTAAAAATTTTCTTGTAGAACCACCGAATCTTACAGTTAAACTTACATAATAGTTTTTATTATTAGGAAGAGGTATTAGGAATACTTCTAATCCATTGTCTAGTTTTTCATAATAGAGTTTTTCATCAAAAGTATTTATATTTATTTCTTTCATTTTACACCTTCCTTTAATAAGTACACAGTATCTATTTGTAATTTATTAGCAACTTTTATTATTTGATCTTTAGTTACTTTTTCTATTTCTTTTATTTGTTCTTCTAAGTCTTTGTTATTGAAATAATATATTGTTGAATATACGTCAACAATGGTAGATTGTCCTTCTAAACAGTCACGTAGTATTGATTTATAAAGGGCTTTCGCTTGTGATATTTTTTCATCTTCAAATATGCCTTTTTTCATTTCTTCTAAACATTCGTTTATAGTATTTTTTGTTTTTTCTAGGTTTTTATAGGAAAGGCCCACTATCACGTAATAGAAGTTATCTAATCTTCTGTAACCTGAATTTACTGAATATGCAAGAGAGTTTTCTTCTCTAACTCTTTTAAATAGTTTTGATTCAGGTGAATTTCCAAATATAATATTAAATAAAACTAAGACATATCTTTTTTCATATTCTTCTAGGTCTTCTATTTTGAAGCCTAAGTAAAGTTTACTTTGATTAAATGTTCTTTCTTCTTCTACTTCTTTGTAGTTTGTTCTATTATCTGTTAGTTTTATTTCATAGTTATCTATTTTTTTATTTTTATTGAAATGGAAGTTTTGTTTTATTAGTTGTTCCATTTCATTAAAGTCAAAGTTTCCGACGATAAATATATCACAAGGGTTTGTTTCTAATACTTGTTTGTAATATTTGTATAAATCTTTATTAGTTATTTTGTCTAAGTCAGATATGTAACCATTTTGAGGATAAGAAAAGCATGCATCTTTATCTAGAGTTTCTTTGAATTTATTAAAACCATATAAACTAGGATTTTCATTAACCATTAAGATTTCTTTTTCTAAGGTGTCTTTGGACAGATCAAAAATTGTTTGATCAAATTTTTCATCAGTGATATTCGGTTTGTATAGAATATCACTATATAGTTTTATTGATTCTTCTAACATGTTATCTTCAGTATATCTTGGCTCTAAAATAGACATTGTGTATTCTAAGAAAAAGTGATTCCCCATTCTTTTATTAGCCATTGCAAGGGATGCACCATATAGTTCTTGTTTTTTAATATTCATCTCTCTAATGGTGGGATAATCTTTTGAAGACGAAATAAGGTTGTCTATTAAAAGATTTCTTAATGTTATTTTTTCTTTTTCTACTTTTTCAGATAAAATAATTTTAAAAAAAAGTGTCTTAAATTTATTTGTTTTAATCAAATGCAAATTATAAGATACTTCTTCAATTTTTTTATATTCCATATTCCACCTCTTTCTTACTGCATAAAATCATAGTGATTCAAGTACTAAAGTAATTGCATTATCAAATGTTGTTTCTCTTTCTAGACTAGACATCTCTTCTTTAGTTTTTATATTATCTGAAACGGTTAATACTGCGGATGCATGGCATTTTAATATTTTTGCTATGTAGAATAAAGCGAAACATTCCATTTCTACAGCGATGTATGAAAAGTCATCTTGCTCTTCTTTTTCATGATAGAATGTGTCACTTGTTTTTACATCTTGTTCTAAAATATTAGTATTATTAATAGAACACTTTTTTATTTTATCATTTATTTCTAAAGAACTCAAACAATAATTGATGTTTTCTTTATTAAATTGATAGGAAAAATTAGAATTAGTAAATGCTCCCTTGGCTAAGATCACAGTCCCTAAAGGGATTTCTTTGTTTAATGCCCCACATGATCCTATTCTTATTATGTTTTTGACGTTATAGAACTTGAATAGTTCATAAGAGTATATACCTATGCTAGGCATTCCCATGCCTGAGGACATTACTGTTACTAGTTTGTCTTTATAATAACCAGTGTATGCATAATTAGAACGTACTTTATTTACTAATTTTGCATTTTTAAGATATTTTTCTGCTATGTATTTTACACGGTTGGGATCCCCAGGCATTATTACTGTTTCGGCAATTTCTTCTTTTTTAGCTTCAATATGTGGTGTCATATTTCCTCCTTATTCTTCATCTTTTTCTAGTTTTACTAATACTTCACGTGGTTTAGAACCATTTTGAGGACCAATTATTCCTCTTTCTTCCAGTAAGTCAATTATTCTAGCGGCTCGATTGTATCCCAGTTTGTATTTTCTTTGTAGAAGTGAAGCACTTGCTTTACCGGTTGTTATTACAAATTCTACTATTTCATTATATAATGGGTCATCATATTCTTCTTTATCATTAGAAACAGGATTGTTCTTCTTTTCGTGATCAACATTGTCAAGATCCATAAAGTTACTATCGAATTGAGCTTTTTGTTGAGATATTGTATAGTCTACTATTTTTTTGATTTCTTCTTCTGAGACGAATGAACCTTGAATTCTATCAGGGGCACTTTCTCCCATTGGTAAGAATAGCATGTCTCCTTTTCCTAGAAGTTTTTCAGCACCAGTCATGTCAAGGATGGTTCTAGAGTCAATGCTTGATGATACTGCGAATGATATACGCGATGGAATATTAGCTTTAATAAGGCCAGTGATAACATCTGTTGATGGTCTTTGAGTGGCAATGATTAAATGAATACCTGCAGCACGGGCCATTTGGGTAATTCTCATGATTGAGTCTTCTACTTCTTTTCCTGCGACTAACATAAGGTCCGCTAATTCATCAACGATAACAACGATATATGGCATTCTACTATATTTTTCATCGTCTGGTAATTTTTTATTTTTTTCATCGACTAATTTATTATAACTTGTTATGTTCTTGGTACCAAATTCTTCAAATAGATCGTATCTTCTTTCCATTTCGCTTACTGCTCTTTTTAATGCAATTGAAGCTTTTCTTGGATCCGTTACAACTGGTGTTAAAAGGTGTGGTATACCGTTGTAAATGCCTAATTCTACTTTTTTAGGATCAACCATTACTAGTTTAACTTGATCAGGGCGAGCTTTCATTAGGATAGATACAATAATTCCATTAATACAAACTGATTTACCAGAGCCTGTTGCCCCTGCAACTAAAAGGTGTGGTGTTTTGTCTATTTCACAATATTTAACTTTACCCATTATATCTTTACCAAGAGCAACAGCAAGAAGTGAGTCATTAGTGCTCTTTGGCATTGCTTCAATTGTCTCACGAAGAGATACGCTTTGAGCATGATCATTTGGCATTTCAATACCTACTGTTGATTTGCCTGGTATTGGAGCTTGAATACGAACGTCCTTTTTAGCAAGAGCAAGTGATATTTCCTTATTTATGCTAAGTAGTTTACTTACTTTTGTCCCAGAGTTAAGTTCCATTTCATATTGAGTTACAGTAGGTCCAATGTTTACTTCTACTACTTTACCTATTATGCCAAAATCTTTTAATACTTTTTCTAATGTTTCAATATTTTTTTCAATTGCTTGATGATCAGTATTATTTTTTCTAGTTTTTGGACTATCTAATAGTTCAATTGGAGGTAATTTATAATCTTTATTAGTTTCAATTTTATCAGGTTTTACTTCAGATTTTTCTTTTTCGGTTGGTACTTTAGTTACTTGGCTTATATCATGGACTACTAATTTATCATCATTGTCATTATGATCAACTATTTTAAAACGACTTTCTTCTTTTTCTTTTTCTGCTTTCTTTTCTTTACGTTTTTCTTTTTCTTCCCTTTCAGGAATTATTTCTTTAGTTTTAAGAGCAACATTTTTAATAATATTAAATATAGACATTCCTGTAAATATCATAAATCCAGAAATTAAAAGAACCCAAATGACAATGTTTGTACCATCTCTTTCAAATAGTTTATAGAATACCGTAGAAAATAAAGCACCAAGTATTCCCCCTCCAGTATTGGATAAACTAGCATCGAAAATACCTACACTTATCTTACCTTCCATAATTCTAGATATGGCACTCATAATATTATCTATACTTTCTGAGAATATTTTTGATACATCTAATGTTTCTAATACATAGTTTTGGTGCAAGAAAACCAAAATACCTATTAAAAATAAATAAAAGCCTATCATTTTAGATGAAAAGAATTCAATTTGTTTTCTATATATTATAATGTATCCACCCATTATTAAAAGAAAAAGTAACAAGAAAAAGTATAGGTTTCCTACTAGAAAAACTGCAAATGATGCGATAAGTCTTCCAACAGGACCATATTTACCTATACCTATTATCGCAATAAGCATTAGAAGTATTCCATATAAATCTATAAAATAGTTTTCTTTCTTTTTACTACTTTTTCTAGTCTTTTTTTTAGCCATGTTATCACCTACTATATTAATTATAATATAAAATTAGAAAAATAAAAAGAAAAAAGAAAAAATAGATGATGTTTTTTTCATCTATTATAAACTATTACCAAGGAGTGCTAGTATTCAAATTGTATTCAACGTCAAATCCATCTTCATCATAAATTGTTTTTTTACTTTTATCTTTCAAGATAATTTCATATTTTTGATATCTACTTTTTTATTTGTTTTTATCTTTCACTAAATAAATAATATATATTACCGTTTATGTCTACTAGTACTATATCATAAAAGCCTGTTTCTTCTTCGTTAATAAATTCTTGGTTTATTCTTACGATATTTTTATATTCTTTTTGTTCTTTTGCTGTGGCTATTTTGTTTTCATTAAACGGATCAAGTTCTACTGATGCAGTGTATAATTTACCATTATCTTTCACATAAAATATATCTTTATATCCACCATTTCCAACATAAATCATTTCATAGAATAAAACATTAGTATCAATTATAGTATTATATTTTTTATATTTTTTGTTACTGTATTCAACTGATAAAGTACCATCATAGTCAAGTTTTATTATATATCCAAAAACATTTTCATCTCGCAAAGAATACCAGTTTCCACCTATAGTTAGTCCTTTTTGTTTGTCTTTTTCTGATTGTTTCATTCTATTCTCTTTTAATGTTTTTGCAAATGTATTAAATTTGTTTAAGGAAACTGTCGTGTTGTTGTCATTATTCTTTTTTATTATTTCATTATTTTGTATTTTGTCATAATAGATATAGCCTCCTAGTCCTAACAGCAAAACTACTAATATAATTATAACTATCAATTCTTTATGTTTCTTTTCCATATTCAAATCCTTTCCTTTATTTTATACCTTAATTATATATTTTTTTTAGTATTAGTCAAGCTTTTTTTGTTTGCTTTTGTAAAACTTTGTAAAGAAAAATAGATGATGTTAATAACATCATCTATTTGAAATAACCATATTATTTATATTGTATTTCGCAAGCGGAGCTGCCACCACCAATTGCATCATTTGCGGTTTTCACAATATTATCATTCACTTTATTACCATCAAATGTAACTGAATGTTTTGCAATAACTAAGTCTGCATCTGCATCTGGTTTTATATCACTTTTACAGTATTCACTCCAAAAGCTTATAGCATTACCATTAAACTCTAATTTATCTAGGTTAAAAAGGTCTTTTCCTACAGTTTCACTTCCAAAAGAAACACCATATGATGCTACCAAAATATCTTTGTTAACACTTTTTTTGTTTTCATTATAATATCTTAAATACCAAGATGGCTTAGCATTTTCATATCTATAAACTAATGCTAAATATTTATTATCAACTATATAAATGTAACCATCAAGATTTTTAATCCAATCAGAAGCAACAGTACTATCTTGCCAATCATAGAAAGTTCCTCCATCAATAGTATCTATTAATATTCCGTCAACATATACTTCAATTGCATACTTTTCGTTAGAAGATAACTTCTTAATAAGTTTTACAATATGATTTTTATTATTATAAGATACTTTCACTTCTTTAGAACAAGTATTATTATCTAAAACACATTGAATATCAGATAATTTAAAACTATTTTCTTTTACTAACTCTTCATTACTAACTGGTTCATTTGTATTAAGAGTATTATCTTTTTTGTCTAGATAAAGTTTATCATAACAAATGTAACCTCCTAGTCCTAATAGTAAAACTACTAGAATAACTATTGTAACCACTAACCCCTTATTTTTCTTTTCCATATTTTAAACTCCTTCCTTTATTTTATACCTTAATTATATATTTTTTTTAGTATTAGTCAAGCTTTTTTTGTTTGCTTTTGTAAAACTTTGTAAAAAAAGACAACAGCTTTGTTATCTTTTTAGTCTTCTTGTTATTATTTCATATTCTGTAGCAGATTTTTTTGCTTTACTCTTACAGCAATTCTAAATATCTATTTAACATTTCAATTTCTAAATCATTAATTAGTCTAATAAAATCAGTATAGTCACCTGTTGTGTGCGCTTTATCTAATGCGGTATAATATTCCAATCTTTTATCTTTTTTAATGATTACTGGGACGTATCCACTGTTCATCAAAGATAAGTTCATAACCAATCTTGATGTTCTACCATTCCCATCAACAAATGGATGTGTTTTGACTAATTCACCATGTATTAAAGCAGCTTTGATAATTGGATGATATTTTTTCCAATCTTCATAATTAATAACTAATTTTTCCATCAATTCAGGAATAATTAAATAATCTGGCGGAATATGATTTGCACCTTTTATTCTTACATTTTCATTTCTATATTTACCAGCATTTTTGTCATCTATTTCTTTTAATACTAATTGATGAATATTTTTAATATTCCATTCAGTAATTGGTTCTTTTTCTTTAATAAGGTCATCTAAGAACAGTATTGCTTGTTCATGGTTAATTACCTCTAAATGCTCTTTTAAAGATTTACCTCCAACAGTAATTCCTTCTAAAACAATTTGTGTTTCTCTTAAAGTTAATGTATTTCCCTCTATACCATTACTATTATAAGTCCATTCTAAGTTAATGGAATCTTTTAAAGATTTTAATGTTTCTTTAGATATAGGTCTTTTAGAATTTAATTTTTCATTTAATTTGTCAACTTCTTCAAAAGAGTTTTCTGGTAAATTAAATATTAATTTAGGATCATTCAATTTAACGCTTCTTTTATCAGCTGGTTTATTAGCATTAATAGGGATATTCCAATTGTTGCCCACCTTAATAGCGCCTTCAACTCTTCCGTCTTGTAATAATTTTCTAATTCTTCTTTCGCTAATGTTCCATTTTTGTACTGCTTCTTTTGTAGTCATAAATTCCATATTTGGTCACCTCTGTTTATATTATACCGTTATCGGTATAATATGTCAATGTGTTTATACCTGTAACGGTATATTATTATGTTATTGCAAATGAAGAAAAAGATACAAAAAGCGTATAAATTTAGGATGTTTTGTAAAACTTTATAAAGAAAAAAGATAAAAGAGGTTTAATTTTTTAAAACATATCCTCTGTTATCTCTATTTCATATATTTCATTTGTTTTTAATACTTTTGGTATCTTTAAATACAAATAATTACTAGTGTGTCCATAAGAATAATTGTCTTCTACTTTTTCTACTAAAACATTTTCTTTTTTTTCTATGAATGAATTGTAATATTTTTGTTCTAGTTCTTCTGATATTTTAATTAGTTTTTTAGTCCTTTCTTTTTTAGTGTTTGTATCTACTTGGTTTTCCATTCTAGAGGCTTTTGTACCATCTCTTTTACTATATGGAAAAACATGGACTTTACTAAAGTTAACTTCTTTTATAAAGTCTATTCCTTTTTGAAAGTCTTCTTCTGTTTCATCTGGAAAACCTACGATGACGTCTGTTGTTAAAGATATGTCTTTTCTTATGTTTCTTATTTTATTTATAATTGATAAATATTCTTTTGTTAGATATTTTCTATTCATAAGTTTTAGAATTTTATCACAACCGCTTTGTAATGGAATATGTAAATGATTACAAAGAATAGGATTTTTTAATAGTTCAAAGAATTTATCATCTAATTCAGTGATTTCTATCGAAGATATTCTAAGTCTTTTTAAATTTTTTATTGATAGGATTTCTTCTAATAAATCAGAGAATTTTATTCCTAAGTCGCATCCATAGTTACCAGTGTGTATTCCTGTTAGCACTATTTCTTTATAGCCGTTATTTACTAGTTCAGTAATTTCTTTTATGACTGTGTCTTTTTCTTTAGAACGACATTTTCCTCTTACAAAAGGAATGATACAATAACTACAGTAGTTCTCACATCCATCTTGAATTTTTACGAATGCTCTTGTTCTAGAGTCAAACGAACTAATTGACATGTCTTCGAATGGTACTTTCATCATATTGTCTATTTGTTTTATTTGTTTTTTATTTATTAGATATTCTTCTACTAAGTCAACAATATGAGATTTATTATGATTACCTATTATAATATCTATTCCATCGTAGTTATAGTCTTTATGGCTTTCTACAAAGCAACCACATACGACAACGCAGGCATCTTTTCCTCTTACATGATTGATTATTTTTTTGTCTTTTTTATCGCTATTATTAGTGACTGTACAAGTATTTATTACATAAATATCGCATTCATCATTAAAGTCTGTTATTTCATAGCCTCTGTTTTTAAAAAGTGATGTTATGTATTCACTTTCATATGTGTTTACTTTACATCCTAATGTATATATTCCTACTTTCATGGGTACCTCCTTTAAAAAAAATAAATTATTAATCTAATTTATTTTTTAGTTTCTTTAATTCTTTTAAAAATTCTTCAGTTTTTTTGATTTCTACCTCTAAGTCTTCTAGGTCTACTGTTTTTTCTAAGTCGTCTGTAGCATATTTAGTTTTATTAATATTTTTATATACTCCGAATACTGGAGATATAACAAGTGAGTTTTTGAATTTTTTTTCATCGTTTGGTTCTTCTTCAAAAACGGGATTATCTAATTTTTCTGTTGTTTGTTCTTCTAAATGTTTTTTATATAATTCTTCGATAGTAATTGGTTCAGTTCCTTCATCTTTTAATAGTAAATCATTTCTTTGGTCAACATCATTACTTACTTTAACTAATTCTTCATAACTAATAACGGATTTTTCTTCTTGTTCTTCTTCAAAATTAGTATGGGAAATTAAATCTGATGAGTTTTCTTCAGAAGAAAGTTTTTCATAGGCATCATCTAGTTTCTGTTTGGCTTCATCTTCTGTTACGTTTTCTTTGTAATAAACATTTTCTTGTTCTATTTCTTTATAATATTCAATCTCATCTTCATCTTTTCTATTTTGTATTTTTTCTATTATTACAATTATTATTAAAGCTAGTACTATTGCTGAAACAATAGCCACGATTACTAATAAGTTGTTAAATCCTAAATCATTTATAAATTCACTCATATAACTACACCTCTTGTCACATGTAATATTTTATCACATAAGAAAAAACAAAACAATAAATGTTTACTGTTTTGTCTATAAATTTTTAATAATCTGAAAAGCTGTCTGATTTTTTAAAGTAAATGCACGTTTAAAAAATAACGTGTTTTTAGTTTTGCAATTCACTAAACAATTAAAAAAGTGTAATTTTTTTAAAAAACACTTTTTTATATTATTTCTTTGTTTGAGTAATAGTTCTTGAAACACTGTCACAACTATTTTTTGCATCACAACCGTTTAATTCTATTGTACATGTTCTTGATTTTCCTTTGTTTAATACACCTGTTGCTGTTGTTGCATTGTTACTATAGTTATCGATGCAACCACCCCCACTTAGCCAAGTATTAGTCATTGTGCTGTTGTCTGTACTACACTTGCCAGATATTGTAAGCTTTTGCGAAGAAGAACTATATATTTCTTTTCCATCTGGATTTTTTATTGATAAACTACACTTAACAGTGGATGGCCATGGGTCGTGGTCGTATAAGGTCTCGGTGGTACCATTTCTGGCCTTATCAGTACATTCTCCAACAACGGTAACTTTATCGTTTTTATATGTTCTAGGAATTGAGAAAGTCAAGGAAGTCTTTCCGGCATTTGTATTATCTCCTCTTTCACAAGCATTATTAGTAGTAACATTACTACTTTGTTTGCCTATTGCATAAGTCATACAGCTAATACCATTTTCATCTTCACAAGTAAATGTACAACTACTCCCATAACATTCTAAAGTTGGAACTGGCATAGATCTATCTATTTTTATTGTTACTGTATGACTGAATTCATTACCAGAAGGATCGGTTGCGGTAAGTGTTACTTCATGAATACCCTCATCACTTATAGTAGCACTGTTGTAACCTAGATAGTTATTACTTTCATACATAGATTGACTAGCTATTCCATTGTCGTCTGTACATTCAAAGCTAATTTTTACATCGCGTTGAGTCCAATAACCACTTTTGTAGGTTTCTTCTATTGTTTGACCGTTTATAGTATAAGTTTTAGTCATATTAATAGAACAAGCTGGAGTAACATTATCTTCTTCAATGTCATTGACATAAGTTAAGCAATAGCCATCATTACCTAAGTCATTTTTAGCATGTAAGTAGTAAACCCCATTTTCTTTGATTGTTTTTTTAACAATTTGTTTTGTACCACTTGTATATGCATAACTACTTGGAGTTGCTGAATTGGCTGTCCAAACGTAACCAGTAAGACCTCTTGTATCAGTAATAGTTCCTGTAAGAGTTGCTGAAAGTTTATTAGATGCTAGAGAAGATTTTATCTCACATTTAGGAACTAAAGAACTATCAGTTATTGTAGTATCATCACTTTTTTTATCTCCAGTTGCAGGGTTTCCTAATGTATCTTTAATTGTGCTTGGTTCAAATGTTAGATAAGCATTGCTTCCAGGTGAAAGGCTTCGGTTAGCCATAGCTTTTATTATGAATTTAGTAGTATTAGTAATAGTTTCTGTTTTTTCTAATTTGATTCCACTGAAACCATTAAATTTAACATTTCCTATATTGAATGTATTTTCATTTATTCCACTAGTATCAGTACAAACGATACCATAGTATACATACATATCTGAAAGTGATTGATTTGGTGATATATCTATACTCTTTTTAGAATAACTAAGATTTATATTTGACTTAGGTCCAACAAATCTACAAACTGGACCAGCACCATCTATGGTTAAACTATTCTTTGCATTTGTTTGTTTGTTACCATTTTTATATTCATCAAATATTTGATTATTTTTATATTCAAGGGTAAATGTACCATCATTATTGCCAGTTGTTACTGCTACTACAGCAGTTGCTTGATTGCCATTAGTTGTTGAATTTTTTACTTCAATTTTACTAACTAAATTGTTTGTAGTAAATCCATCACTTTTAATAGTGCCATTTATTTTGTTATCATCTTTACATGTAAGTTTATAATATACTGTGCTGTTTCCTTTTGCTGTTTTAATTGCATTAGTTAATTTTGAATCGCTATAAGCACCACTTAATTCACAACTAGGTCCTTTTCCATCAATAGAAATTTCTTGGGATATTCCTGGATTGATATTGTTTTTATTATCTATAATATTGCCTTCATTAAATGTTATATTTGCATCCTTATCATAATGCTTTTTTGCAGTATATAAAACATCGGCACTGAAAACATTTTTACTACCCTTTTTCTGAGTAGTATCAGACTTAATGAGTTCAATTGTGCCACTTCCAGTTGTATCTTTAAACATTGAATTGGTAAAATCACTTCCTTGTTTAAAGCGAATATTTTTGCCAGAGCATTCAAGATGATACTCTTGAGTATTTTTACTGTTACTATTTATACCAAGCGTAATTTTTTCGCTAGGAGTAAAACTACAGACTATACCACTATTGATGGCATTAACACAAATTTCATTATCACTTGTGTTATTATAACCATTATTACAAACTATACAACTAGTATATTTATATTTACTTCTTTCTTTGGTTACTACAACATAACTTTTATCACATGAATTGCCATTACTATCTTTTAAATCATTGGTTATATAGTTATTAGCTTTTAAGTAAGAATACCAGATAATTGCACCATCACTAGGAACTAACATTCTTTTATTATCACTGTGATAACTTTTTCCTGAAAGAGCAAGTTGATTTCCAAGTTGTTTATCAATGGTTTCATGTCCTTGAATAATATATCTATTAATCACTAAAATTGCTAGTCCTAAAATTATTCCTACGATTACTACTGCTGCCAAAAGCTCTATAATAGTAAAACCTTTCTTCTTATTCATTTATAATCCCTCCTTTAATTAACACATTCATTATTATAAGAAATATTTGTATATCCATTATCACATAAAATACAACCTGTATACTTATATTTTTTATTATTTTTTGTTATAACTACATAGCTATTATGACAAGAGTTACCATCTGAATCAACTAGGTCATTAGTAATGTAATTATTACCTTTCAATTCTTCATATTTTATTATAACTTTGTCATTTGTTATTAATCTTTTTTTATTGTCGCTTACGTATCCTTTAGCACTTAAAACTAGTTGTTTTTCTAGTTGGTCATCGAGGGTTGTAAAACCATAACTTGTGTATTTACCAATTGCAATTGTAGTTACTAAAGCAATTGAGCTTATTAAGACAATTACTGCGATTAACTCAATTAAAGTAAAACCACTTTTATTCATCTAAAACACCTACTTTACTAAGTAAAGTTTATCAAATTTTTTTGTTTTTTTCAATATATTTAATATTTTTATTTGTAACTTTGTAAAATAAAAACACTACTTTAAAAGTAGCATTATTAAATTACTTAAAATAATAGTAAAGCTAAATCCTGATAAATAAAGATTTTTTGTATATTTAAATATTTTATCTTTTTCTTTTATGATTTGTTTAGTATTTATGATTATTATTACTAAAAGATATATTAATATAATTATTATTCCTATTATATAAATTATGTTTATTATTTGTTTATTACTTATATTACTATATATTGATAGGAACATCATAAGTACTAAGAATATGATAAATATTATTTTTAAAAGTTTATTTTTTGTTTTGGGAACATGTACTTTTTTAATATATTTTATCATTAGTTCAAAGCATGTTATAAATAGAATGATTAATAGTAATATGTTGCTTACATTGTTTGTTTTATTTATTTCATAAGTTAAAAAACTAAGTGATAAAATTATTAATAGCATATCTAATAATACTCTTTTATGTTTTTTCATTTAAATATTTCCTCCTTTGGCATGTATTCAAATATTAATTTTTCTTTAGTTACAGGATGATAAAATTCTAAATGATATGCGAAGAGTCCTAATTGCTTTTTATCATTTAATCCATATCTTTGGTCTCCATATAAAGGATGTCCAATATTTTTAAGTTGGACTCTTATTTGATGGTGTCTTCCTGTTTCTAATAATATGTCTAGAACTGAATAGTCTTTGCTTTCTTTTAAAACTTTGTAATGTAATTTAGCGTATTTTCCGTCTTTTTCATTTGTTATCAATGAATTATTATTTTCGTCTTTTTTCAAATAATTTACAAGAGTGTTTTCTTTTTTTTCTAATATACCATGGACTACCGCTAGATACTTTTTAGTGAATTTATTGTCTTTTATTTGTTTCGATAGTCTTGCTGCTGCTTTTGAGGTTTTAGCAAAGACCATTATTCCTCCGGTTGGTCTATCTAATCTATGTACTAGTCCTAAATAAACATTTCCAGGTTTATTATATTTTTCTTTTATATAGTTTTTTATTATAGTTAGCATATCTATATCTTTAGTGTTATCACTTTGAGATAAAACATTGTATGGTTTTACTACTACGATTAGATGATTATCTTCATATAGAATGTTTAAATTATTTTTCATATCTTGCGCATACTCCACATGGTAATACCAAATTATTTTTAGATTTTATACCTAGTTCTTCATAGTATATTTTACCAGGATATATTTTTCCAATGGTTAATTTTAAAATGTTTTCCATTACTATTCCAGATAAGTTAGCAGTGTAAGAGTTTATTATAAAGAACAGAGGGTCATCGTTTAGTATTTCTGTACATAATTCTACTAAAGGAAACAAATCTTTTTCAATGTCCCATATTTCATTATTAGAGCCTCTTCCGTATGATGGTGGGTCCATTATTATAGCATCATATTTATTACCTCTTCTGATTTCTCTTTTTACAAATTTTACAACATCATCTACTAAAAAACGTACAGGTTTATCAGCAAGATTAGAGCTTTTTACATTTTCTTTGGCCCATTCAATCATGCCACGTGATGAATCAACGTGTACAACTGTTGCCCCCGCACTTAAGCATGCGACTGTAGCGCATCCAGTATAGGCAAAAAGATTTAGTACTTTTATATCGCGTTTTGATTCTTTGATTTTTTTTATCATAAAATCCCAGTTTATGCTTTGTTCAGGAAATATTCCTGTATGTTTAAAGCCCATTAGTTTTACATTGAATGTTAAATCTTTATAGTTAATGGTCCATCTATCTGGTAGCTTTTTATAATTTTCCCAATAACCTCCACCTTTATTACTTCGATGATAATGAGCATGAACTATTGATTTGTTTAAAGTGTCTTTCCAGATTATTTCTGGGTCTGGTCTAAGTAGATAATAATCTCCCCATTTTTCAAGTTTCTCTCCTTTGCTCATTGAAATTATTTCATAGTCTTTAAAATCATTTACTAACAGCATAAACATCACCAAAAAAAGTATATCATAAAAAAGGTTGTTTGTAAAATATGTGATCGAATATAAAAAGGGCTTGTTGTAAGTCCTTTAATTATCTAACAATAAACCTGTAAAATTCTATGTAAAAAAAGAAATAGAATTAATCTATTTCAACTTTTTTAGTTCTTCAAATGAAAGACCTGTGCATTTAGAAACGATATTTAAATCAATGTTTTCTTGGATCATTTGTTTAGCTATGCTTACTCTTTCTTCATTTCTGCCTTCGTTACGACCTTGTTGTATTCCATTCTCATTAGCTTCTCTTAACTCTGATTTTCTTAATCTTTCTTCGTGCAACTCTTTGTCATACATACCTATTACTTCATCTTGTTCACTTGCTTTTCTAGAATCATCAATATATTCTTTCATAATCTTATCACCCTTGCTTAATTCATTAAGAATATTATTATCATTTTCATTAAATACTAATAATAATTTCTCATATTCCTCAAGACTATTATAATCTTTTTTTCTTATATTTGGCAAGTAAATATTATAAATATGTATTTTATTTGTATACACTTCTTCACTGTCTTTTAGATTAACTATCATATACTCATCTAATACTTCGTTTTTATCTTGAAATGTAAAGTTATTTATGTTAATTTGAATACAAGTTTCAAAGAAATAATCATCTCCTTTAGTCATTCCACCATTATATAATGAAAACATATAACCTAGATTTCTTGCTAAACTTGTCTTGGATGCATTTTTATTCATTTCTACATTGACTACTACATCATCTATTCTACATAAATAGTCTACTGTCTTTCTAGATTTATTTTCTTTTTCTTCATCTATATTAGCTTTTATTAAAGTAGTATTATTATAGATTTCATTAAAGTCTTTCTTTAGTAGAAGTGCAATTAAATAGCATCCATATTTCTTTCTTGATTCATTATAAAACATTGTTCTAAACATTGCATCTGATACAATTGGTATTTTATAACCATCATATCTATCTTCAAGTTCATAAGCATCATTTTTAGACATAGCTTTATCTAAAACAGCTTTCTTATCACCAATAAGATTCATACTTTTCCCTCCTTTCAAAACCAATATATACCATATAAAAATGCAATGCAAATGAGTAATTTTAAGTTTTGAATACATAAAAAAGAACCAAAATAGATATTTCCTTTAAGGGAATTTTTTTATTTGATTCTTATTTTTTTATTAAAAATATTGTTTTATATATAATTTAAGAAACTTATACTTTTTTATAAGTTTTTCATATAAGCTTCATACTTATCTACCACTTCATTTGCTTCTCCATCATCCATTAAAACACCATCATTAAGCCAAATGACTCTGCTACAAAGTTCTCTAAGTGTTTTAGAAGAATGTGATACTATAACTACAGTTCTTTTTTCATCAGAAATTAGTTCTTTCATTTTGTTATAACTTTTTTCTTTAAAACGAATGTCTCCAACTGATAGAACTTCATCTATTAGCATGATATCAGTTTCTAATATCGCAGTTATAGAAAAGGCTAGTTTAGAGTACATTCCTGATGAATAAGAGTTAACTGGTTTATAGATAAAGTCTCCTAGTTCGGAGAAGTCTATTATTTCTTGTAATCTTTCTTTTATTTGTTCTTCACTGTATCCAAGTAATAATCCGGATAGAAATATATTTTCATAACCTGATAATTTTTTTTGAAATCCTACTCCTATTGAAAGGAGAGAAATACTATTATTATGTAGGTCTATGCTACCTTTATCTGCTGAAAATATTCCGGCGATAGCACGTAACAAAGTAGATTTTCCACTTCCGTTTTTACCGCATATTCCTACTATTTGGCCTTCTGGTATTTCAAACGAAACATTTTTAACTGCATGAAAGCTTTTAGCATTAGAAAAACCGTTTAAACCAGAGTTTGCAAGTGAAAATCTTTTTATTTCTTTATAATAAATATCTAGATTTTTAACAGTAATTGCAATTTCTTTTTTCTTAGTCATTATTTCATCACCTTTACATATGTATTTTCATATTTATATATAATTCTTACTCCAATATATGATAAAACAAGTCCGATTACTAGCCATGTTCCCATAAGTGGAAAACTAATTGGTGTTTTATATAGGAGAATGTCTCTACATTGACAAATACATGCTGCGATTGGGTTAAAGTTAATTAATATGTCATTGTATGGTGCTGGTACTCTTGTTTCAATAGCAAAGAATATACCAGACATATAAAATACAAGCCTAAGGGCAATGGTAGTTAAATTAGCTAAGTCTTGAATGAAAACCCCAAAGTGCATGAAAATTGTGGATATTCCGAAAGTGAAAATCCAAAGAACAATAAAAATTATTCCAAAGTAGAATATATTAAGAGAAATTGGTACTTGATAGCATATCATACAAATAATTACTAATAAAAATGATATAAAGAATTTGACTGAATTTACACACATCTTAGTTATTAGAAGTATAAATTTAGGAACATAGACTTTTGTTACTGTGTCTCTGTTTGAAGAAACTAATTTTACACTTGATACGAGTGTTTTGTTGAATAGGTTCCAAATAGTAAGACCAATAAAAACAAATACTGGAAAGTATTCTACTTTTGATTTAAATACAACTTGTGCTATAAATGTATAGATAAGCATAAAGCAAGTTGGTTCTAAGAATAACCAAATCCAACTAAGATATGATCCTGTTACTTCTGCTTTTAGTTGCGACCTAGTAGAATATCTTATATATTTTGAATATTTTTTTACATCACTAAAGAATCTTTTTATCATATATTTTGCTCCTTACTTTAATATAACCAAAAGCAACAAATAGACTTACTATTTTGTTGCAGTTTCTGGTAATTTATCCATGTTTTTGGTTGGTTCTTGAAGTTTTAAATCTTCTTTTATTTTAGTAGTGGAAATACCTTCAGTACGATCTAAATAAACAACATCACAGTAATCATTTAAATATTCAAACTTATCAGAACCAGCCCAGTCACTTCCCATGACAACTGTATCAACGTGGAATTCTCTTACATCATTTATTTTTTGTTCCCAGTTTTCTTCAGGAATTACTAAATCAACGTATCTTATAGCTTCAAGCATTTTCTTTCTTGTTTCATAATTGTGGTAAGTTTTCTTACCTTTAAGTTCATTAAATTCTTCGGTTGATACCGCTACAATAAGATAGTCTCCTAAAGCTTTAGCTCTTTTTAATAATCTAATATGTCCATAATGTAACAAATCAAATGTTCCATATGTTAAAATTCTTTTCATAATATACATCCTTTCTTATAAACTAAAAATAAATATTTATTTTAAATTACTTTTAATAAATTCAATTAAGCAATTACCATTACTATTATAGCAGTATTTTTCTTTAATTGCATTATATTTTTCATCAATTTCATAGTTTTTTATAAAATCTGCTACTTGTTCTAAGGTTTTTGTCGTGCAAAATTCTAAATCGTCCCACATTTCTTTATATACTCCTCTACTCTTTTCGTATTTTTCAAAATCATTTGCATAGATACAAACAGGAACATCAATAGGAAAAGCATCGAACATAACTGAAGAATAATCTGTTATTAAATAGTCAGTAACAAGTAGTAATTCTTGGGTTTCTATGTTGGTGTTGTTTAAGTCTATTGTTTTTGACAGATATCTATGATCTTTACTTTTTATAACGTAATCATCTCCAAGTAAATTGGAAAGTTTTTCTTTATCTAATAGGTAACTAAAATCATATTCTCCTTTTTTGAAATTGTAATCTCTCCATGTTGGTAAATATGTAACTATTTTTTTATTATCTTTTACATCTAGTTCTTCTCTTATTTTTTTCTTTATTTCTTCATTGTTTTTATTATCTATTAGATATTTGACTCTTGGATAGCCTAAAGGAAGTATTTTTTCTTTAGGTAATAAGAATGATGTTTCAAAGTATTTATTGATATTTTTATTGTCAGTAACTAGATAGTCCATTCTTACTGGTGTTTTATACTTTTTAATTTTGTGTTTTGGATTATTTTTAGTTATTTCGTATTCTTCAGAGTCAAAGAACATTTTTTTAAGTGGTGTTCCATGCCAAAGATTAATCCATACAGATTTATCATTTTTAATGAAACTATTTTGGATCCAACTTTCAAATATAACTACTTTAGAGCTATATAAAATTTCATAAAATTCTTCGGATAATGGTTTTACTTTGTATTTATCTGGAACAATATCTGAATTTACTGCATAATAAATGTCAAAGTCATTGTTTTGTTTTATTAATTCTTCGAATAAGTATCTATTATTACCAGTGTATTTAAAGCTAAAGCCCACGAGTAGTATCTGATTTTTTAAAGGTTTATTTTTATACTTATTGTATGTTTTTTCATTAAGATTTTTGAAGAAGAATCTTTTTATATTTTTTAATATTTTGATTATATTAGAAAGGGCATCATTTAAAAAGTTAATTAGTAAGTAAAAGTTTAAAGAATTCATATTTTTTATAGAGTTATATTTTACTGTAAGTCTATGTACTTTTTTATTATTTTCTATTTCAAGAGGAAAATTACTTTTTAAGATATTTAAAAATTTTCTTTTTGATTTTATCCTTTTAAATACGAATGTATTTTTATAAAATAAATAAAAGTTATCTAAGATATATTTATTAAACTTATTTTTATATATTTTATCTTTTTCATTAAAAATATTACTACTCATTTCATAGGTTAAGATGAAGTCATCTATATTATATTTATTATCTTTTTCTTTAAGGTTATATAGTGGTGAATGTATAAGGGCTACTTTTTTAGCATTTACTACTACATTTGCCCAAAATAGTGTTTCAGAAAGAGGACATTTTTCGTCATATTTAATATTGTTTTCTTTAAGAAATGATGTTTTATACATCTTACACATTATGTCGTATGATTTGATATCTAAAAGATTGCTTATGTCCTTGGAGTAAAGATTTCTTTTATAAAAGAATTTTTCTATACTATTATAATGATAAATATCTTTTCTTGTATTATAGTATTTCCAATCAAAGAAGATAAAGTCAGGGTTTTCTTCTTTGAATTTGTTTAGGCATACTTCTAAGGTAACGTTTTCTAAAGTATCACAAGAGTTTAAGAAAATGATATACTCTCCGGTTGCTTTTTCTAAGCAATAATTTTTTATGTAAACAGAGTTTGAAGAATCAATATCATATATCTTTATTTTATTGGATAATTTTTTTAGTTTTTCCTTATTGTCAGAGTTACAAGCGAGTAATATTTCATAATTATCATATGTCTGATTTGAGATAGATTTAATGCATTCTTCTAGATAACTAGAGTCATCATTTATTATAATTATACTTATTTTATTACTTTTCATTGTTTTTCACATCCATATCAGTTATTTTAACTTTTTCTTTTTTTATTCCTTTTTTTATTAATTTTTCTAATTCTTTATTATTTTTAACATATATTAAATCATATTTATTTAATAAAGAAATGTTTAGATTACTATTTTTCAAATATATTATTTTTTTACATTTGGAATAGGCAAATGTATAGATATTTAATTTATCTTTTTCGTTATATAAAATTATTTTAGAAAAGTTAATGTCTTGATATCTTCTTAAGTATTCAAATTTAAATATTTTATCATAAAAATTAGGGAAAAGATTGTATAAATTTTCTTTTTTTTCTAATAGTTTTATCATTATATATTGAAAAAAATTATTTAATGTAAAATTACCAAAGTATCCATAGTATTTTCTATCTTGTTGCCTTAGAATGTATTTGTTTCTTTTAATTTTGCTGTTTAGAAAGCTTAAATAAACAGTGTTGTTTTTGGATAATTCTTTTATTACTTCAAGAGTTTCATTAAGTTCATTGCTTCTTATAAAGTTATTTGAATGGAATAGTACATTATTTTTAGTTATATTTTTATTGGTTTCTATTAGAGTGTTATCTTTTTTATTATCAAAGACTAAGTCAATTAGTTTTTTTGTATTATTTATACTGTCATAGTTGCAAAATTCATTGATAAAGTTTTGGTAGTTAAATTTATATGGTTTTTTTATTTCTTTTATTAGTTCATCTATGGTATTAGCCATTGGAAATGGTAATTTTTCTATGTCGTAATACATTCCTCGGTCATTTAAATATTCTTCTTTATCGTATGTGAATAGTATTATTTTTCGTTTAGTGCAAGCAAAGTCAAAGAAAACACTTGAATAGTCTGTTATTAATATGTCACAGGTACTTAAAAAGTCATAAGTTTCATATTTACTATCTATAGTTTTAATGTTTTTATAATTGTTGAAATCTATTTTGCCTTTTAGATATGGGTGTAAATTGATGAAAAATTCATATTCTTCGCTTAGTTTTTCATCTAATTCATGTAATATTTTTTTTAGTTCTTCAAGATATGAAAGAGAATTTTTACCTAGATTAGAACCTCTCCATGTTGGTAAATAAGCAATTTTTTTCTTGTTTGTTTTTTCTTGTTTTTTAAAGAAAACACTATTTCTAGGGTATCCTAACATACATATTTTATTTTCTTTTACATTAAGCATATAGTCTCTAATCATTATTTCTTTCATATATTCGTTGGGATAAAGTAGATAGTCTGTTAGATTAAAGTTTTTTTGGATATTTGATATTGAATAATAGTCTGTTGCAACTGATTTTCCTAGTGTTTTAAGGGGAGTCCCATGCCATGTATTGACATATATTTGGCCTGGTTTTTTTACGTAGAATAATTCTAAGCTTGTATCGGTAAAAATGTATTTACTGTTTGCTAATGCTTTAGCATTTTTCTTAGTATTATCAATAATTAAATTATAATTATTAATATTATAGTTATTTAGTTTTTTCTTGAATTCTTCTACTCTATTTTTCTTTACAGGAATATAAATAGTATAATCATCATATTTTTTGTTATTACGAAGTTCTTTTAAGATATAGAATATGTTGCCATTTATATCGTTTCCCTTTTGAGAATAAAGATAAACTGTTTTATTATTTACTTTTTTATTATAATATTTTTGGTAAGTATGTCCAGGATTATTTATTTTTTTTATTATTTTTTTTAAGATATTTTTTATTTTATTTTTATATGGTCTTATAATTGATACAATACCAGAGGTAGTTCTATTTGGGTATATTTCAAAGTATATGTTGTTTTTCCAATTAGGAATGTTTTTGTTAAGGTATTTAATGGATTTTCTTATAAAAGAATGCTTATATTTTATTTCTTTTATTCCTACTTTGGCATTAAATCTTAAATAGATGTGTTTTATAATAATATAGTCTATGTATTCTAGAAGATCTTTACCGTTGTTATCTATGTAGTATTTTCTAAGTTTATTGCTAACTTCGTAGATGTCTTCAAATTTGTTTGAAAATCCTCCGGTTACTGATTCACCTTTTCTTCTACAGTAATGATAAAAGCATTCATTTACTTTATTTATTTTATTTGCTTTTAAGAAGGCTTTATATGTGAATAGTAAGTCTTCAAAGATTCTATATTTTTCAAAATAATAATTGTTTTCTTCCAAAAAGCTTCTTTTAAATATTTTATTAGTAATAAATGGGGTTGTATTTAAAAGAATGGATGGACTTTCGTGTAGTGACTTTGAAAAGTGAGACATTTCATCTAATTCATAATTTCTGAAAGTTCCATCGGGATAATCAAAGTAATAACCAGATATTACGATATCTGCTTTATTTGTTTCTGCTTTTGTATATAGTTTTTCATACATGTCAAGTGCAACAAAGTCATCACTGTCAACGAAGCCAATGTATTCTCCACTTGCAATTTTTAGGGCTTTATTTCTAGCACTGGCGACACCGCCATTTTTTTGTTTTTGATAAATTATTTTATCACTATATTTATCTTGGTATTCTTTTATTATTTTTTCACTATTGTCAGAAGAACCATCATTTATTATTACTATTTCGATATCTTTTAGGGTTTGATTAACTAGCGAATCTAAGCATAGTTTTAAGTATTTTTCAGAATTATAAACGGGAACTATTATACTAACTTTTTTCATTTTAAAATCTCCTTTACTACTCTTTCAGCACTTTTCCCATCTTCATAAGGATTAAATTTTTTATTGAATGAAGAGTACATATTTTTATATTTGTTGTTTTTTTCTTTTATTGAAGTGACAAGGTTTTTTTCATCTTTTACAATTGGACCTGGTAGTTCTTTTAGGTCTATATAAAAATCTCTTAGATTATTTTTATAGTTATCATAGTCATACATATAAAAAATAATAGGTCTTTCTAATATTGCATAATCAAAGAAGACACTTGAATAATCTGTTATTAATAAGTCTGATATAATGTATAAATCATTTATATCGTCATACTTAGAAACATCGTAGATAAAGTCTTTATATTTATCAAATTCAAAAGAATTAGCAATAAAATAATGGGCTCTAAAGAGAATAATATAGTCTTTTAACTCTTTTTGTAATGAATCAAAGTCTATATTTAGTTTGTAAGTATAACCTACTCCTGAGGTATGTTCGTCATCTCTAAAGGTTGGTGCATAGAGGATTACTTTCTTGTCTGTTGGAATATGCAAATCTTTTTTTATCTTTTCTATATCATTATTATTGTAATTAATTAGTTTATCATTTCTAGGATATCCTTTTTCAATGATTATTTTTTCTTTATTTAATTCTTTCAAATTGAAAGCTGATATAAATTTTGATGTTGCATATTTAGAAGGCGAAATAAAATAGTCTATTTTTTTTACGTCTAGGTTGTTTCTTTTTATTACTTCTTCTTTAGTGTTTAGGACGCCACCAGTGACATTTATATCACACCTAAGTTTCTTTAATGGTGTACCATGCCAGCATTGAACGTATACTTGTTTACTCTTTTTTATAACACTTAGATCCAAAAGAGAATTGACTATCCAGTATTTTGATTTGGATAGATAGTAATAATACTTGAATGATTTTGATTTTACTATGATAGTGTTTTTATTATTTTTTATATGATCCTTTTCTAAGTCTTTGAAGGCCCATATAAATTTATAGTCTTTATATTCATCATGTGATATTAAATAATTATATATAGCTTTGGGACTACAAGAAAAACTATTTCCATTGAATGATTCAAAGAATATCATTTTATTATCAATTGGAAATAATACATAATAGAATGAATATTTTAGGTTGCCTACAAATAATTTCATTTTTCTTAAGAATTTTCTAAAAAAAACATGTTTTTTGCAGAAATTTATTATTAGTACTTTTATTTTTTTCATTATATCACCTCGTATGACACCAGTCTTTTATTTGTTTTACTATTAATTTTGTAGAATTACCTTTTGTATTGTCTAGATATTTATCTTTATATTTTTTTAAGACTTTAGTGTCATATACTTCTTCATCAAGTTTTTTGTATAGTTTTTTAAAATCGTTAAATACATAGCCTGGCATTTCTTTATATAAATCAATATTTAAGCCATTTTTTTCTTTATATGAATCATAATCAAATACAAAGTAATAGGTTTTAACATCAATAGAAGCTCCTTCGATAGCGATTGCAGAATAGTCTGTGATTAAGTAGTCTGTGATTGTTAAAAGGTCTAGTGATGAAACATCAGGACAGGTATATACTTGTTTCTTTTGTATATTTATTATTTGATTAGGATGGGCTTTTACAATTAAATTGTACTTTCTATAATCGATGGTTTCTATTACTTGGTTAATTGAATTGGTGCAGTCAGGTCTAAAAGTTGGAGCGTATAGAATTGTTTTCTTTTTCTTTAGTCCAGGATATTTTTTATAAATATTCTTTTTAATATCATTTTTATTATTGATTAGGTAGTCAATTCTAGGAAGACCATAGTTTTTAAAGTTTTCAATGTCATAGTTAAATGCTAAGGCAAAATATTTGCTCATGTTTTTAGAACCAGATATAATTACATCATAGTTTTTATGCATATTAAGTCCTTTGGCGATAGTTTTACTTCTTCCGTAAGGTGTACCTACTGTTTGGTAACCAAATTTTTTTATTGCTCCAAGTGAATGCCATATTTGCATTACTTTAAGGCTTTTTTTATGTTTTAGAATAGATACTGGTAAGCAATATGAATCTATTACACAAACTTTAGATGTTGCTAAATAGAACATAGTTTTTAATGTATAAGTAGAATATGAAAAGATATGTTTTTTTATATTATCAAATCTTTTACAAAAAACTATTATATCATAATTATTATTTCTATTTAACTCATCAATTATCATTTTAAAATCAAGAGTTATTTTGTTTGATTGTCTACTTATAAAAATTACTCTGTTACTTTTAGTTTTAAATAATTTCATAAAAAAATAAATAAAATTAAGAATAATTTTGAATGCTTTTATTATTAAGTTCATATTTCTACCTACCCTCGTCTTTAATTATATCATAGATATGGTTAAATGCAAATAATAAATACCAAAAGAAAAAGTACATACAAAATATATACTTTTTAATCATTTTTTAGTTTTCTTATTATTCTTTGAAATTCTTCTCTTTCTAATCTTTCTAATTTTTCGATGTCTTTTTCGTTCATGTTCTCTTCCTTAGATAAATCATTTGCTTTTTTAAAGGAGTAGCCCCCTAGAACAGAGCAAACAGAGCCATACAAGAAAGCTAAATAGTTTATTGCGTCATACCCATCGTAAAGAGTAGTAGCTACAAATGAAGTGGCTCCAACCACAAGATAAATAGTACCATTGATTAAGGTAAACTCGCGTTCATCTTGCAATCTTTTTTTATTAATTTTTAAATTTTTGATTTTTATACCATTATTTGAGTATTCCATTTAATCACCAAATTTATCTTGTTCTAACTTTTGTTTCTTCTAAAAGGTGTAGTTCAACTTCACTAGAATTAACTTTTTGTGATAAATCTTTAGCACTTTGTATAGAAGAACCAGCACCAACACCGCATACTAAGGCAGCAACGGTCATTATACTAGAACCGTCATAAAATAGACTGTCCCCTATTGCTATAAGACCTGCTACTGTATAGATTACACCACAAGTAACTTGATACTTATGCTTTTTCTTTAATTCTTCAACATTAATTTTTAAGTTTTCAATTTTTTCATTATTAGTATCTAATCTTTTCATATTATCCCCCCAAACGTGTGTATTTAATGTATCACTTTTTATTATGTTTGTCAATTTATTATGTTTATCTATTTTATTTTATTCAAAAATATATAGCACTAAAAATATTAATGTGATAAAATTATATTATGAATATAGTTAGGAGGGTTAACGTGAAAATTACAGTTTTAGGTGCTGGTGCTTATGGACTTGCACTTGCACATATGTGTAATCTTAACAATCATGATATAGTTGTTTGGACTAAATTACCTTTGGAATATAATGAATTAATAAATAATAGGACTAATCATACCAAGCTAAAAGATTATAAAGTACCTGATAATATAACAATTGATAATAATCTTGTAAATAGTATAAAAAATAGTGAACTTATTATAATTGCTGTTCCTGCAAGTGTTGTTGAAGAAGTTATAGAAAGTATGAAAGATATAGTGACTTCAAAGCAACATATTTGTATTGCCACTAAGGGAATACAACAAAATACTTGTCTTTTTGTAGTGGATGTCTTAAAAAAATATATAAATACAGAGAACTATGCTATTATTTCTGGTGGTGGCTTTGCTACTGATATGGTAAAGAATGTTCCTATTGGACTTTCTCTTGCTACTACTAATAGTAAAACGGAAAATGTTGTAAAACGTGCTTTAGAAAATGATGTTTTAAAACTTAGAGAAACTGAAGATATAATTGGAGTAGAAATATGTGGTGCAATTAAGAATGTTATCGCTATCGCCTCTGGTATGATACATGGGATGGGTCTTCCTGAATCCACTAAAGCTATGTTTATAACTGAATCGCTTCATGATATTAAGCAGTTGATATTTGCTCTTGGTGGAGATAAAAAAACTATTTTATCTTTTGCAGGGTTTGGAGATTTATTTCTTACTTGTACCAGTGAAAAAAGTAGAAATTTTACACTTGGAAAAATGATTGGTGAAAGAAAACAAAAAAGTGATATTGACTATTATATTGAAAATACCACTATTGAGGGATTATATACGTTAAAGTCTATTTATAAATTAGTTAAAGATAAAAAAGTTGAAATACCTATAATTGATTTAATTTATGATATTGTTTTTAAGGATAAGGATTGCGATAGTTTAATTAAATTTTTAATTGAAAAAGAATAAATAATTAATTGGATGATTTCTGTGTTTACAGAGGTCTTTTTCTATTTCAGAAAAACAAAAAAATCAATAAGTATTAACCTATTAATTTTTTATTTTTATGAAATATTTATCGCTATTTATATATCTTTTTAAAAGTTATAATGTTCAATGCTATTTAGTTTATAATTTACTATTTCTTTAGAATCTATATCAGTATATATTGCTTTAAATTTCCATGTTTTACCTTTACAAAGATTATCTATATATGCATTAGCAGTTCCTAAGAGATTTCCATCTTTATCAAAAACATCATATGAAATATCTATATAATGACGGTTTTCATCTTTCAAAATATTAGTTATGCTTCCTGTAATATAGTAACTATTACTTTCTTTGTCATAGAAGCTTTTTATACTTGTGTTATCTATTCTTAAAGTGTCATCGATTATAGTATAGTTTCCTTTTTCTTCAATTTTATTTGGGTAGCCTTCAAATAAATATTTGGCTACTACTCCGGTTAGAACAGTAAATGGTAAGGCTACAAAGATTAGTACCAGTACTATTACTAGGATAACCCATTTGGGCATTTTCTTTTTTTGGTTTATAGTTTTTTCTTCTTTGGTTTCTTTTTTCATTTTATTTTAATCCTCCTTAATTTTTAATATCTTTTTTACAGAATACAAGGTTGCTTATTAAGTATAGTATTATTGCCCATGTTGTGATAACTAGAATTGCTTTTTTAAAGGTGTAATATATTTGATACATTTCATAGTTATTTATTAAATCTAGTTTATTTATGCTTAAGAACTGACTAAAGTCTAGATATGGTAAGAATGTAAGTTCAATGAATGGAAATTTAATAAGAGAAAGTATTGCTATTGCTAAGGTGTTTCCCATCAGAATAAAGATTGATAGTCCTACTGAAAGGGCTGTGCTTTTGGTTATGGTTGATAGGAAGAATGATATTGTTCCTATAAATAGTACAGGGATTAACATAATAAATGTACTTTTTAAGGTATTTATAATAAATGACTGCTTTACTACTTGGGTTCCTACTAGGGCAAGGTCACTTGTTAGAAGGTTCTTAAAACCAAATGCTAAACCACATGTTATTATTGTTGCAGTGTATGCAATTAGTCCAAATATTATAGTAAGTGCGACTATGGCTAGGAATTTAGATAGTAATATTTTGAATCTTTTATTTGGTCTTATTACTAGTAGTCTAATAGTGCCTTTAGAGAATTCACTGGATACTATTGTTCCTGCGATAACTACAATGATTAGACTTATTACTGATATGTCAGAATTGATTATGTCTTTAAAAGTATCTTTAGCATTGTTGGAATACTGGATATTATTTCTTAAAGCATAGTAGGATTGTGCTATTTTATTATCTAGTTCTTTATTTTTTTCTTTGGTTATTTTTACATAGTCTTTATATGATATTTTTGTGTCTAATTTTTTATAGTCATTTTGAGACATTATTATTTCTTTTTGATTGTAGTAGTCTATTATTTTGTTTGCTTCATTAATTCTTGAATCTTTTTCATTTTTAATGTTTAAGGTTAGCATTTCATCGATAAGAGCTTTGGTTTTTTTACTGGTTTCAGTGTTTAAATCGAGTGATAATTTGGTGTAGTTTAGATACCAAGTGTAATCATTGTTTTTTATTACTTGTTCTAGCTCTTTAATGTCTTTATTTTCTTTTTGTTGTTCTTTTATTAATTCTTTTTTACTTAAGTTTTTATAGTTTATTGTTGCTAGATAGAAGGTTTCATCAATATTATCATAGTCTATTTTTTCATTGTTTATCATATCTTCTAAAACAATAGTGTTTAGTTTTTTGGTTATGTATGTTTCATAAAGGGTTGTTTTAAACTCACTTGTTTGTTCTTTTTTAGAAATAGCGGTTTTAATTATTTCTACTTTTTCATCAATTAGTTTATTGAATAGTTTATCTTCGCTTGTTTTAGGATTTTTTATTATTAGTTCTTGTTGATTTTCAATGTCATATGAGGTATATAAGTCATTAGAAACTTGATTGTAGGCAAATGCTTTGTATAATAAAGGGAGTGCTATGGCAAAGAAGAGTAAGATAGCAAGGCATATTATAAAGCTTTTCTTTTTGATTTGTTTTAATATTTCATTATAAGTTAATTTTAGTATTTTCATCTTATCACCTACTTTATTTGACCTTTCGTACCTTTTGTTTTTTCAATGAATAAGTCTTCGAGGCTTTTGTGTTCTTTTTTTATTTCATAGACATTGATGTTTTCTTGTACTAGTATTTTGTTGATTTTTGGTATTTCTTCTTCGGTTACTAATACTTTTAATGTTTCTTTTTCTTCTTTAAATTTATATTTGTTTTGTTTTAGGATTTTTATTGTTTTATCAAGTGGTGTTGTTTTTAGGGTAACGTAGTATTCGTCTTGTACTTTGTCTTTTAATTCTTTTACTTCGATGATGTTACCATTATCTATTATGGCAATTTTATCGCAGATTAGTTCTATCTCGTTTAGAATATGGCTTGATATGAAAACAGCAATGTTTTGTTCTTTGCTTATTTTTTTTAGAAGGTCTCGTAGTTCTTTTATCCCTAAAGGATCTAAGCCATTTGTTGGTTCATCTAGAATTAGTATTTTGGGTTTTGAGATAAGGGCTTGAGCTATTCCTAGTCTTTGTCTCATTCCAAGGGAGTAAGTTCTTACTTTGTTGTTTATTCTATTACCTAGTTTTACAGATTTTATTATTTGTTCCTGATAGGTTTTGCTGGTGTTTTTACTCATTCTTACTATTAAGTCTAGATTGTCTTTTCCATTCATGTAATTGTACATTTCAGGATTTTCAATGATGGCTCCGACTGCTTCCATAGCTTTTTCAAAGTCGGTTTTTATGTCATATCCATCTATTTTTATGGTACCGGTTTTACTTTTATAAAGACCTAGCATGACTTTTATTAGGGTTGTTTTTCCGGCTCCATTTGGTCCGACAAAGCCATAGATTTCTCCTTCTTTGACTTCTAATGATATGTTGTTTAGGACTTTTCTTCTTCCAATATTTTTGGATACATTTTTTATTTCTAAAACATTTTTCATGTGCCACCTCTTATTTATTATATTATAAATCATTTAAAAATTTTTGTAAATCAATTGCTATTTCTTTAGGAATAACTTTTGATAGTTCTTCAATTGATGCATTTTTTATTTTTTCTAGGGATGAATATTTTTTTAAGAGTTGTTTTCTTCTTTTTTCTCCTATTCCAGAAACATTTTCTAGGATGCTTGATAGGCTTCCTTTACTTTTTATGTCTCTATGATATGTAATAGCAAATCTATGGACTTCGTCTTGCATACGAGTAAGATATAAAAAGAGTTCGTTACTAACGTCTATAATATTGTATGATTCATCTATTATATATTTTGTTCTATGTTTATTATCTTTTTTTAAACCAATTATTTTGATGTTTAGTTTTAGGGATGAAATTATTTCTTTAGCAACGTTTATTTGAGTTTCTCCTCCATCGACAATTATTAAATTAGGAAGAGGAAGATTTTCTAGTAGGCATTTATAATATCTTCGATAAATTACCTCTTTCATAGCACTTAGATCGTCTTTAGTTTCAGTACTTATTTTGTATTTTCTATACATTTTTTTATCTTTTTCAAAATCTTTATAGCAAACCATTGCTCCAACATAATATGTACCAAAGAGATGAGAGTTGTCAAATAGTTCAATGTGAGATACATTATCTATTTTTAGTTTTTCTTTTAATTCATTCATTAGTTTTATTCTAATATTTTTGTCTTTTTTTATGGTTTCTATTTTTTCTTTTGAATTATAGTAAGCATTTAAATTAGCCATATCAAGAATTTTTTTTACATCCCCCTTTTGGGGCACTAAAACTTTGATATTTAAGTATTCGCTTAAAATTTCATGAGAAATAATGTCATTTATAACGATTGATTTTGGTAAAGGATATTTTTCATAAAAATCAATTATAAATCTTAGATAAATATCACTTAGATCCAAGAAATCATCGTATATTTTATGAAATCTGCCCATCACTACTCCGTCTCTTATAAATAGGACTTCAACAGTTAAAAAGTCATCTTTTACATAGTAACCAAAAACATCGAAGTTGTATTTAAGATTTGAAACAATGATTTGTTTGTTAATAGTGCCTTTTATGTGTTCAATCATGTTCTTATATTCTAGGGCTTTTTCATAGTCCATTTTTTCTTTTGCTTGGTGCATTTTGGCCTCTAGTTTTTCGGTTATTATTTTGTAATTACCATTTAGAACGCTGGTTATTTCTTTGATCATTTCGTTTATGGTTTTATAGTCTATTTTATTTTGACAATAACCTAAGCATTCATTTATGTGATAGTACAGACAATAGTTTTTCTTTAGATTTTGACATTTTCTAAGGGGATAGATTCTATTTAGTATTTCTACTGTGTCTCTAGCATTTGTAACATTAGGGAATGGCCCGAAAACTTTTCCTTTTATTTTTTTTCTATTTTTACTTCTCACTATTTTTAAAGTAGGATATTGGTCCTCAGTTAAGACAATATAAGGATATGTTTTATCGTCTTTTAAAAGTATATTATATTTAGGATTATGCTTTTTTATTAGGTTTATCTCAAGTATTAAGCATTCTATTTCAGTATTGGTTACAATGTATTCAAATGATGAAATATTGTTTACAAGGGCTCTCGTTTTACCAGTATGGATTTTGTTAAAATAAGAACTAACTCTTCGTTTTAGATTTTTGGCTTTTCCAACGTATATGATGTTGTTGTCTTTGTCTTTCATAAGATAACAACCTGGTTTATTTGGTAAAAGGCTTAGTTTTGATTTATCCATTTTTTATTTTACTCTTTTTCTTATGGCACTGGTTAGTTCTACGGTTTTTACTGGTACGTTTAAAGTAATAGAATTAAGATAGTTTACGGCGTCAAGTAAGGTTACCATTTCTTTTTTTAGAATAGGTTTAAAAGTTTCTTCGATGTCATAGCCGATGTCCTCATTTAAATAATTTCTGGCTTCTTCGAATTCATCTTTTAGTTCAGTATTTGAGAATAGAAAGCTGTATTTTAAAACATCGTATGAGTTTTGGTATTTTTCTTTGTCTCTTTTATAGCCGTATTCTTCTGCAAATGTTAAAAGTTTTTCGCAATTTTCTTTTATTTGATCAAAAGAAAGGTTGTGAAAATCTAGGTAATTGATTTCACTTAGTTGATATAGTGAGTATGCTTCTGGTACGTAGATTGCTTTTATATTTTCTTTTCCTATTGAATGGTTTATAATACTGTTTTCTACGTTTTTTAAGACAACGCATATTGATTCAAAGATAAATAATACTTCTTCATCTAACATAGTTTCTTTGGTAATGTTGTCGTATGGGTAAAGGTTTATTTGACCCTCGTTTTTGTCATTGATGCTTTTAATAAAAAGTACTCCTTTTTCTTTAGAATCATGCTCTGTAAGTATTCCATGTTTTAGAATACTGTTAAGTCTTAGTAAGTCTAATCCAATTGGATATAGCATTATTTTTTCATTATTCATTTGTTCCATAAAAATCCCTCGCCTATATTATAACACATTGCAAAAAATATTACAAAAAGTTATAATTAAATTGGTGAGATTATGAATGTTATTGAAAAAAATGTTTCAAATACTTATATTATAAAGAGATCTAAATTTATTTGTTTTCTTTATCATGTGGAAAATGTTAATGAAATAAATAGTATTTTAGAAAACCTTAGGCAAGAATATAAGGATGCTACTCATGTATGTTATTCTTATATACTTACTAATAAGGAAAAAGCCCATGACGATGGGGAACCTAGTGGTACTGCAGGGTTACCTATTTTGGAAATATTAAAAAAGAAAGATTTAGTAAATGTACTTTGTGTTGTAGTTAGATATTTTGGTGGGATAAAACTTGGTGCTGGTGGCCTTATAAGAGCTTATTCTAATAGTGTTGTACAGACTCTTGCTTTAACTAAGATTATTCCTTATAAAAAATATATTACTATTTATTTAGAGGCAGATTATGTTAATAAGAAATTATTAGAACTTATTTGTAATGACTATGAAGTAATTAATAGAGTTTATAACGAAAAAATTATATATACTTTAAAGCTTGAGAAAGATAACTTGGAAAAAATCGAAAATAGGATTAAAAATACAATGATAAAATTAGAGATAAAGTAAGTTTTAATGATTTTATACTTATTTTGAAAGGTTTTACTAAGATTAAACAAAAAGAAATAGAATTAATCTATTTCAACTTTTTTAGTTCTTCAAATGAAAGACCTGTATATTTAGAAACAATTTCTAAATCTAAATTATCTTTAAGCATATTAATAGCAATTTCTTTAATGCCTTCACTGCGACCTTGTTGTATTCCATTCTCATTAGCTTCTCTTAACTCTGATTTTCTTAATCTTTCTTCGTGTAACTCTTTATCATACATTCCTATTACTTCATCTTGTTCACTTGCTTTTCTAGAATCATCAATATACTCTTTCATAATCTTATCACCCTTACTCAATTCATTAAGAATATTATTATCATTTTCATTAAATACTAATAATAACTTCTCATATTCCTCAAGACTATTATAATCTTTTTTTCTTATATTTGGCAAGTAAATATTATAAATATGTATTTTATTTGTATACACTTCTTCACTGTCTTTTAGATTAACTATCATATACTCATCTAATACTTCGTTTTTATCTTGAAATGTAAAGTTATTTATGTTAATTTGAATACAAGTTTCAAAGAAATAATCATCTCCTTTAGTCATTCCACCATTATATAATGAAAACATATAACCTAGATTTCTTGCTAAACTTGTCTTGGATGCATTTTTATTCATTTCTACATTGACTACTACATCATCTATTCTACATAAATAGTCTACTGTCTTTCTAGATTTATTTTCTTTTTCTTCATCTATATTAGCTTTTATTAAAGTAGTATTATTATAGATTTCATTAAAGTCTTTCTTTAGTAGAAGTGCAATTAAATAGCATCCATATTTCTTTCTTGATTCATTATAAAACATTGTTCTAAACATTGCATCTGATACAATTGGTATCTTATAACCTTCATATCTTTTTTCAAGTTCATAGGCATCTTTTTCAGACATAGCTTTATCTAAAACAGCTTTCTTATTACCAATAAGATTCATACTTTTCCCTCCTTTCCAAACCAATATATACCATATAAAAATACAATGCAAATGAGTAATTTTAAGATTTGAATACATAAAAAAGAATCAAAATAGATATTTCTCTTAAGGGAATTTTCTTATTTGATTCTTATTTTTTTATTAAAAATATTGTTTTATATATAATTTAAGAAACTTACTTTTTACTAATCTTATTTTCTACTGCTCGCCGCAAGATTTTACCTTGCAGGCTCGCTCATGCTTACTCAACTGATACTAAGAGTGTATGGACTACTTGAAGTCCCTTCTCCACCTGAAATCTTTACGTTAGATGACAGACTTAGGACTGGGCGCACGGCATACTCGTAGTTGTAGATGCCGCCATTGACGTCATAGACAGAGCCAGTCGAATTCACACTGAAAGCGTAGTTGAAATTGTCTGAAGATTGCGGAAGCAACCATGTCATTTGTGATTTATCTAACCAATTATTTGTTGTTTTGCAATCTGTAGAATCACCATAACCAAATAATTTACTTGTACATTCTTTTGGTGCTCCATATCCATAATCACTTGCATACATTATTGCTATCTTTTTATTGGCATCACTTTGCATTACTGGATTAGTTCTATAATAATATCCACTTCGATTAGCATCATTCTTTCTTTCATGTTGCCACATTACATCTGTTGTTATTTCTGCAGTATTTTCTCCTCCAAGATAATACTTTGTTGTTCCTATCATACTTTGAGCATCACTTGTTAATGTATTATAGTAATTTCCATTTAAATATGTGTTTAGTGTTCCTGTTACCCAGTTATTATATGAATTAGTTGTTGTATCTGCAGTTGTATTCCAATACATATTTCCTATTGAAGTATCTCTTATTATCTTAAATCTATTTTCTACATTACCATTTGTATCTTCAGTTGGTATTATTCCAATTATTCTCCATGTTTCATTATTAAATGTTACATAGTTCTTTACTACAGAATCTCCTCCTCGGTATCTATATTCTGTTGCAAATTTATTATCTACTTGAAGAGTGTTGTCTATAGTATGTGTTATTTGTTCTAAACCATTTTTTCCTACTTTAGACTTTGCAAAGTTTAGTGCATAATCTTCTTTTACTGGAGCTGCTTCATTATTTACATTAACTCTAAACTTATAACTATAACTTTTATTATTAAACTTATCTGGATTAACATTATAGTCTATCCATGCTCTTATTCTATAGCTTGTTGTTACTTCTCCTTTATTATTTGAGAATGTTTCTTCTTGTGATTTTAATATATAATTGTTTAGTTTATCTATTGTTGTTGGTGTTATTACTTCTGTTTCTACTCCATTTTCTATTTTTGTTAAATATACTTTTACTTCATTATTACTTAATGCATTAGTTACTGTAAGTGGTTCTAGTATTACATTATAGTTTAGTTTTCTTTTTGTATTATCATTTGCATTTGTTTTTATATATGATAATACTTTAAAATCAAAGTAATTTGTTTGTTTTTTACCATCTTCATCTTTCATAGGAAGTGCATTGTTTAGTGTTAGTTCATTTACTTCAGTATAACTCATCTTTACTTGTCCTGTACTAATAGTGTTTTCCCTTGTTGTAGATATTTGACTCCATAGTGCATATGTTCCTAGTGTTACTATCGCTAGTGCAAATATTGATAAACCTATCATAGTTAGTTTCTTTTTCTTACTATCACTCATTTATTATCACCTACTATAAATTATAGAGTATAAAAAGTGCTTTTTCAAGATTTTTTGTTTTTTATTGTAAACTTTTTATTCTTAATAAAACTATTTAATTTATTAGAATATTAAAAAAAGGACCTTAGTCCTAGTGAGCATATAATCCATGTATTTTTTGTCTTGTTACATCGTCTATATCATTTAGTACCCAGTTATTATCTACTTTTGTTAGAGTAAAATCAATAGTATATTTTACTTTATCTTTAGTATCTTTTAACTTACCAATTCTATAATCTACGTATTTAGTATTATCTAATGCTCCATCTGTAAAAAATTCCTTTTGATTAGCATTATAGTATTCTTCAGCTTCTGAAGTTGTTTTGTAATAGTCATATACTTCTACTTCAGTAGTAACAGTTGCAGTGTCACCATCAATTCTTTCATCTTTTATTGTATACTTCATATCTTGATATTGTTTTTTCATAATATCAGTGTAAGTAGTTCTTTGTTCATCAGTCATTAAAGTATCTGTATCAACCATGCTTTTTAATTGACTTAGAACGCTATTATCTAGTTTTTGATAGTTTCCTAGAAAGTTTTCTACCTTTTTAGTAGGAGTGTTGTCCATGCTACAAGCAGATAATACAACTAAAAATAAAATACATGAAAAACATATAAAAAACTTTTTCATAAAAAATCCCTCCACTTATAGAATGGAAGTTTTTTTTGTTTTTATACATTATAATCTATCATTATTTATCTTTTTTTGAATTAAAACAACTATTGCAATTAATAATATAATTCCAAGTATGCAAAATATTACTATTGTTAATAGATTAGAATTTTCTTCAGTAATAGTATTGTTTCCTTTATTAGTTTGATTGTCTTTAGTGTTATTGCTTGGTGTTTTTGTATCTGTTGAGGAACTGGAATCGCTTGTTGTTTTAGATGGATTGTAAGTTAGACTTATATTTTTATCGTTATAATTATTTCTGTCAATTACCCAGGTATAAACAATTCCATTTACTGAATCAGCATTATTGTATGTAACCTCATAATTAGTAGTAATATTAATTACTACTGAGTCTAAAGATCCATATGTTTCAAAACAAGTAGCTTTATTGCTAGTAGAAAGGAAAACTTCTTTACCACTTCTTAGTACTGAAAATTTTTCATAACAACTGTGAGCCATATTTGAATTGGCAATATTCCTTAAAGTAAAATTGTTTTTAAAATTCATTTCCATTACATTGTTTTTATTTGTGTAGTTAGTTTCATAATAGGAAACTCCTTGAATTGGTCCATCATCATCGTTTATAGCATTTGTATAGTCTGTTTTATAATAATTGCTAGATGATAGGACAAAGAAGTCATATACTGTATAGTCTTTACTATATTTTGTTTTTTTTGCAACATCTTCATACTCAAAAATATTTGTTTCCTCTTTAAATGAATTATCATTTATTACTAAATTATATGTAGCACTACAACCGCTTGTCATTAAAATTATTATTAAAACTAAAATAGCATTTTTTATTTTTTTCATTTTATTTAGCCTCCGTCAAATATATATAACATTGAAATTTACCTGCACCGGGACCATAGTAAGTTTTTAATTTTTTATAAGACATTTTTATTGTATGGAAACATCCGGTTTTCGCACAGTTAATTCTTCTGGCAGCACAGTTTTGTCCTCCGGTTACTAAGCCTGGTGATGTACCTAGTTTATTATAGGCTTCAGAGATTAATACCCCATCAGATAGTACTTTTTCTACGATTGCAACATGTCCATAGGCACCTGCTTGAGTTCTTTGCCATGAAACAATTGCACCTTGTTTTGGTTTTCTATAGTCTGTACTAGTTTTAAATTTTTTAGCATCTGCTGTGCTACAGAAGTAACCCCCATTAGGATTATCATTCCAAGTTTTACTGCTTCCTATACTAGCTAGAATTTCTTTAGCACGGGCTGTTCCATACCAAGCACATTCTCCTTCAAATGTCCCGGCTGCACCACAATTACCATTATAGTAGAAAGCATTATTTATAGTAGGACGACTAAGCCTCATAAGGAAGCCTGTTTTACTATCTACTTGCAATCCTTTTTCATCAACACTAACACCTGTAGTTATTTCAATGCTGTCGGAATAAAAGTATTTTAATATTTCTTTGTAATTTTTTCCTTGGTCTTGCAAATCTCTTGCTACTAATTGGCTCATTCCTCTGGCGTGTCCTGCTCCAGGAACGAGTAAATATCCAAATTTCTTTTGATTTAGTTTTATTACATGTTTTTTTGAACCAGGTATTTTTGTGTAAGTAGCAGTACAAGTTGTACCATTGCAAGTGGAGTCTGGACAATCAGCGTCTTTGTAACAAAAGGAATCATATTGAGCACTGAATACTTCTCCTTGACTATTCAGCATTACCATTGAAGCGGTTTCTTTGGCTGCTTTTTTAGCCCATTTGCCTACTTTTTTTGAATATGTTTGAGCATATGTGCTATTTTGAATTGGCTTTTGACAGTGATGGGTAGCATTTAAGGCATATGTTCTGGCGGCAATTGCATTTGCTTTCATGGCTTCAATATTACCTTGATCATGATAAACGTTTTCGTGTTGAACCACACCTGCAATATATTCTTCAAAATCTACTATTTCTGATTTTCCGGTATCAGGGTGGATTACAGTTATTCCACCGGGGCATAAGTCGACATAAGAAAAAGAATCACTGTCAGAACCACCTTCATCACCGTTTAAGACAATAAAGATTGTTAGAAATAAAAGCAATAGAATAATAAAAATTAGTAATCCTAAAATTACCATTTTTATAGAAAAAGGTAATGCTTTAAAGATTTTTATTAATTTTTTTATTGTACCGGTTTTGCCTTCTTCTTTGGAGCCACCAAGTTTGTTTTTTACTTTACCTCCAAGTTTTTCTTTTATTTTTGAAGCAAAGCCTTGTTTTGGAGAATCAATGGAACTTCCAAGTCCTGATTGTGGTTTTTGATTGTTATTATCTTTTTTAGGTAGAGCGTTGTTATTTTCTTGTGATTGGTTGTTGTTTCCATTATTGTTATCTTTATCTTTTTTATTGTTGTCTCCTTTATTATTCCCATCTTCATTTTTCTTATTCTTTAAGTTATTTATATTGTTTTTAAAATTTTTCATACCTGTTGCTAAATTAGCAGCATTATTCATATTATTTACAGCGTTATTTCGCATTTGGTTTAAGGCATCGAGTGTTTCATTTGGTTCAGCTTCACTACTTGAAGTATTTAGACTATTTGCAATATTATTTGCAGTATTAATACCGTTTAAACTTTTATTAAAGAAATTGTTGTTATTGTTAGGATTATTAGGTCTTTCACTGTTTTGTTTTTCTTCATTGTTAGGATTTTCTTGATTATCTATTTCGTTGTTATTAGAATTAACTAATTCGTTATTGTTTTGATTGTTTTCTTCCACGACATCACCTACTTCACTATTTTAATTTTACCATAAAAATTGATAAAAAAAAAGAACTGTTTTTAATATTACAGTTTCTTTATTATATTCTATCGTTATTCATCTTTTTTTGGATTAGGATAAATATTATACCAATGCAGGAAAGTCCGATTAAAGAGAACATAATTATTTTAAAAATATTATTTTTATTTTGTTTTATTGGTTTATTTGTTTCTTCGGTTTTATCTGTTGGTTCATTAGGTTTAGTATCAATATTGTCAGTTGTGGAACTACTTTTGGCTTTTAGAGTTATACTAAGTTCTTTATCAATATAATTATCTCTAGTGATGGTCCACATGTATTCATTGCCATTCACTAGTTCAGCATTATTGCTTATAACATCGTAATAGTCACTTACTTTTATTAAGACATTTATTGTGTCTAACAGTTTATATGATGTAAAACTGTATGTATCACCGAGTTTAAGAGTAATAGTGTCGTCATCTTTTTTGTAGTCAAATGTTCTAGCATTTACATTTGGAGCATAGGAATCTTTATAATTATCAAGTCCAAATGTGTACGTAAATGATGTTCCAATAGTACCAGTTTGGTTTATTTTTTTTGTTTCATAAAGAGGTAGTCCTATGTCGCCACTTTCTGTTTCTTCTGGATTAGAAACATAGTCTTCGGATGTATTAATGAAAGCAGATTGTTTAAGTGTACTTAGAGACTTAAGATTCTTTTCTAGGGTTACTCCTCTGTACATATCATTGTATTCATCTTTATCATCACTATATAAAGAAGTTGTTTCTTTTATATAGTTTTCTTCAATTTCTAGGGTATAATCTGCTTTGCACCCACATAGTAAAAACGGTATTACTAAAAGAATTAAAAACTTTTTTTTCATTAATCACATGCTCCTTTCAAATCTATAAATTCAGCAGGGTCTACTGTTTGGGTACCCTTATATACTTCATAATGAATATGAAAACCAGTTGAAGCACCGGATGTTCCTACTTTACCGATTACTTGACCAGCATTTACGTGGTCACCAACAGATACTGATACTTGTGACATGTGTGCATATCTTGTTTTATATTGGTCGTCATGTTCAATTAAAACATAAGCACCATATCCAACGTTTGATGTGTATTCTCTTGATATTTGGATTACTTTACCACTGGCACTAGCGATGATTTTTGTGCCACCCGGACATGCTAAGTCGACACCAGTGTGTAGTCTCCAATCTCCATATATTGGGTGGATTCTGTAACCATAGCATCCTCCACCAGAAGGTACAGGACAATTACTTGGATTTTCATTTGGAAATTTAAATTTACCATCAAATGATGTACAAGATGATTCTTTACTGTCTTTTCTACTCATAATATTATCATAGTTATAATTATCATATTCATCTTCTGTAAATGTTAAACTTTTGTATTGTTTTACTATAGAATAATCTCCGGTTACAAATAGAGTGAATTCAGCTTTTTTTCTTCTTTGAAGCCCAAGATTTCCTCCATTAGTACATTGCTTCATGACTTTCCATAAACCTTCATAGCTATCTTTTTCATAGCCGTTTTTCATATCTTTAAGCATGTTTGCACATCCGTTGTAAGTAAAACTTGTTAAGGCATCTTCTTGATAGTTAGTAAGAGTAACACCTTCAAAAATATTTTTTACAGTGTTTCGTTTTGAGTTTATAGCTTTTAATTGATACTCATCAACACTTTCTTTGCTTAAACAATCACCTACTTTTAATCCTTTTATATAGTCTGTTGTAACTCCATAGCCTATAGTTACTTTATCTCCCGGATTTTGATAAGCTAGATATTTTGTCTTAGATTCGCCACAATATTTTGTGCCTTCCCAAGCATTAATAAATTCTTGAATGTCTTTTGGACTTGCTTCATTGGAACAGCCTGAACCAGTATTACCATTACTTGTAAAAAGAATTAATAAAATAAGGAAGAGGATAAGAAAGAAAAGAAATCCAATAATACATAAGATCACTATTTTTACTGATGGTGGTAAAACTTTAAAGATTCTTATAGCTTTTTTAATTATTCCTTCATTTTTAGGGTTATGTAATTTATCTTTTTGTTTTCCTCCAAATAAGTGTTTCATTTTTGAGGAAAGATTTTCTTTGTTTTTATTCATTGGATGTTCAAGACCTGATTTTGGTAGACCACTAGTGCTTTTGTCTTTGTTTTTTTCACTTTCTTTATCATGCTCTTTTATTTCTTTTTCTTTTGGTTTTAGTTGGTCATTTTTTTCTTTTTTAGGTTTTAATTGGTCTTTCTTATTATCTTCGTTTTTATCTTTCTTATTCTTTAAGCTATTTAAATTATTTTTTGTATTTTTAATACCAGTTGCTAGGTTGGCAGCGTGATTTAAATTGCTTACGGCATTATTACGCATTTGATTTAAAGCATCGACTGTTTCATTAGGATTAGTTTCATCACTAGGACTACTCAAACTATTTATAGCATTATTGGCAGTGTTTATTTTACCTAGACCATTATTAAAAAAGTTATTTGGTTTATTATTGCCTTTATTAATTGTATTTTCTTCTTGATCATTTGCTTCAACCAAATTATTATCTTGATTATTGTCCACTTAATCACCTACTTCTCTATCATAATTTTATCATAAATGATTGCAAAAAAAAAGACCCTCATTATAAGCCCTTTAGTTGTCCAAACAATAAACCTGTAAAATTCTATGTAAAAAAAGAAATAGAATCAATCTATTTCAACTTTTTTAGTTCATCTAATGAAATACATGTGCATTCTGAAATATCGGTAATATCATAACCCTTTTGAAGCATTTTAAGTGCAGTTTCTTTAATACCTTTTTTGATACCTTCATCTAGTCCTGCATCATGTCCTTCTTTAAAGCCTTTTTCTCTGTATTCATCAATTTCTGCCAAACGAAGCTTTTCATCATGTAACTCTTTATCATACATTCCTATTACTTCATCTTGTTCACTTGCTTCTTTAGATTCTTTAACATACTTTTCCATTATCTCATCACCCTTACTTAAATCTTTAAGAAGTTGATTATCATTTTCATTAAATATTAATAATAACTTCTCATATAGTTTAAGTTTATTATAATCTTTTTTTCTTATATTTGGCAAGTATATATTAATAATTCTTATCTTATTACTATATATTTGAAAGTCATTAATATCTTTAGGTATATGATTAATATTTGTTATATAGCATTCTTCTAGAACATCTTTTCTACCTTTGAATCTAAAATTGTTAATATTTATTTGGATTACTTCATTAAAGTTATACTTATGACCCCTTTTCATATTTGCACTATATAAAGAAAACATATAACCTAAATTTCTTTCTAAACTAGATTTTGAAGTATTATTATTAACTTCAACATTAAGTATTTTACCTTTAATCTTACATAATAAATCTACTGTCTTATTACTTTCTTCATTTTTATATTTATCTATATTATTTTTTATAAACTTAGTATTTTTTAATACCTCATTATAATCCTCATTAAATATAGAAGCAATTAAATAACAGATATACTCCATTCTAGATTCATTATTAATCATAGTCTTAAACATAGAATCAGATACAATTGGTATTTTATAGCCTTTGTAATAGTCAAGTAACTTATAACTATTTGTTTTAGATATTTCTTTATCTAAAGTACATTCTCTAAGATCTAACATAAATCTCACTTCCTTTCCAAACCACTATATAACATATAAAAACACAATGCAAATGAGCAATTTTAAGTTTTGCACATAGAAAAAAGAACCAAAATAGATATTTCCCTTAAGAGAATTCTCTAATTTGATTCCTATTTTTTTATCAAAAATATTGTTTTATCTAAAATTTAAAAAACTTATACTTTTTACTATTCTTATTTTCTACTGCTCGCCGCAAGATTTTACCTTGCAGGCTCGCTCATGCTCACTCAACTGATACTAAGTTGATATGGACTACTTGAAGTCCCTTCTCCACCTGAAATCTTTACGTTAGATGAAAGACTTAGGACTGGGCGGACCGCAGACTCGTCGTCGATGAAGTTGTAGTTGCTATAGACACAGCCACTCGAGGGCACACTGAAAGCACCGAGGTCCTCGCTTGAATACTGCGGAAGTAACCATGTATTTTGACTTTTATCTAACCAATTATTTGTTGTTATACAATTTGTTGAATCATTGTAATTACGTAAGTTACTTGTACATTCTTTTGATGCTCCATATCCATAATCACTAGCATACATTATTGCTATCTTTTTATTTACATCATTTTGCATTACTGGATTACTTCCATAATAGTATCCTGTTCTATTGGCATCATTCTTTCTTTCATATTGCCACATTGTATCAGATGTAAAACTTAGACTATTATTATATCCTCCAAGATAATACTTTGTTGTTCCAATCATGTTTTTTGCATCACTACTTAATGTATTATAATAATAATTATTTAAATATGTATTTAGTGTTCCTGTTACCCAGTTATTATATGAATTAGCTGTTGTATCTTCAGTTGTATTCCATTTCATATTTCCTATTGAAGTATCTCTTATTATCTTAAATCTATTTTCTACATTACCATTTGTGTCTTCAGTAGGTATTACTCCGATTATTCTCCATAATTCATTGTTAAATGTTACATAGTTCTTTACTACAGAGTCTCCTCCTCTATATCTATACTCTGTAGCAAACTTATTATCTACTTGAAGTGTATCATCTATTGTATGTGTTATTTTTTCAATGCCATTTGTCCCTACTGGTATATTTAATAATGGTACCATTTCTTTTGGAGCACCTTCATTATTTACATTAACTCTAAACTTATAACTATAACTTTTATTATTAAATTTATCTGGATTAACATTATAGTCTATCCATGCTCTTATTCTATAGCTTGTTGTTACTTCTCCTTTATTATTCGAGAATGTTTCTTCTTGTGATTTTAATATGTAATTGTTTAGTTTATCTATTGTTGTTGGACCTGTTACTTCTGTTTCTGTTCCATTTTCTATTTTAGTTAGGTATACTTTTACTTCATTGTTACTTAATGCATTAGTTACTGTAATTGGTTCTAGTATTACATTATAGTTTAGTTTTCTTTTTGTATTATCATTTGCATTTGTTTTTATATATGATAATACTTTAAAATCAAAGTAATTTGTTTGTTTTTTACCATCTTCATCTTTCATAGGAAGTGCATTGTTTAGTGTTAGTTCATTTACTTCAGTATAACTCATCTTTACTTGTCCTGTACTAATAGTGTTTTCCCTTGTTGTAGATATTTGACTCCATAGTGCATATGTTCCTAGTGTTACTATCGCTAGTGCAAATATTGATAAACCTATCATAGTTAGTTTCTTTTTCTTATCATTCATAATCTTACTCCTTTACCTATCTTATAACTTAATTATATATATCTTTTGTAACAGTGTCAATCTTCATTTTATTTTATAAAACAAAAAAGAGCTATTTCTATAAAGCAAATAACTCATAAAAAAAGTTTAAATCTAATTTTAAAAATATAACTAATAGAAAAGCAAGCACTAAGAATGGTCCATATGGAAGTTTTTTTTCTTTATTAGTAAAGTAAATAAATAGTGATATTGGAAGAGCAATAAAAGCAGATAAGGCTACAGATAAGAATGATATTGCTGGGGTTGTTATCATACCAAGAACAAAGATTAGTTTTATATCTCCTCCACCAAGTGATTCTTCTTTAAATAGGATATTACCAAAGAGCATCAATAAATACATAAATGTAAACATTATCGCTCCGAATACTAAGTATTTACATGCTCCGATAAAGCCAAATCTAAGTATATTTATTATGAATACTAGAATAGCAAAGAAAATATTTATTTCATCAGGAATTATGTAATAGTTTAAGTCAGTAACAACTATTATGACAAACATTGAAGAAAGGGAAAGAGCAATTAAAAGATCATAACTAAAACCAAATACATAGTAACTAATAGCAAATAGTAATCCTGTAAATAATTCAATCATAGGATAGAATATAGAAATTTTGCTTTTGCAACTTTTACATCTACCACCTTGTACTAAATAAGAAATTACTGGTATTAATTCACTAGATTTTAAAACATGATTACATTTTGGGCAATGACTCCTAGGTCTTATTAGTGATTCTTTTTTGCAAAGTCTAAAACCTACAACGTTATAAAATGAACCAAACATAAGACCTATTATGAAAAATAAGATTAAATAAAATACATCCACATATATCCCCCACTTACATTATTTGTCCATAGAATGAGAACATTGGTATAATTACTGATAACACTACAACACCAACCATTATTGCTAGTAAGATGATCATTACTGGTTCAATAAAAGTATTAACTCTTTTTATTGCGTTGGTGTATAAGTCATTATAGTAGTTTGCTACATATTCCATCATCATTGGTAGTCTTCCAGTATTTTCACCGGTTACAAGCATTTCATATGCAACAACTGGGAAGGCCCATTTTCCTTTAAAGGAGTCGCTTATTTTCGCACCTTTAGCTAAGTTGTTTAAAGAATCATTTATTATTTCTTTATATACTTCATTTTGAGAAACTGTACCAAGGATTGCCATTGAATCTGTTATAAATACATTGTGGTTTAACAGAGAAGAAAATGTTTTTGTAAATTGGGTTACTTCTTTGTAAATGATTAAGTTTTTTATAACAGGTAGATGCATATAAAAGGTTTGCATTGCTTTTTTAAATGGTTTGATGTGTTTGTAACTCAAAATATATGTTAATAATATGAGTACCACTACGATAATAATAAATACCGCATTTGTCTGAACAAAATTACTTATTGCTAGAATAACGATTGTAATTTTAGGTAATGTTGCTCCATTGGCAACGAATATTCCTTGAAATTCTGGTATAACATAGACTAAGATGAATGTAAGAACACAAATGGCAAATACAAAAATGATTGTTGGATATGCCATAGCACTTATGGCTTGTTTTCTTGTTCTGTCGATTGAAGTATAATAGTCTGACATGTCATCAAGTATTTCTGGTAAATCTCCAGTCATTTCAGCGGTTTTTACCATATTTATAAGTAGCTTGGGAAAGGTTGATCCTTGTGATGCTAAAGCGTTTGAAAAACTTTCACCTTTATATAGTTCATATGTAATATTAGAAAAGATTCTTTTTTGATCTGGTTTGATTGATTGTCTTTCTAAAATTCTTACTGAATCAATAAGAGGAATACCTGCTTTTAGGTATGTAGAAAGTTGAGTTAGGATAAATGCTAGTTGTGATATTTTAAGACGGGTTGAACCAATTTGAAAGTTAAGGACACTGTTCATTGATTCAATTTTAATTACTTGGAATCCTTCGTTTTCCAAGAATGCTTTTACTTCTGCAGTATTGCTCCCATCAATCATACCTTTTATTTTTTGACCTTGTTGGTTTAATACTTCATAAGAATATCTGTTTCTTTTGGCATCAGTTGTTTTAAGATTTCCAGCAATATCTTTACCAATTATTTCATTATAGTTAATAGGGTCACCTGGCTTTTTCTTATTAAACTCCATAGATTGTTCATTGTAATTAGTTTGTTCAAGTTCTTTTTTAGTTTGTTCTTCAAGTAATTTAAGTTGTTTTTGCATTTCTTCATCTAATTGACCCTCTTTTAAAGAAAGTTCACCACGAAGTTTGTTTACATGAGCTAAAGCTTCGTCCATTTCTCCTTGTAAGTTATTAACTTTGTTTTCAGATGCTTCAATTTGCTCCTTTAAGATATCTACATAGTCATCTAATTCGTTTACATATTGGTTTTGATTTTCTACTACATCCTCTGCATTAAAATCGTTATCTAATTTTTTATCTTTTTTCATATGGAACTACCCCTTTATTATTTACTATAATAATTTTACAAAAAATAAGGACTTATGTCAATTATAAAAGAGAAAATAAAAAAAGAAGTCTTTAAGAACTCCATGTACTTTTATATTTAAAAAGTTTTTAATTTTTTAATTTATATAAAATAATACTTTTTAGTATGCTTTTCTATATTAAAATTTGTTTTTGCCTTAGGGCAATTCTAGATTTTGTACACTATTTTTCATACCAAAAGTCATTTTTGCTCGTTTGCATTGTACTTTTATATGGTATATAGTATTTTTTGCACGTATCTTTGGGCGTCGGCTTTACTTTCTATGAAAGTGAGGTGGTTATTATGATGAGCAAGAAAGATTGTACAATCTTAATGTTTTTTATAATCTCCCTATTGCAATTATATATAATCATCATGTTAATACATAAACTTTATATGTAATTAAAATAGCGACGTCTCTCTGATATAGAGAAACGTCGTTTTCTAACAAACTAGGAAGCCGACGTTCAAGGAACGTGCTTCTATATATAATATACTACTTATTCTTGTTTTATACAAGTAGTTTTGATTAATTTATTATGATAAAGTGTATGGATTACTTGAAGTTCCTTCTCCACCTGAGATTTTGACTGATGATGCTAGAGTTAGGACTGGATAGACAGCACGTCCGCTACCATCTGAATAATCAGTATTTACAGCACCAGTTGAATTAAGACATGACACCGGATAGTCGGAACCTGCATCAGGTGCAAGTAACCATTCGTTTTCTGAATTATCCAACCAATTATTTGTTGTTTTGCATAGTGTATCACTATTGTAGTTGGATAATATTTTTGCGCATTCTTTTGATGCTCCATATCCATAATCACTGACATACATTATTGCTATCTTTTTATTTGCATCATTTTGCATTACTGGATTAGTTCCAAAATAATAGCCACTTCTGTTTGCATCATTTTTTCTTTCATATTGCCACATTGTATCAGATGTTATATTTGGAGTGCCATTGAAACCTCCAAGATAATACTTTGTTGTTCCTATCATATTCTTGGCTGTTTCACTTAATGTGTTATAGTAATTGTTATTTAAATATGTATTTAGTGAGCCATTTACCCAATCATTATTAACTGCATCAGTCCAATAATATTCACCACCTATTGACTCATCTCTTATTATCTTAAATCTATTTTCTACATTGCCATCTGTATCTTCTGTTGGTATTATTCCTATTATTCTCCATGTTTCATTGTTAAATGTTACATAATTATTTACACTTCCTCCTCTATATCTGTACTCTGTTGCAAATCTTTCATCTACTTGTAATGTGTTATCTATTGTATGTGTTATTTGTTCTAAACCATTTTGTCCTACTTTTGCCTCTGCAAACTCTAAAGCAGGAGTTATATCTCCTTTTAATTCTTCATCACTTGATTCTATGTTTAATGCATATTTGTATTCTATTGGTTTTGTTGTATCTCCATTTATAAATAAATCAGTATTGGTTGCACTTTCATCTATCCATAGTCTTAT
>CAKOMW010000002.1 GCA_934096805.1 uncultured Bacilli bacterium | reverse complement strand
GAATTGTCCTAAGACAAAAACAACTTTTGATATAAAAAAGGATACTAAAAAGTATTATTTTGTGTAAATTAAAAAAAATTCTTGAAAAAGAAGTTTTTTTATATTAAAATTAAGTTATAGAAAACTAAAGAGGAGGACAGGTGTAACTACAAAAATTCATACATCATGTATATGCACCTAATAAGTGATATGAGAAACAATTATTCGCTAGGGGGGGGGGCAAAATACTACTAACCCTATAAATAAAAAAGGGAAAATAATAAAAATAATATCAATAATAATACTTTTAATACTAATAGTAATTAGTATATCTTTTGCATTAGGAAATATTGATATAAACCTATTAGGAAGAAGAAATATAAAAATATCTAAATGTGAACTAGATATAAACTTTAAAGAAAGTGAAGAACTATTATTAGTAAGTAAATATCCTATATCAAAAGAAGAAGCATTAAAATACATTGCAAAAGATATAACAATAACAAATAATTCTACATGTGATACAGCTTACTATAAAGTAACAATAAAAGACTTAGTAAACTCATCTATAAATAAAGACAAAATAAACTATCAAGTAATAGATAAAACAACAAATAATGAAACAATAGATAAAAACCCAGATAGTTTTAATATAAGTGATTCACTTACTAAAGGAAATACAAAAACATATGAGATAAGACTATGGATAGATGAAAGTGCAACCAATACTGATTTATTTATAAATGGTGATACAACAAAACCAATAGAATACAAATATGCATTAAATATTGAATCAAGTGATGAAGAATTAAAAGGAGATATAACTCCTGCTTTAGAATTTGCACTTGCAAATGTAGGACAAAACGGACTAGAAATAGTAACGCATACAATAGATGATACCTTACAAATAGATGAAAAATTCTCAACAGAATACAGATACAAAGGAGGAGATTCCGTTGTAAAAAACTATGTAACATTTAACAATGAAACATGGAGAATAATAGGGATAATACCAACTGAAGATACAGACGGTAATGTAGAAAATAGATTTAAAATAATTAAAGATGAGTCAATTGGAGATAAATATTGGAATGAAGATGGCACTAATGATTGGACAAGTGCAACACTAAACACATATTTAAATGGAGATTACTATAATACATTAAGTAGTGATGCCAAAAATATGATAGGAACAACAAAGTATTATCTTGGAGGATATAACTCTGCAGGTATAACATCTGATGTAATGTGGCAATATGAAAGAAAAAATGATGCTAATAGGACAGGCTATTATTATGGAATAAATCCAGTAATGCAAAATGATGCGAATAAAAAGATAGCAATAATGTATGCCAGTGATTTTGGATATGGAGCAGTAAAAGAATGTGTGCAATCATTGTCTAAATATTATAGCGATACATTATGTGATAAAACAAATAATTGGTTGGCTATTATAAATTATGAATGGTTGCTTTCACAAGATTCTGGCAATGCTAATACCGCTTTTTCTTTGCGCACAAGTAGTAATGGCTTTGTTCCGGAAGTTTGCGATGGTAGTATCGCTTGCGAATCAGCAACACGTCCAGTCCTAAGTCTGTCATCTAACATAAAGATTTCAGATGGAGAAGGGACTTCTTCCAATCCATACATCTTGTCACAGTAAATTATAAAAACTACTTGTATAAAAAATAAATAAGTAGTATATTATATATAAAGAAGCACGTTCTTTGAACGTCGGCTTCGAGTATTTCGTTGTTGCGACGTTTCCCTATATCAGAGAGACGTCGCTATCTTTTTTATATATTAAACTGCTTTAACAGTGATGATATATAAAAGCCATAGGATGATAATAAGCAAGATGAAAATCATGTCGTTTTTTCTACTCATTACACATCACCTCACTTTCATAGAAAGTAAAGCCGACGCCCAAAGATACGTGCTAAAAACACTATATACTATATAAAAACACAATGCAAATGAGCAAAAATAACATTTGGTATAAAAAACAGTGTACAAAATTAAGAATTGTCTTAGGAAAAAAATAACTTTTAATATAAAAAAGCATACCAAAAAGGATTATTTTGTGTAAATTAAAAAAAATTCTTGAAAAAGAAGTTTTTTTGTATTAAAATTAAGTTATAGAAAACTAAAGAGGAGGAAAGGTGTAATTACAAAAATTTATACATTATTTATAAACACCTAATAAGTAATATGATAAACAAATATTCGTCTGGGGGGGGGGGCAAAATACTACTAACCCTATAAATAAAAAAGGGAAAACAATAAAAATAATATCAATAATAATACTTTTAATACTAATAGTAATTAGTATATCTTTTGCATTAGGAAATATTGATATAAATATACTAGGAAGAAGAAATATAAAAATATCTAAATGCGAACTAGATATAAACTTTAAAGAAAGTGAAGAACTAATGCTAGTAAGTAAATATCCCATATCAAAAGAAGAAGCATTAAAGTATAATGCAAAAGAAATAAATATAACAAACAATTCTACATGTGATACAGCTTATTATAAAGTAACAATAAAAGACTTAGTAAATTCATCTATAAATAAAGATAAGATTAACTATCAAGTAATAGATAAAAGTACAAATACAGAAACAATAGATAAAAACCCAGATAACTTTAATATAAGTGATTCACTTACTAAAGGAAATACCAAAACATATACAATAAGACTATGGATAGATGAAAGTGCAACCAATACAGACTTATTTATAAATGGGGATACAACAAAACCAATAGAGTATAAATATGCCCTTAATATAGAGTCAAGTGATGAAGATATGGATAAAGAAATTGTTTCAATACTTAATATACCAGTAGGAACAGATGGGCTAGAAAAGATAACACACGAAGTAGATGATACTTTACAAGTAGAAAGTGATTTTGCTACAGAATATAGATATCGTGGTGGAGATTCTAAAGTAAATAATTGGATATACTTTAATTGTGATAACCTTTCTAATCAAAATGATTCAACGTGCGAAAAATGGAGAATAATCGGAGTAATCCCAACATCAGACATTACTGGTAAAGTAGAAAATAGGCTTAAAATAGTAAGAAACGAATCTATTGGTAATAAAAACTGGGATAGTGATAATGCAATAACTTATAATTACGATAGAAATGATGATATTGAATTATTAAGTGATAAAATGATAAATGGTAATACTAACGATGACGTGAAGTTTATGGCAATAACTCCTTCAAAGGGTTGTGAAAATTGTAGTAATAACTGGTCTAGACCTACAGCTTTAAATACATATTTGAATGGAAGCTATTATAGTAATTTAACTACTAATGCTAAAAGTATGATTGGTTCAACAAAATATTATCTTGGAGGAAATAGTGGTACAAATTTAACTGTAGATACAATGTGGCAATCTGAAAGAAAGAATGATGCTAATAGGACAGGCTATTATTATGGAACTAATCCAGTAGTACAAAGTGATGCAAATAAAAAGATAGCATTAATGTATGCAAGTGATTATGGATATGGGGCATCAAAACAATGTAACCAAACATTACTGAATTACAATACAAATGATTTGTGTAAAACGACAAATAATTGGTTAGATAAAAGTTCTACAGCATGGGTGTTAACGCATAATGCATCTTATTCCTCTAATACTTTATATATTTTGGATAGTGGTTCACTTAGTTCTAATACTAATGATGTTGGAAATGTTAGCAATCTTTCTGGGGCTGTTTATCCAACCTTAACTCTTGCTTCATTCATAGCTATATCAGGAGGTAAGGGTACTAGTGACTCACCATATCAACTAAAAATCCCAGATAATACCAACTTCTTCACTATAAATAGTAACTCTTATTTATATGAGGAAAATATGACATGGCAAGATTGGGTTAGCAGTCCTTATAATACTATTGGAGTAAGTATTAAAGATAATTATCCATATACTTATGATAACGAAAGAATAGGTTATGCCGGCTCACCATCATGCTATAACGATTCAATTGGTTCTGTATCGTATAAGATAGGTGTTGGTGGAAAAACACTTTGCGAATAAAAGTAAACTACTTTATCATATTTGTATTAAGGCACTTGAAAAAGTGTTCTTTTTTTTATATAATTATCTTGAGGAAATGTTTATGGAAAATATTTACAATTTGACTTATGAAGAATTAGAAAAATTTTTAATAGATAATAATGAAAAGAAATATCGGGCTTCTCAAATATTTGAGTGGTTGTATGATAAAAGGGTTTCATCTTTTTCTCTTATGACTAATTTGAGTAAAGATTTAATTTTATTACTTGAATCTTCTTTTTCTATATCTAAGCTTGAAATAGTAAGTGAAGAAAAGGATATTGGGGTTTCTAAATATTTGTTTAAACTTTTTGATGGAGAGCATATTGAGAGTGTTCTTATGAGACACAATTATGGACTTAGTCTTTGTATATCTAGTCAAGTTGGATGCAATATGAGTTGTAGTTTTTGTGAAAGTGGTCGCAGAAAGAAAGTACGTAATCTTAATGCTTATGAAATGATTCTTCAGATAATGATGATTGAAGAATTAATTAACGAAAAGATAACTCATATAGTTATAATGGGTATTGGTGAACCTTTTGATAATTTTGATAATTTGGTTCGTTTTATTAAGATTGCTAATTTTCATAAGAGTCTTAATATTGGTTCCCGTCATATTACTGTTTCTACTTGTGGAATAGTTCCTAAAATATATGAATTTAGTAAGTTACCTTTTCAGGTTAATTTAGCTATTAGTTTACATGCTCCGAATGATGAATTAAGGAATAAATTGATGCCAATTAATAAAGTTTATCCTCTTAAGGAATTAATGCGTTCTGTTAAAGATTATATTTCTTTGACTAACCGTCGAGTTACTTTTGAATATATTTTACTTGATGGTATTAATGATAGTAAGGCTCATGCAAAAGAGTTATGTTCTTTAGTTAAGGGACTTAATTGTTATATTAATTTAATTCCTTATAATGAAAATAGTAATATTTCTTATAAAAGAAGTAAAAAGGATACAATTATGAATTTTTATGATATAATTAAGAAAGAAAATGTTAATGTGACCATAAGGAGGGAATTTGGTAGTAATATTTCTGCCGCTTGTGGACAATTAAGATCAAAGAAGGAGGGATAGGATGGAAACGTTTTATCTTACTGATACTGGTTTGGTTAGAGATCATAATGAAGACAGTGTTATTATTTTAACTAATGAAGATGGAGCAACTTTTATGGCAGTAGCGGATGGCATGGGTGGTCATTCTGCGGGAGAAGTAGCATCATCAATAGCAATAAGTTATCTTGGTAAGAGATTTAGTGAAAGCTTTTTCAAGATGACAAAACAAGATGCTGTTGAGTGGATTAGAAATAGTGTTAATGAAATAAATAGTTTGATATTTAAATATACTGATGAACATCAAGAGAGTAAGGGAATGGGTACAACTTTAGTGCTTTCAATAGTGACTAAAGATTATATTCTATTTGGCAATATTGGTGATTCTTCAGGTTTTGTAATGAAAGATAAGAAATTACATAAGGTGACTTATGACCATACTTTAGTAAACTTATTGGTAAGTGCTGGAGAACTTACAAAAGAAGAGGCTAGAAATCATCCGAGAAAGAATATTCTAATGAATGCACTTGGAATTAATGATCCTGTAGAGATAGATATTTTTGATTGTAATATGGAGATTGAAGAAATAATTCTATCATCAGATGGTCTTACAACAATGCTTACAGATGAACAAATTGAACATGTTTTACTTGAAGAGCTTTCGATTGAAGAAAAGGTTATTAAGTTGATTAAAAAAGCTAATAACAGGGGTGGCAATGATAATATATCAATTGCTTATATGGTAAGGTAAGAAGGGTGTTGATAAAATGATAGTAAAAGGACAATTAGTAGATGATAGATATGAAATAATAAAAACGATTGGAGAAGGTGGGATGGCTAATGTGTATCTTGCTTTTGACAATATTTTGAAAAGACAGGTTGCTATAAAAGTTTTACGTGGTGATTTGGCAACTGATGAGAAGTTTGTAAGAAGATTTCAAAGAGAAGCACTTTCAGCTTCCTCTCTTTCTCATAGTAATATTGTACAAATTTATGGAGTCGGAGAAGATGATGGTGATTATTATATAGTAATGGAATATGTTCCTGGTAAGAATCTTAAACAATTGTTAAAGAAAAGAGAAAAGCTTACTGTTCATGAAGTTGTTGATATTATGCTTCAAATTACTAGTGCTATGGGAGCAGCACATGATAATTTGATTATACACAGGGATTTAAAACCACAAAATATTTTAATAAAAGATGATGGAGAAATAAAGATAACTGATTTTGGTATAGCTATGGCTCTTAATGCTACACAGCTTACACAAACTAATTCTGCAATGGGGTCTGTTCATTATTTTCCCCCAGAACAAGCTAATGGAAAAGGTGCTACTTTAAAAAGCGATGTTTATTCACTTGGAATAATGATGTATGAATTGCTTACAGGTTCTCTTCCTTTTAGAGGAGATAATGCTGTTGAAATAGCTTTGAAGCATTTAAAGGAACCGTTTCCTAATATAAGAGATGAGTTTCCAGATATTCCTCAAAGTATTGAAAACATTTTGAGAACTGCAACTGCTAAGAATCCTAAAAATAGATATGCTAATGCAAATGAAATGCACGAGGATTTAAAAACTTGTCTTGATAAAGATAGATTAAATGAGCCTCCTAGAAAGCTTAAATATAATGAGGGCATTCTTGAAGATACGGGAGTTATTTCTACTTCTTCTGATATAGATAATAGTTTAGTAAGTCAAATAAAAGACGATACAGAAGATAAGAAAAATAAAAAAATAGTTATTTTGGGTATTATCTTTGCAGTACTTCTTTTGGGATTAGCATTTGTTTTCCTTATTTGGCCTAAGATAAGTGAGCCAGATGATGTTAAAGTGCCAGATGTTTCTAATTATACAGTTGAAGAAGCTGAGAAAAAACTTAAAAGTTTAGGACTTGAAGTAAATGCTGACTTAGAAGAAGAAGTGTCTAAGGATGTTGATGAGGGTAAAGTAATTGGTACAACTCCTGGGGCAGGAAGAATCATAAAAGAAGGAAGTAAAATCACTCTTATAGTCTCTTCTGGAGTAGAAAAAGTTGTTGTTGAAGATTATACTGGTAAGAATTATATTGAAATAAAGACTAAGCTTGAAATGTCTGGCATTGAGGTAACTGTTGAAGAAAAAGAAGTGGATTCTTCTAAAAAATATGATGCTCAAGAGATAATTGGACAATCTGTTAAAGCTGGTGAAGAGTTAAAAGAAAAGGATAAAATCACTCTTTATATTCCAAGTGCTGTAGAAAAATATCCTGATATAGTTCAGGAAGGCTGGTCAGTTGAAGAAACTGAAAAGTGGGCTAAAGAAAAGGGTATTACTTTAAAAAAGGAATACCAAGAAACTGATAGTTATGAAGTTGGTACAATTATAAAGCAAAGTAGAGCTAAAGATACAGTAATAACTAAAGGTGCTACTTTAAAAATTACAATTGCTAAGAAAAGAGTTGATACACCAAGTAAAACTCCTAGTGGTACTCATAGTGCTACTCCTAGTGAAACAAAACCAGATACCGATAAAACTCAACCTGCTACCCCAGATGATTCTAATAATAAGACTGAATAAGGAGTAATATGAAAGGACAAATTGTAAAAATAATAAGTAATGATTACTTTGTTTCGTATAATGACAAAGAATATATTTGTAAAGCAAGAGGTAAGTTTAAGAATGAAAACATAACTCTCCAAGTTGGGGATTATGTTTTATTCGATATTAATAATAAATATATATTAGAAATATTACCTAGAAAAAATAGTCTTTTAAGACCAAGTGTTGCAAATATTGACCAAGCTTTTATTATTACTAGTTTGAAAAAACCAGATTTTTCAACTAATCTTTTAGATAAGTTATTAGTGATATGTCAAGTTAATGATATTACTCCTATAATATGCTTGACTAAAAAAGACTTGTTAAAAAAAGAAGAATTTAAGCAATTAAAAGAAATAATTAAATACTATAAGAAAATAGGATATAAGGTAGTATATAATACAGAGTTATTTAAAATAAAAAAATTATTTAAAAATAAGACTACTGTTTTTACAGGACAAACTGGAGCAGGAAAATCTACTTTACTTAATAGTCTTGATAAAAATTTGAATTTTGAGACTAATGAAATATCACATGCACTTGGAAGAGGCAAACATACTACTAGATATGTTACTCTTGTTGAATTATATAAGGGGAAAGTATTAGATACTCCAGGATTTTCAGCAATTGATTTAGGAAAATATACAGATGAACAAATAAGAGATTCTTTTATTGAGTTTGATAGGTACAAATGTTCTTATAAAAATTGCATGCATATTAATGAGAAAGAGTGCAATATAAAGAATAATCAAAATATATTAAAATCTCGTTATAATAATTATAAGAAATTTATTGAAAAGAGGTAATTATGAAAGAGGTATCAACATCATTTTTAAGTAATAAAGATTATAGAAAAACTATTCTTGAGTTAAATGAAACAAATACAGATTATATTCATTTTGATGTTATGGATGGGGAGTTTGTACAAAATAAAAATCTTCCTATTGATGAACTTATTAGTTGTTTAAGTTTATCTACTAAAAAGAATGATATTCATTTTATGGTTTGTGAACCACTTAAATATATCAAAAAGTTGATTGGTTATGATATAGAATATATTACTGTTCATTATGAAATAGATAATTTAGATGAAGTTATTGATAAAATAAAAGAATATGGTTTTAAAGTTGGCATATCTATAAAACCAAGTACTAGTATTGAAAGTGTATATTCTTATCTTGATAGAATAGATATGGTTTTAATAATGAGTGTTGAACCTGGTAAAAGTGGACAAATGTTTCTAGATTCTTCTTTGAATAAAATAAAACTATTGCATGAAAAAATTAAAAAAAGAAATTGTTTTATTAAGATAGAGATAGATGGGGGAATTAATGATAAAGTTCTTGATAAGTTAGAACATGTTGATATTGTGGTTAGTTCTTCTTATGTGCTTAATGATTATAATAATATTAATAGGATTAAGAATATAGTTTAATAAGTTGTTGATAAAAAAAGAAATTGTATATTTTAATAAATTATGCTATTATTTTATTAGATAAAATATATGCTTTAGAGGATATTATTTCTCTAAAGGAGGTAATAACATGTTAAATAAATTTAAGAATTTAAGTATTAATATTAAATTAGGATTTATATCTTTTGCATTAGGATTTATTGCACTTTGTCTTATCCTAGTAGGACAATCTTATGCAATTTTTTCAGGTACTTTTACTGATACTAATAATCAAGTAGTAAAATTAGGTAACCTAGAAGTTGTTTTAAATGAACCTTCAACAGGGATAGATTTAGGTCTTAGTCCTCTTTCTGATGTTGATGGATTGTTGCAAGAAGAAGTATATACTTTTACAGTGGAGAATAAAGGTAGTGTTAATTCTATGTATAAAGTATTAATAATAGATGATGAAACAAGTAAAGCATCTTACAGTGGTACTCTTTTAAGTAAGGATATAATAAGAGTAGGGTTAGAAATAAATGGAGAAGAACAAGGGCCATATAAATTATCTGAATTAAATGAACTTTTAAATGAAAAAGAAATTAAAAAAGGTAAAAAAGATACATATAAATTAAGACTATGGATAGATGAAAGTGCAAATATAGATGATATATCAGAACAACAAATATTTTTAAAGTTAAAACTTGAAGCAGAACAATACTTTAGTGATATAGTAGTAAATAACTTAGATAAAAGTGGAGCAAATGAACCGGTTTTAACAGAGAACATGATACCTGTATATTATGATAAAAATAATGCAGTGTGGAGAAAAGCAGATAGTACTAATACAGATAGTGTAGATAAATGGTATGATTATAATAAAAAGATGTGGGCAAATGCAGTGACTGTTAGTTCCACTAACAGAAGTACTTATTTAAGTGCAGATGTAGGAACAGAAATAAGTATGGATGATATAAATACAATGTGGGTATGGATACCAAGATATACATATACATATTTAAATACCAATACACCAGAGGAGATAAAAATACAATTTGAGAAAGGAATAAGCAGTAGTGGTACAATAAAGTGTATTGATGCAGTAGCTAGTTCTGGTACTACATCAGAAACATGTACAGATACAACAAATGGAAGTTTAGTTGCAGGAACTAGCACATATACCCATCCAGCATTTACATTTGGAGACACAGAACTAACAGGAATATGGGTAGGTAAGTTTGAGAGTAGTGCAACCACAATACCAACAAGTGATTCGACAACAGAGTCAACAATTATAATAAAACCAAATGTACAATCATTAAGATATAAACCAGTGTCATATCAATTCAGAGATGCAAGACAAATGGAGAAAGCAAGTAATGTATATGGCTTTCCACAAAGTAGTAGTACAACATTTAACTACAATGGTAATTTAACTGGAGACAATAATAATATAGATACACATACAATAAAAAATATGGAATGGGGAGCAGTAACATATTTGTATCACTCAAAATATGGAAGATGTACAGACGGTACATGTGAAGAATTAACTACTAATAACTGTAGTACATATGTAACAGGAATCGGAGCAGATTATGTGACTGCTAGTAGTTCGTCAACAACATGTACAACAGATAAGAATAAATATAATGGAGAAAATGGTGTAAAAGCAAGTACAACAGGAAATGTATATGGTATATACGATATGAGTGGTGGCTCTTGGGATCAAACAATGGGAAATATGGTGGATTCTTCTAATAAGTTTTATACAAGAAATGCAGGAAACTGGAGTACCACTACAACTCCTTTAGCAAAGTATTATGATAGTTATACATATAATGATAGCAATACAACATATACAAGAGGAAAATTAGGAGATGCAACAGTAGAAATGGCTCCAACAGGAACAACAGGAAATTGGTACTCTGATTCGGCAACTTTCCCTTATTCGTATCTTCCTTACTTTATACGTGGTGGAGGTTATAACGATAGTTCGCAAGTTGGAGCATTTCACTTTACAGGTAGTGATGGTGCTTCAGGAAGTGGACGTACATTCCGTGCAGTATTAACTATAATTGATTAAATAATTAATCAAAATTACTTGTATAAAACAAGAATAAGTAGTATATTATATATAGAAGCACGTTCCTTGAACGTCGGTTTCCTAGTTTTTTGGGAAGCGACGTTTCTCTATATCAGAGAGACGTCGCTATTTTAATTACATATGAAACAATAATTTTAAAAATATTGCATTTTAAATTAATATATGGTATTATTTAGTCAGGAACAAGTAGTATATTTTGAACAAAATAAAATATACTAAAAAAGAGATATACTAATCTGGACGTTAGTACTATCTCTGTTCTATGTTGCATTTGTTTAAGAAGAGAAGCACCGACTCTTAGTTGAGTTGGTACTTCTCTTTAATTAATGCTTTGTTGCAATAATTAATAACAATAAAACAACACAAAATGCTATTAGACTGTACATAATTAAAACCTTTCCACATAATTATCACCACCATTCTATGAACCCCCTAGGAGTAACATAGAACAGAGGAGTACCAACAATTAGCTACCTCCTAAAACAATAATAGTAAATATACATTCGTATGTCAACGAAAAATAAAAATAAATTAAGGTACTTGAAAAAAGTATTTTTTTGTATTAAAATTAAGTTAAGAAAACTAAAGAGGAGGACAGGTGTAACTACAAAAATTTATTCATTATTTATAAACACCTAATAAGCAATATGAAAAACAAATATTCGTCTGGGGGGGGGGGCAAAATACTAGTAATAAAATAAAACAAAACCCCTTATTTAAAGATATAAACGACTATAATAAATATCTATTAAGTTTAGTAGGTATTCTTTTTCTTGTAGTAACAGGAGTAATCTCTTATAATCTTACAAATGCCTCATATGCAAAGTGGAGTAGTAGTGTAGAGTCTAAGAATGTGTTAAAACTTAGTGTTAATGTTCCTGATAGGAGTGGTGCAAATGCACCAGTTTTAACAGAAAATATGATACCTGTATACTATGATAATACAAGTAGTAGTTGGAAGAAAGCAAATAGTAATAATACAAATGAAACATATAAATGGTATGATTATAATAATAAAATGTGGGCAAATGCTGTTACTGTTACAGATACAAATAGAAACACTTATCTAAATGCTAAAGAGGGCACAGAAATAAATATGAATGATATAAATACAATGTGGGTATGGATACCAAGGTATACATATACGTATTTAAATACAAATACACCACAAGAAATAAAGATAAGGTTTGAAAAAGAAACAAATAGCACAGGCACAATAAAGTGTACTGATAATGTATCAGGAAGTGGAACTACATCACAAACATGTACTGATACAACAAATGGAAGTTTAAAAGCAGGAACAAGCACATATACCCATCCATCCTTTACCTTTGGAGATACAGAACTAACAGGATTATGGGTAGGTAAGTTTGAGAGTAGTGCAACAACAGAATCAACAGTAATAATAAAACCAAATGTCCAATCATTAAGAAATGAAGCAGTATCATACCAATTTAGAGATGCAAGACAAATGGAGAAAGCAAATAACGTATATGGCTTTCCACAAAGTAGTAGTACAACATTTAATTGGAATGGAGAGTTAACAGGAGATAACAATAATATAGATATACATATGATGAAGAATACAGAATGGGGAGCAGTAACATACTTATATCACTCTAAATATGGAAGATGTACAAATGGTACATGTGAAGAGCTAACAATAAATAACTGTAGCACATTTACAACAGGCATTGGAGCAGATGAAGTAAGTGCAAGTGAATCATTAACAACATGTACAACAGATAAAAATAAATATAATGGAGAAAGTGGAGTAAAAGCAAGTACAACTGGAAATGTATATGGAGTGTATGATATGAGTGGAGGTTCCTATGAATATACAATGGGTAACATAGTAAATTCATCAAATCAGTTTCAAGCATCAAATGCATCAAACTGGAGTACAACAACATATCCATTAGCAAAGTATTATGATAGATATACATATAATAGCAGTTATACAACATATACAGGAGGAAGATTAGGAGATGCAACAAAAGAAATGGCACCAAATTCTAGTTCTCATACTTCGTGGTATTCAGATTACGCCTTCTTTCCATACTCGTCCAGCCCTTGGTTCATACGTGGGGGCATCTACGATAATGGTACGAGCGCGGGGGCTTTCTACTTCAGCTCCGACTATGGTTCTGCGTACGATAACATCTCGTTCCGCGTTTCGCTTGGTGTTCAGGCCTCTTAAGCCTCTTTAACCTATATCTTCTCATGGTATTTTCTTTTAAAACTCTTGCAATTATTAAATTATGTGGTATAATAAACTTACAACGAAGTGGGAATCTCCCACTTTTTGTTTCATTTTGGAGGTATCATGGAAGAAATAAAAAAAGTTTTAGAAGAACCCCTAAAAGACTTAAATATGTGGGTTTATGATATTAAGTATCAAAAAAAGACTTTGAATATTATTTTAGATAGTGATGAAATTCTTGATATAGATAAAATAGTTACAGCTACTAAGGTAATATCAAAAAAACTTGATGAATATGACTTTATTAAAGAGAAGTATTTACTAGATGTATCATCTAGAGAAAAAGGAGGTAATTAAAGTGAAAGGTGATGAGTTTTTAAAAGCAGTTGATTTGTTAGAAAAAGAAAAACACATAGACCGTGATATTATTTTTGAAGCTATGGAATTGGCTCTTTTATCGGCTTATAAGAAAAATTTTGATTCCAAGACAAATGCTAAAGTAATAATTAATAGAGATACTGGGGATATAAAAATATATTCTTATATAACAGTAGTGGAGGAAGTTTTGGATCCAGAAACAGAAATATCTTTGGAAGATGCTAGAAAAAGAGATAAGACCAAAGAAATTGGCGATACATTTGATACAGAAGTTACACCTGATAATTTTGGCCGTGTTGCTGCTTCCACTGCTAAACAAGTTGTAGTGCAAAAGATAAGAGAAGCTGAAAGAAATAGTTTAATTGAAGAGTTTGAAAGTAAAGAAGGAGAATTAATTTCTGGTATAGTATCACTTGAGGATGAAAGAAACTATTATATAGATTTAGGTAGAACTAATGGTATTCTTCCTAAGAGTGAATTAATTGGTGATGAAAAAATAGAAATGGGTTCTACTATAAAATGTTATGTTACTAAGGTAAATAGTAATCCTAAGGGAACAATAATTTTATTATCTAGAAAACATTATAACTTTGTAAAAAGATTATTCGAATTAGAAATACCAGAACTTGCAGATGGTTCTGTAATGATTTATGGTGTTGCTAGAGATCCTGGTTCTCGTAGTAAGGTAGCAGTATATTCAGAATATGCAAATATTGATCCTATTGGATGCTGTATTGGTGAAAAGGGTTCTAGAATTTCTAGAATTATTAAAGAGTTAGGGAATGAAAAACTAGATATTATAAAGTATTCTAATGACAAAGAAGAATTTATTAAAAATGCTTTAAGTCCCGCTAAAAATATATCTGTTTATATTTTAGATCCTAAGAAACAAGAAGCTTTAGCAATCGCAGATGGAGATGATTTCTCACTTGCACTTGGAAAGAAAGGACAAAATGTAAAATTAGCATCTCGTCTTACTAAGTATAGGATTGATGTAAAAAATAGTGAACAAGTAAAAGAAATGGGCATAAGTATTAAAGTAGGTGAATAGTCATGAAAATGAAAAAAATCCCAATGCGTACATGTGTCATAACTCATGAAAAATATCCTAAAAAGGAATTAATCAGAGTAGTTAGAACTCCAGAAGCTGAAGTAATTGTTGATATAACGGGAAAAGCCAATGGAAGAGGTGCGTATTTAAAAAAGGATATTTCTGTTGTAGAAAAAGCTAAAGTCTCAAAAAAGTTAGAAAAACATTTGGAAATTAAAATACCTGATTGCATTTATGATGAACTAATATCTATTATTAATTCGTGATATGAAAAGAATAGAAAATGTTAAAGTTCATAATTATAATTTAAAAACAAAAAAATTAAAGATGAATCATTATCAAAGATTAAATGTTTTTATAGATACTGACAGTATTGAAAATAATTATAATTATGTTAAATATGTTCCTGATTTTGATACACAATCTATTGAAAAAGTAATGATTAATCATAAATATGATGAGGATACGATATTAGCAATATTAGTAAATAACGATTTAGAGATAATTAATAAATGTGATAGTAAAGAGACTTTAATGAGATTTAGGGAGAAAGTAAGCTTTCTTTCGGAATGTAAAGTGTATGGCATTCCAATAAAAAAAGATAAATTAAGGGTAGCATATGAGTTCTCTAAAATAGAAAATCTTAGTAGGGTAAGAAAATAAAAAGCTTATCTTTAATGTAACCCATTAAAAAATATAAATAGATGAGGTGATAAAAATGATGAATGTTTTAGAATATGCAAGCGATGTAAATAAAAGTGTTGAGGAAATACTAAATCTATGTAAAAAACTTGATATTAATTGTACAACAGATACTGATATGTTAAATGAAGATGACATTATTCTTTTGGACAATGAAATATCAAATGATGATGTAGAAAATGAAGTTTATGAAGATGATGAGGAAATACTTGATGATGATGAATTAGAAAAGGACTTAAGAATTGAGACAACTCAGGATGATTCAGTTGTTAAGATGAAAAAGAAGGATACAATAATAAAGAAAAAGGATAATTCCAAGTATTTAAAGGCTAAAAAAAATATTTATAAACATAAAGAAAAGTTAGTAAGTAATGATAATACTTCAAGTAAAGATATTCTTTATAAAAATAATATGACTGTTAAGGAATTAGCAGATGCTTTAGAAGTTTCTCCATCAGAACTTGTAAAAAAGTTATTTGATTTGGGGGTTTTAACTACTCTTAATCAAAGTTTGGATTTTTCTACTGCTGAAGTTATAGTGCTAGATTATGGAAAAGAATTAAAAAAGGAAGAAACGAGAGATATTGCGAATTTTGAAGAGTATGAAATAGTAGACAAAGATGAAGATTTAACTGTTCGTCCTCCGGTTGTAACTATAATGGGACATGTTGACCACGGAAAAACTTCTCTTTTGGATGCTATTAGAAATGCTAATGTTGTGGAAGGAGAAGCTGGAGGTATTACTCAACATATTGGAGCTTATCAAGTAAAGATAAATGATAGACTAATTACATTTATTGATACACCCGGTCATGAAGCTTTTACTCAAATGAGAGCTCGTGGTGCTAGTGTAACAGATATTGTAATAATAATTGTTTCGGCTGAAGATGGTGTTAAGCCTCAAACAAGAGAAGCTATTGATCATGCTAAAGCTGCTAAAGTACCAATTATTGTAGCGATAAATAAAATGGATTTACCAAATGCTAATCCTGATAGAGTTTTACAAGAGTTATCAGAATGTGGTCTTACCCCAGAAGAATGGGGAGGAGACATTTTAGTAAACAGAATAAGTGCTAAGACTAAAATGGGAATAAATGAGTTATTAGAAAATGTTCTTTTAATCGCGGATATGAACGAATTAAAAGCTAATCCTAATAGATATGCTACTGGTTCTGTAATAGAATCAAGACTTGATAAAAATGTTGGTTCTATAACAACTATTTTAATACAAAATGGTACTTTACGTCTTGGTGATCCGGTTGTTGTAGGAAATGTATATGGAAAAATTAGAACTCTTAAAAACGATAAAGGCGAAGATATCATCGAGGCACTTCCATCAACTCCAGTTGAAATAACTGGTCTTAATGAACCACCAGTTGCAGGAGATCGTTTTATGGCTTTTGAAACTGAAAAAGAAGCAAAAAAAATAGCAGAAGAAAGAAAACTAAGAAGTAAAGAAGCTAATACTAATCGTTCTGGAATGACTCTTGAAGATTTATTTAATAAAGTAAAAGAGGGCGCCAAAAGCATTAACATTGTATTAAAAACAGATGTAAAAGGTTCAGAAGAAGCTATAAAACAGTCACTTTCAAAGATAAATGTTGAAGGTGTAACAGTAGATGTTATAAGAAGTGGTATTGGTACTATTACTGAAAGTGATATCGTTCTTGCTAATGCTTCAAATGCTATTATAATTGGATTCAATGTAAGACCAAGTAATAAAATATTAGAAATAGCTAAAGAATATAATGCTGATATTAGGCTACACAATGTAATCTATAAAATAATTGAAGAACTAGAAGACGCTATGCTAGGTATGCTAGACCCAGAATATGAAGAAAAAGTAATTGGTACTGCTGAAGTAAGACAATTATTTAAATTCTCAAAAGTAGGAACAATTGCAGGTTGCTATGTACAAGATGGTATTATAAAGCAAAATTCTAAAGCAAGGGTAATAAGAGATGGCATAGTAGTATATGATGGTAATATTGGAACATTACAAAGAGGAAAAGATAAAGCAAATGAAGTAAAAAAAGGTGTAGAGTGTGGTATAACAATTGAAAACTTTAGTGATATAAAAGAAAATGATGTAATTGAAGCTTATGTAATTGAGGAGATTAAGAGATGAGTATAAGAACTAAGAGAATAGGTAGCAATTTCACTAAAGAAATAAGCTATATTATTATGGAAGAGGTAAAAGATCCGCATATAAAGTTTGTTACTTTAACAGGTTGTGATGTTACTAATGATTTGTCATATGCTAAGGTGTACTTTACAACATTAAAACCTGAGTTTAAAGAAGAAACAATAAAAGCTCTCAATAAGGCAGCAGATTTTATTGAATTAGAACTTGCAAAAAGAGTTGAAATAAGAAAAATGCCTCAACTAAGTTTCCACTATGATAATTCAATAGAATATGGAGATAGAATAGAAGAAAAAATTAAAGAGATTAAGGAAAAAGAAAGCGAAGATTAATTTGCTTTCTTTTGATTTGAAGAAGCAATTTTAAAATAAAAAAACAAAAAAAGTAGTGCTATTAAAAAATAAAAATGATATAATATTAATGACAGAGGGTATATTTTTATTTGGAGGAGTAATATGAAGTTTAGAAGTTTTATATTTTTATTATTTATTTCGTTTGCATTTTTTATTGTAGATGCTAATGCTTTGACTTATTATAGAGTGACTAATACAAATGGTCTTAATTTAAGAACAGGACCAGGTACAAGCTATAAAACAATAGAAAAGGTTAAATATAATGATATGGTTCTAGTAGAAAACACATTAAAAACAGATAATCAAAATTGTAGTAAAGGTTGGTATTTTGTAAAACATGAAAATAAAACTGGATATATATGTTCTAATTATATTAGTAATTCTAATATTAGTGTTCTTGTAAAGAAAAAAAATACCCCAGTAAAGAATGGTCCAAGTAACAAATATAAAAATTATACTAAAATAAATGCTTATAAAAATGTTTCTATGAAAACTGGAAAAAGGACTAAAGCTAAAGGTTGTTCGGCAGGATACTATAAAATAACTATAAATGGTCATAATAAATATGTATGCGCTAATAATACAAGAGATTGTAATAATAGTAGTACTCTTATTGTATCATCAAGAGGAGGAGCCTATTTAAAAAGTAATCCTAAGTCTAAAAAGAATTATAAATATATAAATTATGGTACTGGTTTATCTATGCAATTTAAAAATAAAGTAAAAGGTGTTGGATGTAAAGAAGGGTATTATAAGGTGAATTATAAAAATACTACTAAATATATATGCTCTAAATATGTAGCAAAGACTAATCAGATTGGAGTTTTAAAAGTTAACTCTTCACCAGCTAGAATAAAAAAAAATAATACTTCTCCAATAATTACAACTTTTAAATATGGAGAAGATATTGCTCTTTTATCAAGAAAAAAATATTATGGTGCAAATTGTAGTAAAGGTTATTTTAAAATAAGAGCTAATAATAAAATAGGCTATATATGTAGCAATTATGTTTCGTTATCTAATTGGACTACAAGAACCGATAAAAATATAACAATATTTGCTACATCAGATAGTTCTAAGAAAAAAATTTCTAATATAAAAAGTAATACAAAAGTTGTTTTGCAAAACAAAGATAAAACAAAAGGATATGGTTGTAGTGAGGGGTACTTTAAAATATATATTAATGAGAAAACAGGCTATATATGTTCTAGTAATACAAAATATGGCAAGTATCTAATTAATGATGAAAAAAAAGGTGCTACTAAAATACCAATTTTAACTTGGCATAGAATAGTTTCTGATGATTATAAAAATAAACATTTAAAAAATGATGAATGGACAGCTGGAGTAACTATTTTTGAAAAACAAATAAAATATCTTTATGATAATAATTATAATCCTGTTAGTATGGATAAATTCTATTGCTGGTATAAGGGTAAATGTTGGTTACCTAAAAAATCTGTAGTTATAACTTTTGATGATGGTAATGCTGAAGATTATTATCTAGTAATGCCTATTCTTAAAAAATATAACTTTTATGCTACTTCGTTCGTTGTAGGCAGTAGAACAGAAAAAAACTATAAATATGATGTTACCCACACTAAAAGAACATTTTTAACAAAAGATATCATGAATAAAATGAAAATAGAATATCCTAAATTTGAATTACAAAGTCATAGTTATAATTTTCATTATAGAGAAAAAGATGGTTTCAGAATAAAAAATATGACAAAAAAAGAAATTCAAAATGATTTTGATAAAAATAAAAAATATGGTTTTAAGTATATAGCATATCCTTATGGATCTTATACAAAGGATTTAACTGATAAAGTAAAAGAAAATGGTTATCGTTTGGGATTTAAGTTCAGTAGTTTAGAATATGCGACAAGGAACTCTAAACAGTTTGAAATTCCAAGAATTAAGATAAATGGTTTTTCTACTGTTGATACTTTAAAACAGAGATTGAATAATTAAGTGCTTAAGTATTTAGGTGCTTTTTTATTTAATAAAATGAGTAATTTAGATAAAAATTTCTTACTAAGATTTTATTGACAATATATATAAATATTATATATAATTAGGTTATAACGATACTCAGGGGGACAAACATTATGAAAGTAAGAAATTCTAATTTTGAATTAATGAGAATAATCTCTATGTTAATGATAGTGATGGGTCATGTATTGTATCATGGGAATTTAATTACTAATTCGAAAAATCCAACATTATCTATTGCTTTTACATTTATATTTTATTTTCTTTTATTGCATGTAAACTCATATGTTTTGTTAACTGGGTATTATCAGTCTAATTCTAAATTTAAGCAATCAAAATTGTGGGCATTAATTTCATCTACTATGTTTTATAAAATTGTAATAATGGTTTTGTTTGCTTGGCTTGGTTTAATCAAATTAACAAAGGTTCAAATATTATGGGAGTTATTTCCCCTTAATATAAATGAGTATTGGTATGTTAAATATTATTTCTTTTTATATTGTATAAGTCCAATTTTGAATTGTATAATAAATAGAACTAAAAAATCAGAACAAAAAAAGATATTATTAGTGTTATTTCTAATTCTTTCGTTAATACCATTTTTTACGGGTGGAAAAGCTTTTTCTAATAGTGGGTATAACTTAACTAATTTTATATTTTTATATTTAATTGGTGCATACTTGAGAGAGAATCCAGTTAAAGAAAGCTATTTGTTTAAAAATATTTCTAAAAATGCATATAAGTTGGTATTATTATCGTTATTAATGTTTATGGTGATTTTTAATGTTATGCTTCATTATGTTTGTATAGAATTTTCAACGTATAATAGTGTTTTTAAAGATCTTTTTGGTGGAATAGATTCTATGACATCAGCTTATAGTAATCCTATTATAATATTTCAGACAATTTTCTATTTCCTATATTTTGAAACTTTGAATATAAAAAGTAAATTTATAAATAAGGTATCAGGTTTGACTCTAGGAGTTTACCTTATTTCGGATAATAGTTTTGTGAGAATGTATATGTACAAATGGCTTGGAATTGATAATGGTCCAATTTATTCATATGAGTATTTGATATACTTATTTATTGATGTAGTTATTATTTTTGTAGTTTGTGCTGGATTAGAATATATAAGACAAATTATTTTTAAACTAGTAAGAAAACTAAAAATAACAAAGAGATTTAGAGAAAAATACTATAATTATTTAAAATCATTAAAAGTGAATAACATAGCTACCGAAAGGTAGTTTTTGTTATAAACAAATATGTACATTATGTTGTAATCATTTTATAAATTTAATAATGAATATGGATATTTTAGGATAAAAATGAGTACTTGAGAAAAGTTGCATGTTAAAGTTAATTAATTTAAGTATTAAATTGAAGTTTGAAAAAATACGTATAAAAATTCAATAGAATTCTGGGATAAAATAAGCAATTTTCTTGTCTTTAATAGTCAAATATGATATAGTGTAATTAAGAGTACATAGGGTAAATATGCATTCTAATAATTGTAAAAATTTTACTGTTTTAGGGAGGTAGACATGAAAGTTTTAGTTACTGGAGGGACAGGCTTCATTGGAAGTCATACTTGTGTTGATTTATTAAATGAAAATTATGAGGTTGTTATTATAGATAATTTATCTAATTCAAAATTAGAAGTAATCGATAAAATTTATGAACTAACAGGTAAAAGAGTCACTTTTTATGAAATGGATTTGAGAAATAAACAAGGATTAGACAAAATATTTGAGCATGAAAAGTTTGATGCTGTTATGCATTTTGCTGGTGCAAAAGCTGTAGGAGAATCAGTTTTGTATCCTTTGGAATACTTTGATAACAATATAATAAGTACAGTTTATTTATTAGAAGCAATGAATAAATACAACGTTAAAAAATTTATTTTTAGCAGTTCTGCTACTGTATATGGAAATGCAAAGACAATGCCTCTTTATGAAACTTCTGAGACAGGAGTTCTAAATCCATATGGAAGAACAAAACTTATGATTGAAGAAATGTTAAGGGATTTTTCTCATGCAAATAAAGATATGGAAATTGTTATTTTGAGATACTTTAATCCAGTTGGTGCTCACAAAAGTGGAATAATTGGAGAAGACCCTAATGGTATTCCTAATAACTTAATGCCTATAATTTTAGAGGCATCATTAGGAATGAGAGAAAAAGTTAATGTTTTTGGAAATGATTATGATACAAAAGATGGTACTGGGGTTAGAGATTATATTCATGTATGTGATTTATCTCGTGGTCATATCGCAGCTTTAGAGAATATTAAGCCTGGAATAGATGTTTTTAATCTTGGTACAGGCAAAGGTTATAGTGTTCTTGAAATGATAAATACTTTTGAAAAAGTAAATGGTGTAAAAATAAACCATGAATTTGTAGGAAGAAGAGAAGGCGACATAGCAACTTGTTATGCTAATGTTGATAAGGCAAAAAATGAATTGAATTGGGAAGCACAATTAGGCATAGAAGACATGTGCAAAGATGCATACAATTATGCATTAGTTAGTAAGGTGAATTATGAAAAGAAAAGAATATAAAAAACAACTTGTTTTAATTCCATCAGCTTATAATCATAAAGTGATGGGAGATGTAGAAAATTTTATTAAATATTATAAAGATAGGTTTGATATATATGTAATATGTGATAAATACGAAGATGAAAAAGTAGAAGAAGGAAGTGTTAAGTATATTAACAAAAATTCTTTTTTTGCTCAATATCTGAGATTAACTGCTGATTATATTATAGATGCTGGTTCTATAAACGGGACTACAAGAATTAGCAAAACTCAAAAAAGAATTAGTGTTTGGCATGGTATACCGTATAAAAACATGTTTGTAGATTTAGATACCGAATATTACCATGAAGCTTTAGAATATTGTTACGGAATTGATTTGATGATTTCTCCTTCAAAATTTTATAGTGATAGATTTTTAAGAAATTCTATGCTGTATAGTGGAGAAATTCTGGAAACTGCTGTTTCTAGAACAGATTCTTTGTTTTTAAAACCAAAAGAAAAAGAAAAAATAAAAGAAGATTTAAATATTCCTAAGGATAAAAAAGTTTTGTTATATGCACCAACTTTTAGAAAAGAAGGGGATTTTTACTTACCATTTGAACCACAACAAATAATAGAAAGTTTACCAAGTGATGAATGGGTAATAGTTACAAAGCTTCACTATTTAAATACGTTAAAAAATAAAAATAATGTTATTGATTGTACTGAATATCCAATAGTAAATAATTTATTAGCAATTGCTGACTTATTAGTAACAGATTACTCTAGCTTATTTTTTGACTATTCAGTATTAGATAAACCTGCTATATTTTATCAATATGATAAAAATGAGTATGAGCAAGACAGAGGATTTATGTTTGAGCTTACTGATTATGTTGATGAAAAATATATTGTTACATCAGAAGAAGATTTCTATAATCTTTTAAATAGAGTTGATGAAATTAAGCATAATTTAAAGAGAATAAAAAAAGAATTTTACCCATATCAAAAAGAAAATAGTACTGAGTCATTAGTGCAAAAATTATCATTAGATGATACTCCAAGAAAAACAAAAGAAATAATTTTTTTAGTTAATGATCTTAACCAAATCGGAGGAATTCATAATTTTGTATTAAATTTAGCCAAAGAATTTAAAGAAAAGTATAATTCTAAAATTATTGTCATAGGTAAAAATGAGTTTGCAAAAACTAATGAAAAAATGCAATTTTTTGATAAAGATAATTTGATAGATATAAAACTTAGTAAAGAAAAAAATCCTTATTTAACAAAATATATTTTAACAAATACAGATGGCTATATTATAGGATGTCAATTTGGAGCTTTTATGTCTATGCAACAACATTTGAAAAATAAAAAAGCAATTTTAATGTTCCATGGTGATACTGAAGATATTGTAACTAGAAATTATTATGCTACACATCTTGATACGATAAATAATTATTTAGTAGACAACTATAAAAAGTTTGTATTGCTTACAAAAGGAAATATGGATACATTAGCAAAGTATGTTAATAATGATATAAAAGAAAAATTGACCTATATTGAGAATGGTTTTGATTTCAAAGATAGGAAAAATTATTACAAGAAAAATGGAGAATTTGTATGTGTTACAAGACTAGATGACGATAAGAATCCATATGATATAATAGAAATATTTAAAGATAATAAGTTAAATAATAACTATAAGATTCATGTTTATGGAGATGGTGCCTTAAAAAAAGAATTTGAAAACAAAATTAAAGAATTAAAGCTTGAAGATAAAATAATTTTACATGGATATTGTAGTAATAAAGATGAAATATATAAAGATAAACAAGGATTAGTTATGACTAGTTTAACCGAAGGATTTCCTTATATTATTCTTGAAGCATATAAATATGGAATTCCTGTTTATTCATATGATTCCTTTACATCAGCATCTGATTTAGTAAATGATAGTATTGGTGCTTTAATAGAAACAGGAAATATTAATCATTACGTATATACTTTAAATAATGCGAAAAATGTCGAAAATAAATGTTTTGATTCATTTATAAAAAAGTTTTCAAATGAAACTATAATAAAAAAATGGTTAGATTTATTTGATGAGCTAGATAGTGAAAAAGAAGAATTAAATACTAATAAACAAGTAGAAAAAACCCCTAGTAGAAAGCTTAGGCGTCCAAAAATTAAAAAAAGTTTAATAAAAAAGAAACTTTTAAAAAGCAACTCTCTTTTTACTAGTAATTTATATATTGAACTTACTACTTTTAAATTTAAAATAAAAAAACTATTGAAGAGAGAAAAAGAACCACTTGTATCTATTATTATGCCGTTTTATAATAACAATGATACTTTAAAAAGAGCTCTTAAATCTATAAAAAAATCAGGATATAAAAACTATGAAGTTATTGTAGTAAATGATGGTTCTTCTGATAATCCTAAGGATATAATTGATAGATTTAAAAAAGTAAAATATTTTTATAAAGAAAATGAAGGCTGTGGTTTAGCTCGTAACTTTGGAATTGATAAAGCAAGTGGTAAATACGTTTTCTTTCTTGATTCAGACGATGAAATATGTAAATACTCTTTAAATATTATGGTTGATTATGCAAAAAAAGAAAAACTAGATGTTGTATGTGGCCTATGTCGTAGGGTATACTTTAAAACTAAAAATACTTCATATTGGTTTCCTTCGTTATATAGAAAACGAATTATCAACACACTAGAAGAAAGAGAAAGAATTTTAGAAGATTCTATAAGTACCTCAAAATTGTATAATTTAGAAAAAATAAAAGAAGCTAATATAAAATTTACTTCAGGACTTTATGAAGATGTGCTTTTTATGGCTGAAATATACATGCATTTTGATAAAATTGGTTTTGTTCCTAATGTGGCTTATACATGGTATATTTATGGAAAGGGTACTTCAATAACTACAACTATGACAATGGATAATATTCGTGATAGATTAGACAAGCATGATAGAATAATGAATATATCTTTAGAACACTACAAAGTTTACTATATGAAAAATTTTGTTACTCATCATATGTATGTACTTATTAATAATTTTAATATTTTTTCTAAAAGTGAGCAAAAAGAAATATACAATTTAATAAGAAATCATTTGTTAAAACATAAATATTACATTTATGAACGATTAATTTATATGCCAGAAAAAAAATATATTTTGAATTTGATTTTAGAAGATAATTATAAGGAGTTTTTAAAGATAGCTACACTTGCTTCACAAGACTTTTTAAATAAATTAAAAAAGTTATCTAATGAGGAATAGACTATGAAGAGAATATTAATGCTATTTTTAATAATTAGTTTGGTTCTTTTAAACTATAAAGTAGTGAATGCTTATAATGATAATTTTACGAAACAAAAAGTAAAAAATATTAAAGTCGTGCAAATATCTTATAACAAAAATAGAATTAGTTGGAGTACAGTTAAAAAAGCTGATGGATATACTGTTTATTATTCTACTAGTAAAAATGGTAAATATAAAAAGATAAATAGTACAAAAAGGACATATTTAGATGTTTCAAATGTAAAAATTAATTATACATATTACTATAAAGTAAGAGCATATAAAAAACAAAATAGAAAAATAATTCATACTAAATATAGTGATGCTAAATCTAAAAAATTAGCTCTTATAAAGCCAAGTATTAAAGTTACAACTTTAGGAAAAACAGGATTAACTATAAAATATAATAAAATTCCTTATGCTAGTGATTATGAAATTTACAGAGCTACTAGTAAAAATGGTAAATATAAAAAAATTGGTAGTACAAGTAAGTTGTATTATAATGATAAAGCTTTGAAAAAGTATTATACGTATTACTACAAAGTAAGGGCGGTTAAGAAAGATAAAAAAAATAAATACACTTATAGTAGCTTTTCTTCAATAAATTGGGAAACAACTGGAGAAGCTAATTCGAACTATAAATTGAATTTAAAAAGTGTATATGGAGATACTGAGGCATATCATCCTGATATCTTATTTTTTGAAAAAGGATGGAAAGGATATAAATATTGGTTAGTATTTACACCTTACCCTAAAAATGATTCTACTAAAGAAAATCCTCATATCAAAGTAAGTAATGATATGAAAAAATGGATTGTTCCTGAGGGAACTCCTAATCCATTAGATGTAGCGAAGGGCGAAGGACTTGGAAAAACGCTGTTTAACTCTGATGCAGAGTTAGTTTATAATAGTGATTTGGATAGAATAGAATGTTTCTGGAGGAGATGGGAAGCATCTGGCGAAACACTTTATATGAAATATACAACAGATGGTCATACTTGGAGTGATGCAAAAAAAGTGTATTATGCTTCGAGATGGAATGATAATCCTAATAAGCTTCTTAGTCCAACTATTGTTTATGAAAATGGTAAATATAAGATGTGGTATGCAAATAATTGCAAAGAATGGGAGATTTTATATGAAGAATTTGATTCAATACCATTCACAAAATCTATTTCTAAAAAAGTTTTTCATATGAAGACAGCATCTAGTAAGCTTTACCCATGGCATTTAGATGTTATTAAAAATAATGGGAAATATGAAATGTTGTTTATTGCAGTTCCAAAGCTTCAAAATTTAAGAAATGAAACAGTAATGTCTTTGTATTATTCGAGTAGTAAAGATAATGAAAAATGGTCTGATGCTGCAAAAGTTTTAGGTCCTTCAAAAGATAAGAATGCTTGGGATAATAGAGGCATATATAGAAGTAGTATGTTCTATAGTAAAGGTAAATATTACATATTCTATAGCGCTTCTAATAAGAAGAGTATAAAAGGAACTAGTATTATATATGGCTCTAGCCTTGGCAACTTGACACCATTATTTAACTAAATACAATTGTAATTCATTTAATGTATTAAAAAAACTAAAAAATGATGCTATGCATATAGTGTCTTTTTATTTTATAAAATAGTGATATATTTCTATTAGAATAATTTATAGACCGAAAAAACGTAAAAATTCGTTCTATAAATATAAAAGTTAACACTATGTTTTTTTTTAAAATTACCATTTTTTTATCAATATAATTTGTGACATATAGTAAATAATAATAATGTAGTTTGTTTAAGGAGTTGATTTAAATGATTTTTAAAAATTTTAAAAACAAACTACTGCCTCTTTTACTACTTGTTACTTTTATTATACCAATATCTTGTTATGCTTATTCAAATAACGTAGTACCAGGAGGAGAAAATATTGGTATTGAGATTAAGTCTAAAGGTGTTCTAGTTGTAGGATTTTACAATGTAGGAAAATCTTCACCTGGAAAAGCTGCGGGACTTAAAAAGGGCGATATCATAACGAGTGTAGATGACACTGTTATAAATAGTATAACTGATCTATCAGAGATTATGGACGACTCTAAAAAGGAATTAAAGATTACATATACACGTAATAATAATTCTTATAATACCAGCATTCAACTAATAAAAGAACAAGATGTGTATAAAACAGGATTATATATTAAGGATAAGATTATTGGTATAGGAACACTTACATTCATTGATCCAAACACTAAGATATTTGGTGCTTTAGGACATGAAATAGTAGAATCTTCAACAGGATTAAAATTTGAAATGAAAAATGGTTCAATATTTAAATCAGATATAACAGGTATAGAAAAATCTACTAGAAATAAACCAGGAGAAAAAAATGCCACATATTATGTTGAAGAAAAATATGGTTCAATAACAAAAAACAAAATAAATGGTATCTATGGTAAATATAATAAAAAAATAAATACTAATGATACTATTACTGTTGCGAATAGGAATGAAATTACAACTGGAGAAGCTTCTTTTATTACTGTATTAAAAGGTGATAAAAAAGAAGAATTTAAGATAAATATAATAAAATTAAATGATAATGATTCTACTAAAAATATATTATTTGAAATAACTGATGAACAATTACTTAAAAAAACGAATGGTATAGTTCAAGGAATGAGTGGTTCTCCAATTATTCAAAACAATAAAATAGTGGGAGCTGTTACTCATGTTCTAACTGATAATCCTAAAAGAGGATATGGTATATTTATTACTAATATGTTGGAGGAGGCAGATAAACAAGGTTAATTCCTTGTTTTTTTTGGTTTTTATAGACAAAATATTTAGTTTTTTCTTGTAGTATGTTATACTGTATTAAAGGTTAGGAGACTATTTTCCTTAAGCATCTCTATTGAAATTAAGGAGGGCTGTATGAAATCTAAAACAAAAAAAGAACATGTTATGTCGGTGGCAACGACAATAATCATTGTAATTGGGTCACTTGGAATTATCTGTTATTTTGGAAGTGCCTTTTTATTCGCTGATGTTTTAAATGGCAATTATAGTGAAGACACGATGGAAAAATATAATGGTATGACATATTGCATGCAAAATTGTAAATGATATATTTTATTTAGTGGTGGTTAGTGAGATAAAAGTAGAGAGTATTTTAATAAATAATGAAGAAGTAAAAGCGGAGTGAAAATATGAAAAAATTAACTATAAAACAAACAATATTTATACTATTATTTATAGTATCAATTATAGGCATTGTATTTACAGATATTAATGTATTTTACAAGAAACAAGTATCCGATGAAGAATTCATAGCATATATGAATAATATTGGATGTCAGGTTTTAGATAGTACGGACAGTCAAACTGATAAGAGAATAATAAGATATTATAAAACTATCAATAATTGTCCATATGATATAGAACTTATTAAATATAATAATAGCTTAAAATTCACTAACTTAAAGAATAAAGATGTATTAAACAATACAAACATAGTAGAAAGTAAAACAAATATATACGTAAGTTATTATAGAATATATACACTTGGAGACTATTACAAAACATCTATTGAGATGGATAATTCTCTACTATATATGAGTGGTTCTAGCAAATATAAAGAAGACTTGATAAAAATGCAAAAGGATTTAGGATATGGCAATAATGTATTATTAAAAATATATCCAATAAATATATTTAGTATAATTCTATTAATTTTAATTATGATAGCATGGTGGAAATTAAATGAAAAAATGAATAGAAAAGGTTATGTTTGTTTAATCCCAATATATAATGTTTTATGTCTATCTGAAGATATATTTGGCTCCAAGAAATATGTAATTTTACTTTTTCTTCCATTTGTTAATATATTATTTGTTTGCAAATTAGGTAGGGTATTTAATAAAAAAGATAATTATATTTTACTAATGATTTTATTTCCATATATATTTATACCACTTATTAGTATAGACAGTTCTAAATACATAAAACAATAAGAAGAAACAAGGAATTTTTGTGATAATATAGCTTGTTATATACAATGAAAAACCAACCCGTTAAGGTTGGTTTTTCAAAGCAGTAAATATAGTTTAGAATTCGAGCCATTGTTATTAAGAAATAACAATTGACACAATCTGAGCTCTACGCTCAATTAAATTATAGCAATTGTTTACGAGAATGTCAAACATTTTTTGACAATTTTTTAAAAAAATTACTTAAATCCAGCTTATTATTTATAAATTTTAAAGTAATTGCAAAAACAATATAAATATGCTAAAAAATAAAAACTTGCAGAGTCCTATAATAAAAACTTTACAAGTTTTTAATAACTAAATTACATAATTTTGCTTCCACAAACTGAACATTCAATAGCATTAAGTGCTTGAGTACTACCACATGTTGGACATGTTTTTGTACTAGGTTGATTAATGTTTGATTGTTGAATATTATTATTCATGGTATTTGCTTGGTTGATAGGATTATTCATTTGATTAATATTACCTTGATTATTAATATTGTTTTGATTCAAATTACTATTGTTCATAGTATTTACTTCGTTGATAGGATTATTCATTTGATTGATATTACTACTTTGATTCCAATTATTACTATTCATAGTATTTACTTGATTATTAAATTGTTGATTATTGATAGTATTTTGTTCTTGTTGCATATTATTTCTAACCATTTCATTTATTTGTCCTTGAGTCATATGATCAAGTTCGGCATTATAATAATAATCATTATTGTTAACATTCGTTGTATTATTATTCATATTACCTTGATTCATTGAATAGTTAACTTGACCATTATAAGTTGATTTACCAAATGCTAATACTAATTGTCCTATAATTGGAATAAAAATAAGTAAAAGAATCATACCAGTTCCTTGTCCAAATACTTTTGCAAGTTTTACATTAATAACAATTAAATAAACTAAAAATGCAAAAGGTACAAAAATAGCAATTAATACATGCCACCATTCTAATCCTACTATTTCGAATAATACCACAATATTATATATTGGTATAATTGAAGCCCATCCAGGTTTACCAGCTTTAGTGTAAATCTTCCACATAGCAATTATACTAAGTATTGTATTAATCATAACAACAAGATAAATTACTAAAAGCATACCTCCAAGTATAGTTTCTAATCCTGTCATATTTGATGTACCTGTAGTATAAGTATCATAATAACCATATTCCATATTCTTAACTCCTCCTTATTATAAAGTATAAAAGAAAATTAATGTTTTGTCTACATATTTTGATATTTTTCAAACCAAAAATCAAACCTATTATTTAGATAATTCAAAATAATAAAAAACATCTCCATAAATACCTAATATTTTAATATTTTTTCTTTCTTTAAATTACATATTATGATATCATATATATAGAAAGGTGATTTATATGAAGTTAGATATTATAATAAATAAACACTTACTTATATGGCATTTATTATATCAGTCTTCTGTTTCTTTGGAAGTCCATAAATTAAAACAAAAGTTATGGATGGACTATAAGAAAGAGTATACTTGTGTTCATAAAGATAAAGAAATAATTTTAAAAGAATTAAATGATTTTATACCAGATGATGATACTATATACAATATGGTTGAGACATCATTAATATTTAAAAAGATAAAGAAAGAAACTAGTAGTTATCGTTATACTCTTTTACAAATATGGGATGAAAATAAGAAAAAATATATGAGGCATTTAGACAATATTCTAAGATATAATGTTCGTGACTCTTATAAAATATGTGTTGTTCACCCTAATCTTGATGTAATAGAAACTGATTTTAATACTAATATAATCACCATTGGTAAGAAAATTAGTATGCGTGATAAAGATAATTTTTTAACATACTTAGTATATAAGATAATAAAAAATGATCTTAATAGTATAAAAACAAATGAGAGAGATTTTGTTGATGCAGTAGCAGAACTTGCTCTTACTAACGAACTTTATACAAGAGTGACTGGAGAGTCTAAGTATTCTCTTGGTAAAAAAAACTTACGTAATATCAAAGAAAAAATATATCCATACTGGTTAATGTATCTTGGAGTAAAAGAAACAGATTTTCAAAAATATATGATTAGGGATAATATATTTTTCAATGTAAATGATTATGAGTATGATAAGCATCTTAGTTATCTTGATCTTACAAGTTTTATTAGTTTCTTAATAAGAAGCAAAAGAAAAGTATTAAGAACAAAAACTGTCTCTATTGAAAATATAGAAGTTTTATAGTTTTTTGGAGGTGTTATTTTGAACGAAAAAATAAAGAACTTACTTGATAAAATTAGTTTTCCAAAATCTATGTATGATGATTTTGTTAATGCCTCAATACAGAAAATAGTAGTAGTAAATTCTAAGAATGAATGGAATATATATATAAAAAATGATACTAACTTTAAATATGAAGTGATTACTTCTTTTTTATCATGTCTAAAAGAGTATACTAAAAATAGTTATATATATAATTTATTCATAAACGTTGATTCTATAAATTATGATTTATTAAATGAGTATTATAAGAATATTCTTGTTTTATCCAATAACAATAATTTTTATTATGATCTTTTTTGCGATAGATTGCAAAATATAAATGATGAATACTTTATTGAAGTATATAATACTAGTGAAATAAATATTTTAAATAAAAAATTAGAAAGCATAAATAATTATTTAAAAAGCTATGGTTTTTTAGAATTGAATTATAAATTAAATAAAGAAAAAGATTTAGAAATAAAGAAAAATATTATTAACGATTATAATAATGTTACTTATACTGAAAAACCTAGTTCAACTAGTATTGCTACTAATAATAATGGTAATCCTAATAATAGTTCTAAACCAAAATATGAAAAGCAAAATTATCGTAGAAAAAGCGGATTAATCGGAGAAGTAAAAGGAGATATTACCTCACTTAATGCAATCAGTTATGAAGTTAATGACATAAATATTGAAGCCAAAATATTTGGAATTAGTCCTTCATTAAAAAAAGGGTTTAATTCCTTTACTTTAAAGGTTACTGATTATACTACTAGTATGTATGTGAGAGTATTTTTAAATTCTTTAGAAGAGTATGAAGAAATGCTTGCTAAGTTTAAAGAAGATATGTGGATTAGAGTAAATGGCTATGTAAAGAATAATACTTTTTATAACGATTTTGTGTTAAATGCTAGGACTGTAGAATTTATTGAAAAAGAAGAGTCAATAAATATGGATACTAGTGAAGAAAAAAGAGTTGAATTACACGCTCATACAATGATGAGTCAAATGGATGGAGTAGTAGATGTTAAAGATTTGATAAAACGAGCAATAAAATGGGGACATAAAGCTATAGCTATAACAGATCATAATGGTATTCCAACATTTCCAATGGCTTTTCATTTTAAAAATGATATAAAAATATTATATGGTGTTGAGCTTTCAATGATTGATGATGATCTTGACTTGGTTTTGAGGCCTAATACTAGTGTTTTAATGGATAATACATATGTTGTGTTTGACTTTGAAACAACTGGTTTTAATGCTGGTGGAGGAGATCAAATTATAGAAATTGGTGCTGTCAAGATTAAAAATGGCGAGATAATTGAACGTTTTGATAGACTTATAAATCCTGGTGTAAAGTTACAACCTCATATTATAAAACTTACTAATATAACAGATGAGATGTTGGTTGATTGTCCAACTGAAGAAGAAGCAGTAAAAGAATTTGTTTCTTGGTATGGTGATTTGCCAATGGTTGCTCATAATGCTAAGTTTGATGCTTCGTTCTTAGAAATGGCTTATCAAAAATATAATCTTGGGGAATACACAAATGTCCTTTTAGACACTCTACAACTTTCCCGTGCCCTTGAACCTCAAGCTGGAAGACATTCTTTATCTGCATTAGTAAAAAGATATGATATACCTTGGAATGAGGATGCTCATCATCGTGCAGATTACGATGCTGAAGCTACGGCCTTAATTTTTCATAAAATGATGCTTAAGCTTAATACTAAACAAATTCTTAAGATAAATGAAATAGATGATTTAGTATCTAAAGAAGATATTCATAAATTCGGAGAACTTTTTCATATAAATATTATTGTAAAGAATCAAACTGGTTTAAAGAATTTGTTTAAAATAGTGTCTTTAGCTAATACTAAATATTTATACAAAACTCCGAGAATTTTAAGGTCTGAAATAGAAAGATTACGAGAAGGACTTTTAATTGGAAGCAGTTGTGCTAATGGTGAAATATTTAGACAAGCAAGAAGTAAAAGTGAAGAAGAACTTGGAGATTTAATGAATTTTTATGATTATATTGAAATTCAACCACCTGAAGTATATAGTCATTTAATTGATTTAGATGATTTTAAAAATAATGAAGAAGTTGTTGCTAATATCAAAAAAATATTAGAAGTCGCTTCCTCTAAAAACAAGATAGTTGTGGCAACTGGAGATGTTCATCAATTAGATAGGAATGATACTATATATAGAAAAATAATAGTAAACCAAAAAGTTCCTGGTGGAGGAAGACACCCTTTAAATAGAAAAAATATTAAAGATATACCCGCAATGTATTTTAGAACAACAGAAGAAATGTTAAATGATTTTAGTTTTCTAGGAGAAGAAAAAGCTCGTGAAATTGTAATAACTAATACAAATAAAATAGCTGATTCAGTAGAAGAATTAGAAATAATTCCTGATACTCATGGTATTCCTTTTTCACCAAAGTTTGAAAATAGTGAGGAGACAATAAAAAGTATATGTTATAACAAAGCTCATTCTATTTATGGTGATCCTCTTCCTAGTCTTATACAAGATAGACTAGATCAAGAATTAAACGGGATAATAAATGGTGGTTTTGATACTATTTATCTAATTGCCCAAAAATTAGTAGAAAAGTCTAATCAAGATGGATATCAAGTAGGTTCTCGTGGTTCGGTTGGTTCTAGTTTTGTTGCAACGATGCTTGGAGTAACTGAAGTTAATCCTCTTCCGGCCCATTATGTTTGTCCAGAATGTAAGATGACAATTTTTAATGATGAAAATGGTGAACCATATGGAAAGAACTATCCTTCAGGATATGATTTACCAGATAGAGTATGCTCTTGTGGGGCAACTTTCAAAAAAGAGGGTCAAGATATGCCGTTTGCAACATTCCTTGGATTTAATGCTGATAAAGTGCCAGATATAGATCTTAACTTTTCTGGGGATTATCAACCAGTAGCTCACAACTATACAAAAGTGTTGTTTGGAGAAGATCACGTATTTCGTGCTGGAACAATAGGAACGGTTGCTGAAAAAACTGCTTTTGGATTTGTAAGAGGATACTATGAAGATAAAGGTATTACTGATGTAAAAATGCTTGAAGTAGAACGTCTTGCTAAAGGTGTAACGGGAATAAAAAGAACAACCGGTCAACATCCTGGTGGTATTGTAGTGGTGCCAGATTATAAAGATATTTATGACTTTACACCGTTTCAATATCCTGCTGACTCAGATAGTTCTGAATGGTATACAACACACTTTAACTATCATGATATTGAATCTTGTTTATTAAAATTGGATATACTAGGACACGATAACCCAACAATATTTAAAATGCTTTATGATCTTACAGGAATAGATCCTACTACCATTCCGATGGATGATAAAGAGGTAATGAGTTTATTCTCTTCGACTAAGGCTCTTGGAGTAACTCCTGAGCAAATAGGATGTGAAGTGGGATGTGTGGGGTTACCTGAGTTTACTAAATTTGTTATTGGAATAGTTCTAGAAACTAAACCAACGACTTTTGCTGAACTTGTAAAAATATCAGGCTTATCACATGGTACTGATGTATGGAATGGTAATGCTCAAGAACTAGTTAAAAATAAAATATGCCCATTCAGCCAAGTTATTGGATGTCGTGATGATATTATGGTTTACTTAAGTAATCACGGAGTAAAACCAATTGATGCTTTTAAAATAATGGAATTGGTACGTAAGGGAAAACAAAAGAAAGAGAAAGAAAAATGGGATAACTATAAAAAATTATTAAAAGAAACTGGTATTCCGGATTGGTATATTGATTCATGTGATAAGATAAAGTACATGTTCCCTAAGGCTCATGCTACTGCTTATGTTTCTGCCGCTTGGAGAATTGCATGGTTTAAAATAAATAGACCAATTGAATATTATGCAACATTCTTTTCTGTAAAATGCTTTGCTTTTGATCTAGAAGTAATGGAAATGGGATATGATGCAATAAAAGAAAAATATGATACATTAAACATTAATAAGTTTGGTCTTTCAGTAAAGGAACAAGATTTGTTATCAACCATTGAAGTGGCTCTTGAAATGAGTGCCAGAGGATTCAAGTTTGGTCCGATAGATTTATTGAAATCTCATTCTATGAACTTTACTATAGACGAGGACGGAAAAACTCTTATTCCGCCATTCAGGGCTCTTGATGGTTTGGGAGGAACTGTTGCCAATAATATAATAAGTGAAAGAGAAAAAAGAGATTTCATAAGTATTGAAGATTTACAAAAAAGAGGAAAACTTTCTTCTACATTAATTGAAAAGATGAGATTAATGGGTATTTTAAAGGGATTACCTGAATCTAGTCAGTTATCACTTTTTGATATGATGTAATAAGTAATATATAAAATATTGCATTTCAGTTAAATATTTTATATAATCTAAACATGAACAAAGAAGTATATTTTAAATAAAGTTAAATATACTAAAAAAAGAGATATACTAATTTGGGCGTTAGTACTATCCCTGTTCTATGTTGATTTTTGTTTGAGAAAAGAAGTACCGATTCTTAGTTGAGTTGGTACTTTTTTTAATTAATGTTTTATTGATAAAATTAATAATAAAACAACGCAAAACGCTATTAAATTATACATAATTAAATCCTTTCCACATAATTATCACCACCATTCTATGAACCCCCTAGGAGTAACAACAATTAACATACCTCCTAAAACAATAATAATGGGAAATAAAAATAAATTAAGGAACTTCAAGTAAACCATACACTTTGTCGCAATAAATTTATTAAAACTACTTGTATAAAGATTAAATAAGTAGTATATTATATATAAGGAAGCACGTTCTTTGAACGTCGGCTTCAAAGTTTTTAGCTTTAAAGCGACGTTTTCCTATATCAGGGAGACGTCGCTTTTAATAAGAGTATTTCTAGATGCTTTTAAAAAAGATTACTAATATCAAAATAGTAACTACGAATTGTAATACTATGACAATGTCTTTCTTACTCATCATAACTACCACCTCCTCTCATACGAAAGGAAGCCGACGCCCAAAGATACGTGCATAATACAAGTATAAAGTATGTAAAGATACAATGCAAATGAGCAAAAACTACATTTGGTATAAAAAACAGTACACAAAATCAAGAATTGCCCTAAGGCAAAAATAACTTTTAATATAAAAAATGATACTAAAAAGTACTGTTTTGTATAAATTAAAAAAATTTCTTGAAAAAGAAGTTTTTTTGTATTAAAATTAAGTTATAGAAAACTAAAGAGGAGGATAGGTGTAACTACAAAACTTTATTCATTATTTATAAACACCTAACAAGTAATATGATAAACAAATATTCGTCGGCGGGGGGGCAAAATACTAGTAATAAACTAAAACAAAACCCCTTATTTAAAGATATAAAAGAATATAATAAATATCTATTAAGTTTAGTAGGTGTTCTTTTTCTTGTAGTAACAGGAGTAATCTCTTATAATCTTACAAATGCATCATATGCTAAATGGAGTAGTAGTATAGAATCAAAGAATATAATAAAACTTAGTGTAAAGGAGCCTGATTATGCATTGGATTTTGCTCTTGCAAATGTAGGACAAAATGGTTTAGAACAAATAACACATACAATAGATAACACTCTTCAAGTAGATAATAAATTTGCAACTGAATATAGATATAGAGGAGGAGACTCAGTAGTAAAGAATTATGTAACATTCAATAATGAAACATGGAGAATAATCGGAATAATACCAACTGAAGACACAAATGGTAATATAGAAAATAGATTTAAGATAGTAAGAGATACCTCAATAGGAAATTATGCATGGAATACAAATAAAACTAATAATTGGACAAGTGCAACACTAAATACATACTTAAATAATGATTATTACAATACATTAACAAGTGATGCAAAAAATATAATAGGAACAACAAAGTATTATCTTGGAGGGTATTCAAGTACACAAATAACAACTGATGTCATGTGGCAATATGAAAGAAAGAATAATGCCAATAGAAGTGGATACTATTATGGAAGTAATCCAGTAATGCAAAATGATGCAAATAAAAAGATAGCAATAATGTATGCTAGTGATTATGGATATGGAGCGTCAAAAGAATGTACAAGTACTTTATATGATTATTATAGTTTTGCAAATTGTAAAACACCAAATAATTGGTTAGATAAGACTCAAAATAGATGGCTTCTTACACCGGATTCATACAATTCCGGCGTTGCGTTAAACGTGCACCCTATTGGTTATGTCATAAACAGTAGCTCCATCAGCAACGAGGATGCGGTGCTCCCAGTCCTAAGTCTGTCATCTAACATAAAGATTTCAGGTGGAGAAGGAACTTCTGGTAGTCCATATCAATTAACTAATAGTTAAATATTTATATAATAAAAAAGATATCATTTGCAATTTGATATCTTTTCTTTTGATTCTTTTTTACTTAGCAAGCCTTTCTCATTGTTCTTGCTTCTTTTACTGAAACTCTTACTTTTTCACCATTATCTAAAGTTACTACTTGTAAATTTAGTCCTTGTTTTTTAATAGTCTTTTTCAAACAATTTGGACGAAGATTTTTCATATTAGGTTTTCTATTTGATAAATTTTTAGCCATGTTAATCCCTCCTTTTTAATAAGCATTATAATTCTATCATATTTTATTCCAATAAGTCAACTTTTTATGATAAAATATATTTATAAGGAGGTAATATTATGTATACACCACTATATATTAAGACTGATTATAGTTTACTTAATAGTCTTGTAAAAATAGATGATTTAATACCTAAACTTAAAAAATTAAATATTACTTCCTGTGCAATATGTGATGATAATCTTTATGGAACTATGGAATTTATAAATAAATTATCTAAAAATAATATAAAGCCTATTATTGGATTAGAAGTACTTTGTGATAACAGTAAACTTCTTTTATATGCAATGAATGAAGATGGCTATCATAATTTAGTAAGAATTGAAACAATTAAAAATGAAAGAGATCTTACCTTAGAGGATTTATCACTTTATAAAGATAATTTAATATGTATTGTTTTTAATAAAGAAGATTATCTTTTCTATAAGTCTTATTTTAATTATATTTATATTGGTGTTTCTTCTAAGAAAGAAGAGTATAATTTTAATGAATTTGAACTTGTTTATATAAATAAAACTCTTTATTTAGAGGAATACGAATATAAATATCTTCCGTATCTTTTAATGATAAAAAATGGTAAAACAATTAATGATGGTATTAATTTTACTTATCAAAATAATCATTTGTATCAATATGATGATTTAATAAATAATTTTAGCATTGATACTTTAAATAATACTAATAAAATAAGTGATTTGTGCAATGTTTCTTTTACAAAAAAGCTTTATATGCCTAAATATGATGTTGCTGATTCTAAAAAATATTTGAAAGAATTATCTTTAAAAGGTCTTTATCGAAGGCTTTCTAATCATGTTACTGAAGAGTATTTGTCAAGACTTAACTATGAGCTTGATATAATTTTAAAAATGCATTTTGAAGACTATTTTCTTGTTGTTTATGACTATATAAAATATGCTAAACTAAACAATATTTTAGTGGGACCAGGAAGAGGTTCGGCTGCGGGTTCTCTTGTATCATATTGTTTAGGTATTACTGATGTTGACCCTATTAAATATAACTTACTATTCGAGAGATTTTTGAATCCTGAGAGAATAACTATGCCAGATATCGATACTGATTTCCCAGATAATAAAAGAGATGAAGTAATCAACTATGTAAGAGAAAAATATGGTAATGATAATGTTTCTGGTATCATTACATTTGGGACTCTTGGAGGTCGTCAAGCAGTAAGAGACATAGGACGGACTTTAAATATTGATACAAAGGATATAGATTATATATGTAAAAAGCTAAAATTTAAAGAATCATTAAAAGAATTAGTAAATAGAGATAGAGATATTTATAAATTTATTTTTGATTCTTCTAAGAACAAACTTTTATATAACATAGTAAATAAAATTGAAGGTAATAAAAGACATACTAGTATTCATGCTGCAGGAATAGTAATAAGCTATAAACCTCTTTATGAGGTGTTACCAATAATAAAAAGCAGTAGTGAGGATATGTACTTAACCGAATATACTATGGAATATCTTGAAGAACTAGGCCTTATAAAAATGGATTTTTTAGGTATTAAAAACCTTTCAATTATTGATGACATAATATCTGATATAAACAAAGATTTAAACCTTTCAATTAGTTTTAGTAAAATTCCTATTGATGATTCTAAAGTAATGGAACTATTTAAAAAGGGTGATACTACTGGAATATTTCAATTTGAAAGTGAAGGTATGAAGAAATTTTTATGTGATTTAAAACCAGAAAATTTTAATGATTTGTGTGCTGCGATCGCTCTTTTTAGACCTGGTCCTGCTTTAAATATTCCATCTTATATAAAAAGAAAAGAAGGAAAAGAAAAGATAGATTACATTGATGATAGTTTATATGATATATTGAAAGATACTTATGGCATTATTGTTTATCAAGAACAAATAATGCTAATTGCCAGAACTCTTGCTGGTTATACACTTGGAGAAGCTGACATTTTAAGAAGAGCTATGAGCAAAAAGAAATATGATGTTTTAAAACAAGAAGAAGACAAGTTTATTAAAAAGTCTATAGAGAATGGTTATAGTAAAGAAATTGCCTCTAAAGTGTTTGATTTAATTTTGAAGTTTGCTAATTATGGTTTTAACAAGAGTCATTCAGTTTCTTATTCAATTGTGGCTTATAAAATGGCTTATTTGAAATACTATTTTCCTAAATATTTTTATGCTAGTCTTTTAAAGGGAGTAATTGGAAGTGAAGTAAAGCTAAAGGAATATACAAATGAAGTAAAAAAACTTGGGATTAAAATACTTCCTCCAGATGTTAATCAAAGTAGTGATTACAAATTTAAAGTAACAAAAGAGGGGATAATGTTTCCGCTTGCTAGTATTAGAAATATTGGGGGTGTAATTTCAAACTATATATTTGAAGAAAGAAAAGAAGGATATACAGATATTTTTGATTTTATGAAAAGAAATTTCAAAAAAATAAATAATAAAAAAGTATTAGAATCTCTTATATACTCTCATAGCTTAGATTGTTTTTATAATATTAATACTTTATTAAATAATATTGATAGTATTGAAAATTATATTTATCTAATTAGTGAGTTAGAGGAATCTGTAGTACCAAAGCCTAATATAACTATATACGATGAGCTTGATATAGATGAAATATTGGAAAAAGAAAAAGAACTATTTGGAATATATTTGACTTCGCATAAGACGGAAAAGTATAAATTAAGTTATAAAAATATAATAGATATTTCTAATATAAAAAACTTTCATAATAAGAATATAGATATTATTGCTTCGATTGATAAAGTGAAAGAAGTGTTAACTAAAAAGGGTGATACGATGTCTTTTATTACTGGTAGTGATAATACTGGAACAGTGAGTATAACATTGTTTCCTGATATGTATAAGAAGTATAGTGTAAAGAAAAATGATATTTTAAAAATATCAGGTAGGGTTGAAAGAAGATTTGATACTTATCAACTTATAGCTAATGAAATAGAAGTACTAAAACATTGACTTTTTAAATAATTTTTAATATAATAATGGCATTCTAGGAGGGATATTATGATTATAACAAGAAAAATGATAATTAACAGAAATGATTTAGAGTTCCTATATGCAGAACAAATATCTGATTTGATGGGTAATACTAACTATATTGTGTACCATGGTACTAAGCCAAGTTTATATTCAGAAGAAACTTTTTTTAGTGTATATGGTGAAGACAAAAGATATAGTTTGATTCATTTTGTATCAACTTTTGAGGATAGATTAATGGAAATGGAAATAAATGATAAAGGTCTTACTTATATACTTAATACTTTTAAGGGAATAAAGTCTAAAATAAATGGAAAAGATTATGCTAATCCCTCATTAATTGGCTGCAAGAGTACTTTTATTTATGCTCTTCAACAATTTAATTCTTTAATACCAAATATCACTAATGAAGATAGTGTTGGAATAGATTTAGAAAAGTATTATCAAAGAGTAATAAAACAAGAAAAACATTAATAAAAAGGGAGTGAATTTATGATAAATAAACCAAAAGGAACATATGATTTGTATGGTAGTAAGGGGAAAGAGGTTGTTTGTTTAAGAAATTTTATTGAAGAATTAATGGATAAGTTTAATTATGAGTATATTAAAACTCCACTTTTTGAATCTTCAGAGTTATTTCATAGAGGAGTTGGTACTTCTACTGATATAGTGACTAAAGAAACGTATGATTTTAAGGATAGAGGAGATAGAAACATGACTCTTCGTCCAGAAGGCACAGCTGGTGTTATAAGAAGTTATATCGAGAATAAAATGGCAAATGATCAAGTAAATCCTAAAAAGTTTTATTACTTTGGGCCAATGTATCGCTATGAAAGACCTCAATCAGGAAGGTATAGAGAATTCATGCAATTTGGAGTAGAGGCTCTTGGAAGTAGTGATGCTATGTTGGATGCTGAAGTAATAAGTGTTGCTACTACTTTATTTAAAATGCTTGGTTTGAAAGGAATTAAAGTAAATATTAATACACTTGGGGATAATGAATCTCGTGAGCTATATCGTAATGCTTTGTTGAAATATTTAGAACCACATATTGCTACTTTATGTGATGATTGTAAGAATAGATATAAGAAGAATCCATTAAGAATACTTGATTGTAAAGTAGATAAAGATAGTGATGTTTTAAAAAATGTTCCAAAGACACTTGATTATTTAAACGATGCAAGTAAAGAACACTTTAACAATGTTTTAAAATATCTTGATGCTTTAGAAATAGAGTATAGTGTTGATCACAGTATTGTTAGGGGCCTTGATTATTATACTCATACTGTTTTTGAAATAGAAGCAATGGTTGAGGGCTTCGGCAGTGCCAATGTCATGTGTGGTGGTGGAAGGTATGATAACTTAGTAAAGACTTTAAATGGACCAGATACTCCTGGTGTTGGTTTTGCAATTGGAGTAGAACGTCTTCTTACAGCTCTTTCTTATGAAAATATTTCACTAGTGGAAGATGATGCTTTAGATTGTTATATCATTCCTGTTGAACAAGAACAAAAGGAAATTTCGTTTGCTTTATTAAGTGCTCTTAGAATACTAGGAATAAAATCAGAAATAGATTATCTAAATCGTAGTATTAAATCGAATTTTAAACAAGCAGAAAAATTAAAGTCTAAATTTGTTATTATAATCGGGGAATCTGAACTTAATGAGGGATACTTAACTATTAAGAATATGAAAACCAAAGAAGAAGAACAAGTGGCAAATGAAATGGTTATAAACTATTTATTTGAAAAATTAGATGATGATTGCACTTGTGGGGATGATTGTACCTGTGATGATGATTGTGACTCTCATGGACACTGTAATTGTAAGGAATAGTATGGATTTAAAAGATATTGAAAGAAGTATAATAAAAAAATATAAAAGTAAAATATTTGGAAGATTTTTAAAGGGAATAAAAGAGTTTAACATGGTAGAAGATGGCGACAAAATTGCAGTTTGTATATCTGGAGGGAAAGACTCTTTTCTTCTTGCAAAATGTATGCAAGAGTTACAAAAACACAGCAAATATACTTTTGATTTGATTTTTTTAGTCATGAATCCTGGATATGAAAAAAGAAATCTTGATTTAATAAAAGAAAACTTAAATAAGTTAGGTATAAATGCTTTAATATTTGATAGTAATATTTTTGATGATATAAAGAATACAGATTCCATGTGTTATTTGTGTGCTAGGAAAAGAAGGGGTTTTTTATATGCAAAAGCACAAGAACTAGGTTGTAATAAAATAGCTTTGGGACATCATTTTGATGACGCTATTGAAACTATTTTATTAAATATTATTTATGCAGGTGAATATAAGGCAATGATGCCTAAGTTAAAAAGTACTAATTTTTCTAATATGGAACTTATTAGACCTCTTTATTATGTGAAAGAAGAAGATATTATTTCTTGGAAAAAATATTGTAATCTTTCGTTTTTAGACTGTGCTTGTACTGTCACAAAAAAACAGGTAGGTAAAAGACATGAAATAAAAGAGTTAATTGCTAACTTAAGAAAAATAGATAAAAACATTGATATTCATATTCTAAGAAGCAGTTATAATGTCAATTTAGATGCAATTATTGGTTATAAAACAAAAGATAAAAGAATCTTTTTTACAGACAATTATTAAAAGATTAAAAAAAAGAATAGACAACAAACAAAAAAAATAGTATTATGTAATCATAATGGAGGTATAAATATGAAAAAGATAATAATTTTATTTGCATTTTGTTTTTTTTCCTTTGGTACCTTAAACGTAAATGCTTCAACTAATTCGTGGTGCTTTGGTTTTGATAGTGATACAGGAACAATAACTAATTATAAGAGTTATAGTCTTAAGTGTCCATGGAATGTAGAAATACCAGAAAAGATTGACAACATTTCAGTTAAGAGAATTGGTGCCAAAGCTTTTATGAATGATGGGATAGATAGTGTTGTTATTCCTAGTACGATTAAATATATTGGTCCTCTTGCTTTTGCTAGTAATAATTTAAGCAGTATTAATATACCAAATTCTGTAACAAAAATAGGGTATGGGGCTTTTAATAACAATCCAGTTAAAGGGAATAATTTTATCTATTCTAGAAGTGATTCTAATAATGATGGTGTGGCAGAAATAGATAAAACTACTTTAATTAGTGTTGCTAGTCTTTCAACTTATTATAATTATATAAATGTTAAGATACCAAATACAGTCAAAAAAATAGATCAAAAAGCATTTTATGGAATGTTTATTAGTCGTTTGGATTTATCGAATGTTGAGACGCTTAATACTAATGCTTTGGTTGGATCTCTTATTAATACAATTAAAATTCCAAAGACTCTTTCTAAAGCGGATTTTACTATTGATAATGGACAAATTCCATATAAAGATGTTATATATTTTAAATTTAAGGATGAAAATAATAAGGATTATACTTTTAAAGGTAGTAAAGAACTGTATGTAAATTCTTCATATTATGAACAACCTGAATTAATACATTCTTATGGAGCAGTTTCTGCTTATAATAAACTTAGTCTTACTTGGATACTAGATGGTGATGTTGATGGTGTTGAAGTTTATAAATATAATTCAAGTAATAAAAAATATGAATATTTTACAAGAACTACTAGTAAGAATGGGATTAGTATAACTAAATCTATTACTGTTGGTAATACATATTATTTTAAAGTAAGAAGTTATAAAACTACACCTGATAAGAAAACATATTATAGTAACTTTTCGAATCCTATAAAGCTTACGCCACAGTTAAATAAACCAATAATAAAAGCTAAGAAGTATCGTAGTGGAGTAGCAAGTATCTCATGGAAAAAGGTGCCTGGTGCTAACGGATATGCTCTTTATAAATATAATAAGAGCAAAAAGAAATATGAATATGTAAAGAGTGTTACTAAGTTAAGTACTAATACTAAGTATAAGTTAAAGGCTAGACAAAGTACTTATTATAAAGTAAGAGCTTATAAGATTATTAATGGCAAAAAAGTTTATGGTCCTTATTCTAAGGCGTCATGGGTAAGGGTTTAGAGAGATAATAAACGTACAAGTATTGATTAATTATTAATGAAAAAGCAGGTGAAGCCAGCCTTAAGTGGCAGCTAAAAAAGTGAGTGAAGCCAGCTCTATAAATGGCAGCCAAAAAAGTGAGTGATACCAGCTCTATAAATGGTAGCTAAAAAAGTAGATTAGAGAGCAGACTCTAATCTTTTTTGTAAAAAAATGTAAAGTTTTTTCGTACGTATTTACTTTTGCTAATTGGTGTGATATATTTATAATATCAGAGTTACAAAATTGTAAAAACCGTACAAGTAACGATAAGGGAGCCAGAAAGTTATTTGGTGTTGAATGTTTATCATTGATAAAAATCCTAAAGAATAAAATATGGTACCCACCTGTAATAAAACAGGTTTTTCGTTGGTGTAATTCTGATTTTTTTTATTGCAATTTTTTAAATATAATAAAAGTGACTTTTTAGGCCACTTTTATTTGTTATATTTTTCTAATATATCTTTTGCTGCTACTAATCCTGTTGCAGCACTTGCTACAATATTACCAGCTTTACCTGCACCATCTCCGATGAAGTAAATGTTATGGTCTTTCATTTTGAATTTATTATCTGTTGTTATTTCATTCGAGAAGAATTTTATTTCTGGTCCATACAATAATGTGTCATCATTATTTACTCCTGGTATTATTTTATCAAGTTTTTCTAGACCTTCTAGAATGTTTGTGATTATTCTATGGGGCATTACTAAAGCTAGGTCTCCTGCAACACAATCTTTTAAAGTTGGAGTTATAAAGCCTTTATTTATTCTGTGCCATTCACTTCTTCGTCCGTTTCTTAAGTCTTTTAAAGTTTGAATAATAGGTTTTGTGTCTCCTAAAACGTTTGCTATTCTGGCAATAGATTCTCCATATAGTCTAGTGTTTGTTATTGGTTGGGTAAGAGTGACTTTAGAGATGAATGCAAAATTAGAATTATCTGATTTCTTTTCTTTTAAGGCATGGCCATTTACACATATATAGCCATAGTAGTTTTCTTTTGTTACATAGCCTCCAGGATTGGTACAGAAGGTTCTTATTTCATCACTATATGTATCAGTTTTAATGAATATAGTGGGGTCATATATAATTTTGCATATGTCTTCTAAAATCTCTTTTCTAATTTCAACTCTTACGCCTATTTCTATGCTCTGTGAAATATAATCTATATTGTATTTATCAGCGAGTTCTTGTACCCATTTTGCACCGGTTCTGCCAGGAGCCACTATTACATTTTTTGTTTTTTCTGTTATTTCTTTATTGTTATTAGTATATATTACTTCATGTAAATCACTGTTTATACTTTTTATATCTGTAACATTACAAAGTTCTTTTATTACAACGCCTTTGTCTTTTAAATAGTTTGTCATATCACTTATATAAGTTGGTAATTTATCTGATCCTAAGTGTTTTTGTTTTATAAGAAGAAGTCTTGCGCCATTAATGGCAACTCTTTTCTTTATTTCATTTGCTTCATCCATATTGCTTGGATAAACGTCACTATTCATATTGAATTTATTAAAGATTTCTTCTGTTTCATCTATTAAGTCGTTGGCGTCTTTAATATCCATATATTTATATAAATCAGATTTTCCGATTTTAGGAACAAAATTAAGCTTACCATCTGAGAATGTACCAGCACCACCATATCCTGACATTATTGCACATGGATTGCAGTTACAACAGGGAATATTTTTTTCATTCATTGGACATGTTCTGTTGTTTGCGAATTTTCCTTTATCCAATAATAGTACTTTTAACTTGTTATTTTTTTCAATAAGTTCATAGGCACTGAATAGTCCAGCAGGGCCAGCACCTATTATAATTACATCATACATTTTTATCACCGTTTTAATTGTATCAAATTTTTAATAAAAAGTCATTAAATACATAAATATTAATAAAACATGCTTTATAAGAAGAATAAATATAAGTTTTTACCAATAATTGATATTTTTTAAGAGTTGTTTTTGTTAAAGTAATATGTTATTATTATATAACCAGGGGGAGATTTATATGAGAAGAGATAATACTATTATTTATAATTCATCTGAAATTGCTCATTTAAAGAATTTGGTATCAAATGGCTATTATACAAAGGCAAGAAAATGCTTGGATCAATATAAAGAAATATATGGTCAAACTCATTTTTTATATAAATTGTATGATGCTATATTGTGTGGGTATGAAGGTAAGTACGAAGAAGCTATTTCGAAGTTTTTGTTTTTATTTGATTCGGTTTATGAACATAATAAAGAAGAAATTGCTTATTATTTAATGTTGCTTTTCTTAGAAATTGGAGATTATGAAAATTCTTATAAATATTGTAGTTTTATAAATATTGCTTCTTATAGAAAGAAAATACCGGAGAAGTTTAAAAAGGGAAGTTTAAGGGCAAAGAATTTTCTTGTTACAAAGTTAGGTCTTCCTATTAGTGAAAATGTTGATAATTATGCTTATAATCAGTCTTATTATTATAGTGATTTAGTGGCAAAGAATCATATATATGATAAACATAATATTGAAGCAGATGAACAGGTTGGTTTTAATATGTCATATGAAAACTTATCCAAAATATATGATTATATTAATTTAGCTATTTTGTATGCTGAAAGAACATTTGATTATACGTATGGAAATGTTTATTATTTTAAAATACCTGAAATAGGTTTTTCGTTTATAGATAATAAACATTTAGATATTATAAAAGTGGTGACAAATAGAGATGAACCTGAGATTTTATCAATGTTCCTTATGAAAAGAAAGGTAAAGAATAATGATTGGTATATTAATGAAATTGTTTTAGAAAATAGTTACTCAAATAGTAAAGTAAGAAAAAGAGAATCTATGATTGATAAGTTTAATAAAAGATATAATTTAAAATAAAAAGTACTTGAAAAAGTATTTTTTTTATGTAGATTTTTATAATAAATTACCCATTGAGAGCTATTTATTTGTATACTTCTATTATACAAATAAAATATATGAGAAGTTATTATTAGTATTTAATGAAAATGATAATAACATTCTTAAAGATTTAAGTAAGGGTGATAAGATTATGAAAGAATATATTAATGATTCTAGAAGAGCAAGTGAACAAGATGAAGTAATAGGCATGTATGATAAAGAGTTACATGATGGACATGATGAAGACATAAAGAAACAACCCCTAAATTCTTATTTATTTAGCATAACAATCAGTTAATTTTCTAAATAAAATGCAACTTTTTTGCATTTTTTCCTATTTTAGTGAGGAATTTTTTATTTTTTTTAGTCTTTTATTTATAGGAGGTGATAATAGTGTGCTAAAAAAATATGATTATGTCTTACAATCTAGTTCTTTTGACTGTGGCATTGCTTGTCTTATGACTATTTTTCTTTATCATAATAAAAGACTAAACAGAAATAATTTAGTATCTTTAATAGACAAAGAAAAAAATGGAATATCAATGTATGATTTAATCGAACATAGTAAAATAAATGGCCTACCTGCTATGGGTGTTAAATCAGAACTAAGTGACCTACATGAATCTCTTCCATGCATTGCTCACACTATAAAAGAAAAAACTATGTATCATTATATTGTTATTTTGGAAATAAACAAAGACAATTTACTTATTATGGACCCGAGTTATGGTATTAAGAAAATTTCTTTGTTAGATTTTGACAAAACTACTACCAATAAATATATTATATTTTCCAATACTAAGTTTAAAAAGACTAAAGACATAAGATTAAAAAAGATATTACTAGAAATATTTAAAAATAATAAAACTCTAATATTAAAGAGTATACTTATTTCTCTTATTTATTCATTTTTTTCACTACTTTTTAACTACTATCTTTCAATTATTATAGAAAGCAATAAGAACATTAGCAAACTCTTAATAATATTAGTAATCTTTATAAACATCACACTCATGAAAACATTTATTTTATTTTTAAAAAACAAACTTTTAATCAATATTAATTACAACATTGATGATGAAGTAACAAGTAAAGTAATATCGCACCTTATTCATCTCCCATATGATTATTTCATTGAAACAACAACTGGAGAACTCACCACTATAGTATCTGATATCTATAATTTTAAAGATATTATTAGTAAAGTATTTATTTCATCTTCCTTAGATTTAATCTTTATTATTTTCATACTTGTTTATCTTTTGTTTATTAATCCTTTATTGTTATTATTCTTTGTTTTAATAATCCTTATTCTTTTATTTATTACTTATAGATATCAAAACACATTAAATACAAACTATCAAGTATTAAAAGAATCCAAGATTAAAACATCATCTTATGTGTATGAAGCTCTTACAGCTTTTAATACTATTAAAAATTTAAATATTGAAAACAAAGTAAGTGATAATTTGCTTAACAACAACTTAATTGCTTTAGACAATGATAAAAGATACTATCAAACACTATTTAGATATGAGCTTACCAATAGTCTACTTAATGATCTGTTTTACTTATTCATGATAATACTCTCATTATTAATTATTGGAAACAACTCATCAGACTTAGTATTGTTAAGTAATATTTTTTACATCTTTAGTAGTCTAATATTTAATTTTTATGAAAACATATCCATGAAAAAAGTCTATCAAACCTCAGTAGATAAAGTTCTAGATATTTTAGAGTTAAAAGAAGAAGAGTTTCTAAAAAATAACTTTGATACCATTGATGAAATAAAATTTAATAATGTTTCTTATAAAAAGAATGATACTTTTATTATAAAAAACTTTAATTTAAACCTAAAAAAAGGAGAAAATGTTTTTATAAAAGGTAATTCTGGAATAGGAAAGTCTACCCTTATTAGATTATTACTTAGAAATCATGAGCTATCAAGTGGTTCAATTACAATAGATGGAATTAATATTAAAGATTATTCTTTATCATTTATAAGGAAAAATATTACATATGTCAGTCAAAATGAAACCCTTTTTCAAACCTCGATTAATGAAAATTTAATGCAAGTATTGCCCTCTTTAAAAGAGGTAAAAAAAAGTTGTCAGACCGCTCTTCTAGATAAAGCGTTTAATACACCTGACTATCTTAATATTAATATGTGTGAAAATGGAAGTAATTTAAGTGGAGGGCAAAGAAAAAAACTTATCATAGCAAGAGCACTTTTAAAAGCCAAAAGTTTTTTAATACTTGATGAGAGTTTCAATGAAATAGACGTTGTTGAAGAAAAGATGATTTTGAAAAACATTTTTACTAATTATCCTAATCTTACTATTATTTTAATATCTCATAGACAAGACAATATTAATTTATTTGATAAAGTATATACTATAAAAAGGAGTGATGCTAATGAAAAAATTAGATAATAAAGAATTAAAAAGTACAGTCGGTGGTATTTCAATCTGGGCTATTCTTGGTGCAATTGCAGCCGTTGTCTTTGGAGTAGGAGCACTTGATGGTTATGCAAGACCACTTAAATGTAATAACTAAAAAAGAGCTTAAAAACACTTATGGAGGAGTAAGTATTACAGCATCCCTTATAGAATATGCAACAAAAGCAATTACAACTATTTTTGATATGGGGAGAGGATTTGGTTCTTCCATAAGAAGAATAAAAAATAACGAGTTATGCAAAATATCAAAAACAAATTAAATAAAAATATAATTACTAATATTTTAATAGTGTTGTCTATACCTTTAATGGTACAAGTTTTATATCTTGTTTATAAAATGGGTATGATTTATGGAACAATAATTAGAAAATTAGTTTGTATGTAAAAAATCTTTTCTAGGACTAGTTATCTTCTAGTCCTTTTCTTTTTGCAAAAAGTTTACTTTTTTCTATAGTTTTGGTATTATATATAAAAAGAGGTGTTTTATGAATAGGGCTTTTATAATTATGAAAATAAATGAAACAGAATCATTATTAATGGATTACCTTGATGAAAGAGGTTATTTTACTTCCTTTAATACTTTAAATGGAAAAGTTATACCATATAATAAATTCTTAGAAAGCTTAAAAAGTAGTTTTAATGCTGGTTTTTTAGGAATGAACTCTAGTGAACTACGAGATAAGTATCTTTTAACAAACGATTATCCAATATATAATCTTGTTCCAGAAGATATGCTTAATTACTACTTAGACTTTTTAAATGATTTAAAAACAATTATAAAAAAGCATAAAATTACTAATGAAAAAGCTGTTTCTTATATGACTGAAGAATTAGTAAACTTAGGTAAAGAGTACAAAAATAAATATCAAAAAGAAAATAAGATAACACCAGTTACAGTTGTTAAAAAGTTTAATGATAATAAATATTTTAATAAATTATTACAAGATAAATTAGAAAAATTTAGTACTTATGATGAAGATTTTCTACGTTTTAAAATAAAAGAAATATCTCATCAATTAAATAACTTTTTACCAAAATACTATAACAAAAAAACAGCTTATGGAAATACCATTGGTTGTATTAATGGTTCATTTTATGGTATGGATCAAAAAGATATTTTAGAAAGATTTAAAGCAAATAATGTTAAAGGAGTAAATAATGTTGTTACAGTTATGGATAAGGAACATCTTATATATAGATACGTAACACTATATTATTCTTATATGTATAAAGATAAATATAATGGAAATGATTTTCAGTCCTATATAAATAAAATAAGTGAAATTTCATATTTATTAAAAATTAACTTTAGAGAAAAATATGAAATTAGTCCTTATCATCATCTTCTTAATTTAGCTAAAAAATATGAAGAAGATAAACATACTAAATATAAACTAACCAAGAATGAAGAAAAAATATCAGTGCTTGATGGTCAACAAAGTATGTTTGATATGTTAGATAATAAAAATAACAAAAGATAAACGGAGGTATTATGTATAAAGCAGATATGTATCAAAAAGATATATATAGTATTAATTATAAAAAACTAAAAGACTTAGGTATTAAAACTTTGATATTTGACTTAGATAATACTATTATTGAAAAAGGTAATTATACTGTAGAAAAAAGATTAAAAGACCTTTTTAAATCTTTAAAAAAGAGTTTTAAAATTATTATTATATCTAATACTTTGCATAAAACTAAGATAGAAAAAATTGCTAACGAATTAGAATTAGAATACATAATGAATGCTAGAAAGCCATTTTCTTGGGGATATAAAAAAGCAATTTTACTTAGTGATGAAAAAAATAATCATATTTGTATGATTGGGGATCAATTACTAACAGATATACTTGGTGCCAAAAGAATGGGGTATTATTGTTGTTTAGTAGATCCTATAAAAAAGAAAGAATTAATCTTTACTAAATTTAATAGAGCAATAGAGTACTTTTTATATAAAAAGTTAAATAAAAAATATGGAATAAAAAGGGGTAATTATTATGACTAAAAAATGTTTAGGATGTGGAGTAGTACTTCAAGATAATAATGAATTACTAGATGGATATACAAATGATTTATCTATGAATTACTGTAGACGTTGTTTTAAAATGAAAAACTATGGAGAATATGAAACAGTATTAAAAAGCAATGAAGAATACATTAATATATTAAAAGATATTGGCAAAACAAGAGCTTTAGTTCTTTATGTAGTAGATCTTTTATCAGTACCAGAAGATTTAAATAAGATAAGAGAATATTTACCTAATAATGATATAATAGTAATTTTAAATAAAAAAGATGCTCTTCCTTTATCAGTAAAAGATGAAAAAATAATAGAATATTTTAATGATATGTATAAGGATTTTCTTAAATTTATTGTTATTTCATCAGAAAAGAACTATAACTTAGATAAACTAATGAAACTAATAAAAGATAGTCGTAAAACTAAAAGTGTTTATGTTGTAGGAAATACAAACGCTGGAAAAAGTACTTTGATTAATAAAATAATAAACAACTATTCAATAGAAAAATCTGATATAACAATATCACCAATGCCTTCAACTACTCTTAATACAATAAAAATGAAAATAAAAGATTTCTACTTAATAGATACCCCAGGTCTAGTAGATTATGGAAATATATTAAATAAAGTTACCAAAGATAAAATAAAAAAAATATCTGTAAAAAAAGAAATAAAACCTAGAACATATCAAATAAAAAAAGGACAAGCTTTAATAATCGAAGATATCATAAGAGTAGATTACATCGAAGGAGAAAAAAATAGTTTTACAGTCTTTATGTCAAATGATTTAAAAATAAAAAGAATCAATGGAAAAAGACATGATTATTTAAAAGAACTATCTAGAAGAGATTTAAAACTAAGATACCATGAAGATATTGTTATAAATGGAATAGGATTCATAAAAACAATACTTGAAGGAGAAGCAGTGGTATATATAGATAAAGATGTAGATGTATTTATTAGGAAGTCTTTAATATAAGATTTCTTTTTTTATGAAAATATATGAAAAACAAAAAATATAAATAATTTTATATTTACTTGAAAAACACCAAAAAATAATTTATAATTAAGTTATAAATACTAAAGAGGTGTTTTTAATATGAAAAAATATTTAGAAAAGTTTAAAGAAAATAAAAAGTCGTCAGCACTAATTATATTAGCCTTATTACTAATAGTAATAGGTACAACCTTTGCATTAGGTAACGTTGATATAAACTTATTAGGAAGAAGAAATATAAAAATATCCAAATGTGAACTAGATATAAACTTTAAAGAAAGTGAAGAACTAATGCTAGTAAGCAAATATCCCATATCAAAAGAAGAAGCATTAAAATATAAAGCAAAAGATATAACAATAACAAATAATTCTACATGTGATACAGCTTACTATAAGGTAACTATTAAAGACTTAACAAACTCAAGTATAAATAAAAATAAAATAAACTATCAAATAGTAGACAATACAACAAATACAGAAACAATAGATAAAAATCCAGATAGTTTTAATATAAGTGATTCACTCACTAAAGGAAATACAAAATCATATACAATAAGATTATGGATAGATGAAAGTGCAACCAATACAGACATATACCAAAATGGAGACTCTTCTAAACCATTAGAGTACAAATATGCCCTTAACATAGAGTCAAGTGATGAAGAATTAAAAGGAGCAGAAATGACAGCAACAGAATTTGCACAAGCAAATGTAGGACAAAATGGTCTAGAACAAATAACACATGAGATAAATGATACACTTCAAGTAGATAGTAACTTTGCAACAGAATACAGATACAGAGGAGGAGAAGTAAACAACTATGTAGTATTTAATAATGAAACATGGAGAATAATTGGAGTAATCCCAACTGAAGACACAGACGGTAATGTAGAAAATAGATTTAAGATAATAAGAGATGAATCACTTGGCACAATGAAATGGAATGCTTGCGAATATTCAACCACTGGTAGTGGAGCTGATGTACATACATGCAATGACACAGGTAAATATTTAAATGATTGGACAAGTGCAACATTAAACACATATTTAAATAATGATTATTACAATACATTAAGTACTGAAACAAAGAATATGATAGGAACAACAAAATACTATCTTGGAGGATATAATGATAATCTAAAATTTACATCTGATGTTATGTGGCAATACGAAAGGAAGAACGATGCTAATCGAAGTGGATACTATTATGAAACTAATCCAGTAGTACAAAATGATGCAAATAAAAAGATAGCAATAATGTATGCAAGTGATTATGGATATGGAGCATCAAAAGAATGTGCAAGTAACTTATCTGCTTATAGAGGCTCCTCTGCATGTAAAACAACAAACAATTGGTTAGATAAGTCACGAAGTACATGGTTGCTTCCGCAGTATTCAGACATTTCCGACATTGCATTCTATGCGGGCGCGGTTAGCTCTGTTAGTTTTGACTCCGTTCACAACAACAACAAGTATATTACCCGCCCAGTTCTGAGTCTATCATCAAATATCAAGATTTCAGGTGGAGAAGGAACTTCAAGTAATCCGTATACGCTTAGTATCAGCTGAGTAAGCATGAGCGAGCTTGCAAGGTAAAATCTTGTGGCGAGCAGTAGAAAATAAGATTAGTGTTTTTAAAATATAATTAGTTAATATTTAAGGAGAAAGTATTATGGAAGATGTAAATGAAATAATTGAAACAGAAAATAATAAAGAACAGAATGAGTTTAAGCCTAAGAAAAAGAAGGTTAATATAGTTTTAATAGTTTTTGATATTATAGTAATATTACTTATTGCTTATTTTGCTATTGGTTATGTTAATTTTATTAAGTTAAAGGAAGATAAAAAGCCTATTTTTGTAGTGTCCACTAAGACATATAATTATGATGCTAATACTACTATTACTGTTTATGATAATAAGATTTATAAGGTTGTTAAGCAAGAAAATAAAGATAAGAATATTGTGTATAGTTTAAAGCTTTGGTTTATGTCTGATGTAGGGGATTCTAATGAAGCTTAAGTATGGTTTTGTAACCACTATTAAGGGTGGTATTATAGGAGTAGGTTTTGCTATTCCTTTTATTAGTCTTGGTGCTCTTATTACAGCTATTGGCCTTTTTGATTTAGTTATTGATGCTATTTGTAATTTCCTTAAGGATATAAAGAAGAATACTTTTGTTTTAGTTCCTTTAATTATTGGTGTAGTTTTAGGATTCATTGCAGGTTCTAATATTATGAAGTATTTGTATAACGATTATAATTGTCAAATAATTCTTTTCTTTGTTGGACTACTTATGGGATGTATTCCTACTTTTGCTAAAGATATTAAAAAGGGCAAAAAACTTGTTGGAAGTATTTTATTCTTTATAATTTTTTCTTGTTTCTTAATATTTAGTTTTGTTTCTAATATTAGTTTTAGTATAAATACAAATAATATGTTATTTACTATTTTTTATGGAATTATTTCTGGTTTTGTTTTACTTTGTCCAGGATTTAGTGAATTTTTACTTAGTAAATTATTTGGTCTTACATCTTTTTCTTCGTTTTTAGGAAATAATAATTTTACTTTAGTTTACTTGATTGGTGCTTTTCTTGGAGTAATTCTTATTTGTATATTATTTAAATTTTTATACAAAAAACCATGGATAGATTATGTTCTTCTTTCTCTTATTTTATCATCAGTAGTTCTCATGTTATTAAGTATTGGGTCATTTACAGTTAACTTTACTACTATATTTACATCTATCTTAACATTTTTATGGGGCTTCCTTTTATCAAGAAAAATAAGGGAAGAGTAAAGAGTTTTAGGACTCTTTTTTATTTTTTTAAAAAAAATATTTTTGTTCGCTTGTTTTCTTTTTATTTTTGTAGTAATATCAATTTAGAAACTATTTGAAAATAATAAAGGGAGGAATTTTATTATGACCACAGTCGTAAAAGAAATGCCATCTGTTGTAAAAAGAGATGGTAAAAAAGTTAGTTTTAATGGTGAAAAAATCGCCATTGCTATTGGAAAAGCTTTTAATAGCTTTGAAAATGAATATACACCTGATGACGTTACAAAAGTATACGGGAGTGTTTTGGATGCTATTCATGAGGATTTTGCAGATAGAAAAACGATTAAAATTGAAGATATTCAAGATTTAATCTTAACTAAATTAGATGAACTTAAATATAATGATGTTTTTGATTCATTTAAGACTTATAGAGAGAAAAGAACAGCTTCACGTGAATTATTTGCATCAAAACAACATAAGTTCTTAAAATCAATTGAAGAACTAGGACTTAGTGATGCAGCGTCAACTGATGCTAAGCGTGAAAATGCTAATATAGATGGAGATACTGCGATGGGTACTATGTTACAATTTGGTAGTACATTATCTCGTGAGTTCTCAAAGAGTTATTTAATGAAAAATAAATTTTCTGAAGCCCATGATGATGGATTAATTCATATTCATGATATGGATTTTATGCCAATGAAAACTACTACTTGTTGCCAAATAAATATAGAAGAATTATTTAAGAATGGTTTTTCTACAGGACATGGTTATCTTAGGACTCCGAATAGTATAGCGTCTTATACAGCTTTAGCAGCTATAGCTATTCAATCTAATCAAAATGATCAACATGGAGGACAAAGTATACCGGCGTTTGATTATTATATGGCTCCAGGGGTTTTAAAAACATATAAGAAAATGCTTAAACAAGAATTACATGATTTTCTTGAACTTGAAGGTTTTATAAATTTTATTAATTTTGATAAAATAAGTAAAGAAATTGATAAGTTTAATAGTATAGATTCTGATATATCGGTTTTAGATAAATATTTTAAAGATAGTGAAAGACTTCTTAAACTAATTCGTTTTGCTAAAGAAAAGGCTTTAATGAAAACTGATAGATCTACATATCAAGCAATGGAAAGTTTTATCCATAATTTAAATACAATGCATTCAAGAGCAGGAGCACAAGTACCATTTTCATCAATTAATTTTGGTACTGATACATCTTCTGAAGGAAGAATGGTTATTAAAAACTTTTTACTTGCTACTGATGCTGGTTTAGGACATGGAGAAACACCAATTTTTCCTGTTTCAATTTTCAAAGTAAAAGAGGGGATCAACTATAACAAAAATGATAAGAATTATGATTTGTTTGAATTAGCATGTAAAGTTTCTGCGAAAAGATTATTCCCTAATTTCTCTTTTATAGATGCTCCATTTAATAAGAAGTTCTATAAAGAAGGGGATTATAAAACAGAAGTTGGTTATATGGGTTGTCGTACTAGGGTAATGGCAAATACTGTTGATCCTACTAAAGCAATAACTCCAGGACGTGGTAATTTATCATTTACTTCAATTAACTTAGTAAGACTTGGAATTAAACATGGTATTTATGGTGAAGGCAAGAATCCTGATTTTGATGGTTTTTATAAAGAACTTGAAGAAACAATGGACTTAGTAAAAGATCAATTGTTAGAAAGATTTGAACTTCAATGTAGTGCTAGAGTATATAACTTCCCATTCTTATTAGGACAAGGTGTTTGGATTGATTCAAAAGGTTTAAAGAACACTGATAAGATTAAAAGAATTTTAAAACATGGTACTTTAAGTATTGGATTTATTGGGCTTGCTGAATGTTTAAAAGCTTTAACCGGGGAACATCATGGTGAAAGTAAAAAGGCTTGGAATAAAGGTTATGAAATAATTAAATTTATGCGTGATAAATGTGATGAGTATTCTAAAGAATATAAATTAAATTTCACACTTCTTGCTACTCCTGCAGAAGGTTTATCAGGAAGATTTACAAGAATAGATAAAAATATTTATGGAATAATACCAGGTGTAACTGATAGAGATTATTATACTAATTCATTTCATATTCCAGTTTATTATGATATTACTATTGATAAGAAAATTAAAGCTGAAGCACCTTTCCATGAACTTACCAATGCAGGACACATCACTTATATTGAACTAGATGGAGATCCTACAACTAACGTAAAAGCATTTGTAAAAATAGTAAAACAAATGAAAGAAGCAGGTATTGGATATGGAGCAATTAATCATCCGGTAGATAGAGATCCTGTATGCGGTTTCACTGGAGTAATTAATGATATATGTCCAGGTTGCTTAAGACGTGAAGATGATGTTAAGTTTGAAAGAATTAGAAGAATTACTGGTTATTTAGTAGGAACAGTTGATAGATTTAATAACGGCAAAAGAGCCGAAGAACACGACAGAGTTAAGCACGGCAAAGTATGCAAATAAAATTAGCAGACAAAAACATTCTTACCGATTCAATCGTAGATGGCGATGGCCTAAGAGCAGTTATTTGGACACAAGGCTGTTCTCATAACTGCAAAGGCTGTCATAACCCAGAAACACATGACTTTACTAAAGGCTTTTTAGTAGATACCGAAGAAGTAAAAGAAAAAATAAGCAATTTGAAACTACAAGACGGAATTACTTTTTCAGGAGGAGATCCTTTCTTTCAACCAGAAGCCGTAATGGAACTTGCTAAATACGCCAAAGAATTAGGACTTTCAGTATGGGCCTATACTGGTTTTACATACGAAGAACTACTTACTCTTCCGAAACAAAAAGAACTTCTTAATTATATAGATGTCTTAATAGACGGTAAATTTATTCTTGAACAAAAAAGTTTAGCTATTAAATTTAGAGGTTCCACTAATCAAAGAATAATTGATGTCGTAAAAAGCTTAAAACAAGGAAGAACAGTTGTAATAAGAAAATATGATAAAACAGAAAATACAAAGAAAGTAAAGAGTTATATGTTTGTATGATTGATAATTATATGTTATATAAAAATCTACCAACTATTGACTTACATGGATTAGATAGAACTTTTGCTATAATAAAAGTAAATGAGTTTATCGAAGACAACCATAAATTAAATAATAAACTTATTATACTAGTCCATGGTAAAGGAAATGGTATTTTAAAAAATGAAATACATAAACATTTAAAAACAAATAAATTAGTAATAGACTATAAAATAGACCTTTTTAATGATGGTGCAACAATTGTAGAAATTAAATGAAATAAAAATTTAATTTCTTTTTTTTATCTCTTTTTTCTACATTTTTTACTATTTTAATTTTATATAATCTAAATGGTGATATTTATGAAAGAGTATTTTGTTTTTAATATTAAAGTGGAGTTTGCAAAATTATATAAGGATAGACCAAGTGAATTATTTTATATTTTTAATCGAATTTATTATATGAAAGAAATTGAAAAAGAATATGGTTATAATTTATTTGATCAAATAAGTAATTTTTATGATAAAAAGTATGTTAATTCATTTATATATAATAGATATAAAGATAAAATAATGTATTCAAATAATGGAAATGAACATATAATTAATAATTTGTTTCTTAACGAAATAAGTATCTTAAAAGTTAAAAGTTCTAATTTAAAAATAGAAACTAATTATGACAAATGTACTTTTCTAAAAGATTTAAGACATTTTAATGGTCATTTATTTGTATGTAATTTTAAAGAACAAGAGTACTTTTTTATTAAAAAAACAAGGAGTGGTATCAAAAATTAATAAAAATGCTTGTTAAAACATATAATTTCATATACAATTATATATGGAGGGATAAATATGTGGCATGATATATTAATGGTCGTTATTGGTCTTTTAATCGGGGCAGTTGCAGGTTTCTTTATTGCAAGAACTGTTATGAAAAAGTATATGAAAAAAAATCCTCCGATTAATGAAGACATGATTAAGGCTATGATGAGTGGAATGGGAAGAACTCCAACTCAAAAACAAGTTAATCAAATGATGAAAAATATGCAAAAATATATGTAAGCGTTGAATTAAAAAATTAATTTGCGCAAAGAACTAAATATTGATTTTTAAATGTAAACGCACGATTTTAATGAATAAAAATTGTGCTTTATTTGTATTTGATAAATGATATTTGAAAATCTAAAGTAGATAAGTTAAGGAGTAAAAATGATTGATGATAATTTAAGGTTAAGATTATTAAATGATAATGAAGAAGACTATAAAATACTAGAAAAGTGGTATCAAGAGGAAGAAATCTATTCTCATTTTGAGCAAAGAAAATTGAATTATAATGAAATAAAAGATAAATATTTCCCTAGAACTTTAAAAAATGCCAAAATACCAGTTTATATGATTGAATATAAGAAAAATCCTATTGGAATAATACAATATCAGTTAATAAATGATGAAAACAAAAAACTCTATGGTATTAACTATAATAAATGTTATGAAATAGATATCTTCATAGGAGAATTAGCAATGCATAATAGAGGCATAGGGAAAAAGGCAATTAATGTTTTAGCTAAATTTTTATTTAATAATTATCAAGCAAAATTGCTTGTTATGTGTCCGTTAAAGGAAAATATTTCGGCAATTAAATGTTATGAAAAATGTGGATTCAAAATAAATAAGTCATTCAAAACAGAAGATACTATTGGAAATTTACAAGAATATCTTTTGATGATAAAAGAACAATAACAATTCTAAGCAGAAAATTAACTATGTAATTCAAAAACCTAGAATTACTTTGTTAGATTGTTATATTCAAATTTGGAAATTATTTTATTGAATGAGTTGGCAAATACATTAGATTTAAGTTATATGACTTAGGTCTTTTTCTTTTTTTAAAAATATGGTAAACTAATTGTGGTGAAATTTTATGGATTTAAAACATATAAGAAATTTTTCAATAATTGCGCATATAGATCATGGAAAAAGTACAATTGCAGATAGAATACTTGAAGAATGCCATGCTATTACTGATAGAGAAAAAAAAGACCAACTTTTAGACTCTATGGAACTTGAAAGAGAACGTGGAATTACAATAAAATTAAATGCTGTAACTTTAAACTATGAATACAAGGGTGAAAAATACTTACTTAATTTGATAGATACCCCTGGACATGTCGATTTCACTTATGAAGTATCCCGTTCTTTAGCAGCCTGTGAAGGTGCTATCCTAGTAGTAGATGCAACTCAAGGAATTGAAGCTCAAACATTAGCTAATCTTTACTTAGCTCTTGATAATAACTTAGAAATAATACCAATTTTAAATAAAATAGATTTACCAAATGCTGAAGTTGACAGAGTTATAAAAGAATTACATGATACTTTAGGTTTCGATGAAGATGAAATAATCCTTTGCAGTGCTAAAGAAGGAATTGGTATAAAAGAATTACTTGATAGAGTAATAGAAAAAGTACCATGTCCCAAAGAAGAAGATGATAAGTTAAGTTGTCTTATTTTTGATTCTTTATACGATGCTTATCGTGGAGTAGTTATTTCACTACGTGTAGTAAATGGTAAAATTAAAGTTGGAGATAAAATAAAAATGATGAAGACTAATGCTACCTATGAAGTATTGTCTCTTCATATAAATACTCCCAAAGAAGTAGAAAAAAAAGAACTTTCAGCGGGAGAAGTAGGATACCTTACAGCAAGCATCAAAAGTATAAGTGATGTTAAAGTAGGAGACACCATTACATCATTAAACAATGCAACAAAAGAACCTCTGCCTGGATACAAAGAAATCAAACCTTTTGTTTACTGTGGAATTTATCCTATTGATTCTAAAAAATATGAAGACTTAAAAGAGGCATTGGAAAAGTTAACCTTAAACGATGCATCACTTATCTATCAACCAGAAGTATCTAAAGCTTTAGGTTTTGGTTTTAGATGTGGTTTTTTAGGACTTTTACATATGGATATAACAAAAGAAAGAATAGAAAGAGAATTCAAAATAGATTTAATTGCTACATCACCTTCAGTTATATATGAAATAATTTTAAACAATGATGAAATAATTTATGTAGATTCTCCGAATAAATTACCAGAACGTGGTAGTATAAAAGAAATAAGAGAGCCATATATTTCTTCCTCAATATTTGTACCAAGTAATTACATTGGAGCAGTAATGGAACTTTGTCAAAATAAACGTGGTAATTATATTGGATTAGAATATATTGATAAAACAAGAGTTAATATTCACTATGAATTACCTCTTTCAGAAATAGTATATGATTTTTTTAACAAACTTAAAAGTGCCACCAAAGGATATGCCTCATTTGATTATGAAATAATTGGAAACAAAAAAAGTGATCTTGTAAAAATGGATATTTTACTTAATGGTGAAGTAGTAGACGCTTTAAGTGTAATAGTCCATAAAGACTTTGCGTATAATCGAGGAAAAGTAATCGCAGAAAATTTAAAGAAAATTATACCACGTCAAATGTTTGAAGTCCCAATTCAAGCAGCGATAGGGTCAAAAGTAATAGCAAGAGAAACTGTGAAAGCTATGAGAAAAGATGTTCTTGCTAAATGCTATGGTGGAGATGTTTCTCGTAAAAGAAAACTTTTAGAAAAACAAAAGGAAGGAAAAAAGAAAATGAAAATGATTGGTAGTGTTGAGTTACCTAGTGATGCATTTTTAAGTATTCTTAAAGTAGAAAACGAATAAGGAGTGATAATATGGCTGCTAATATAAACGATGTAGAAAGAGAAAAAAGAATAGAGTTAGTCGGAGATTATTTCTATAATCAAAATACAAGTGTTAGAAAAACAACAGAATTTTTTAACATGAACTTCTTTCCTATTAGTATACCCACTATTTATGATTATCTAAATAGATATATGAAAAAATATCCTCAAAAAAAAGAGGTGATCGAAGAAAAACTAAAGAGTAATAAAGCAACTTCAATAGAAAACAAAGATATAAGAGATAGAGTAATAAACAATGCTAGATATCTTCTTCTTGGTTACACCATTGAAGAAGTAAGTGAATATACTAAAACTAGTTATTGGACTGTTTATAGAGATCTAACTGAAAGACTACCTAAAATTGACCCTAAATTAAACGAAGAAGTAATAGAACTTCTAAATAATAGAAAAATGAGTAATTTAAGAAATGGTAAATAACGTTTATATACACATTCCTTTTTGTAGAAACATTTGCACTTATTGTGATTTTTCTAAAATGTTTTATAATGAAGAAATGATATCCAACTACTTAAATTCCTTAGAGAAAGAAATAAATAAGACATATAAAAACGATGCTATTGAGACATTATACGTCGGAGGAGGAACACCATCTTGTTTAAATAAAAAACATTTAGAAAAGCTGTTTGAAATAATAAATATATTTAATTTAAAAAAGGATTATGAATTTACTTTTGAATGTAATATTGAAGACATAAACAAAGAATTACTAATATTTTTAAAAAATAACAAAGTAAATAGATTATCTATTGGAATACAATCATTTAATAAAAAAATACTTAATACTTTAGGAAGAAACTATAACTTTGATATTATAGAAAAAATTTTACTATGTAAAAAATATTTTGATAGCATTAATGTTGACTTAATATATGGAATAAACAATCAAACTATAAAAGATTTAAAACAAGATTTAGAAAAATTTCTCTCACTAGATATAACACATATATCTATATATTCTCTTATTCTTGAAGATAATACAATCTTAAAGATAAATAACTATGTTCCTATGGAAGATGATGAAGTAAGAGAAATGTATGACTTGATAAAAAAAATTTTAAAAGAAAATAATTATATTCATTATGAAATAAGTAATTTTTCTAAAAAAGGTTATGAATCAAAACATAATTTAAACTATTGGAATAATAATACATACTATGGTTTTGGCCTTGGAGCATCAGGATATATTAATAATATTAGATATACTAATACTAGAAATATAAATAAATATTTAAAAGATCAATACATCTATGAAAAAGAAACTATTACTAAAGAAATAGACATGAGTTATTTTATGATACTTGGTCTTAGAAAAGTACAAGGTGTAAATAATCAAGAGTTTTTCAAAAGATATAATACTAATATAAAAGATAATTTTAATGTAGAAAAATTAGAATATAAAAATGGATATTATTTTATAAAAGAGGACAATCTTTTTATTGAAAATAGTATATTAATTGATTTTGTATAAAAGTACTTGAAAAAGTATTTTTTTTGTATTAAAATTAAGTTATAGAAAACTAAAGAGGAGGACAGGTGTAAACAAAAAAAATCTACGCATAACATACAAGCACCTAACAAGTAATATGAAAAACAATTATTCGCTAGGGGGGGGGGGCAAAATACTAGTAATAAGGTAAAACAAAACCCCTTATTTAAAGATATAAACGACTATAATAAATATCTATTAAGTTTAGTAGGTATTCTTTTTCTTGTAATAACAGGAGTAATCTCTTATAATCTTACTAATGCATCATATGCAAAGTGGAGTAGTAGTGTTGAGTCAAAGAATATAATAAAACTAAGTGTAAAAAGTGGAATGGATGCAACAACGTTTGCAGCAAAGACAGTAGGAACAAATGGTTTAGAACAAATAACACATGAAATAGATAATACTCTTCAAGTAGATAATAAATTTGCAACAGAATATAGATACAGAGGAGGAGATTCTGTAGTAAAGAACTATGTCACATTTAATAATGAAACATGGAGAATAATTGGAGTAATCCCAACTGAAGATACAGAAGGTAAAGTAGAAAATAGAATTAAAATAATAAAAGATGAATCAATTGGAAATTATGTTTGGGATAGTGATAATGCAATAGCTTATAATTATAAAAATGATGATTCTATAAGAATATTAGAAAACCATAACATTAATTCAAATGATATGAATAATTTAATTGAAAATGATAAAAAATATAACATAATACAAACAGCTCCAGAGGTTCCAGTTTGCGAAAATTGTGGAAATAATTGGGCAAGACCAAGTGCTTTAAATACATATTTAAACGATAAATATTATAATACATTAAATACTGATGCAAAAAACATGATAGGAACAACAAAATATTATCTTGGAGGATCTGGTAAGAATATAACAACTGATACAATGTGGCAATATGAAAGAAAGAATGATGCTAATAGAACAGGATATTATTATGGAAGTAATCCAGTAATGCAAAGTGATGCAAATAAAAAGATAGCTTTAATGTATGCCAGTGATTATGGATATGGAGCATCAAAAGAATGTACAAGTAACTTATATAATTATAATGGTTCAGCAAATTGTAAAACAACAAATAATTGGTTAGATAAAAGTGAAAATACATGGTTACTTCCACAACATCCATCTTTTAAAATCTATGCACTTTACGTGACCTCGAGTGGTTATATTGACGATGGCTATAACGAAGGTATTACCACTTTAAGAGATGAAAATTTGGTCCGTCCAGTTTTATCTCTTTCCTCAAACATACAAATATTAGGTGGAAAAGGTACTAGCGACAAACCTTACCAACTAGATTTTAGCAATAAAGTTCCAATTATTACTAATGTTGTAGGTGTTGAAACCATGGGAACTGCTGTATTTTATGTGTTGCCTTCAAAATATGAAATAACAGGATATATAGCAACAGATACAGATACTAAACCAGATCTTAATGATAGTAAATGGACAAATGTAGTAAATTCTTGTACCGATTTTACATCAGGTACTAAATATTTTTGGGTAAAAGATAGCGCTGGTAATATAAGTGATCCTTATAAAGGATATTTACCTGCTGACCCTCGTTGCAATTAATTATTATAAAAACAAATAATTCTATAATATAGAAACAACATAAAAGAGGATACTTATCTATACACTCTGTAGCAATAAATTAATTAAAACTACTTGTATAAAGATTAAATAAGTAGTATATTATATATAAAGAAGCACGTATCAATGAACGTCAGCTTCTTGTTGTTTCAAAAGTTGCGACGTTTCCCTATATCAGAGAGACGTCGCTTTTAATAAGAGTATTTCTAGATGCTTTAAAAAAAGATTACTAATATCAAAATAGTAACTACGAATTGTAATACTATGACTATGTCTTTCTTACTCATCATAACTACCACCTCGCTTTCATAGAAAGTGAAGTCAACGTCCAAAGATACGTGCATGTTACAAGTATAAAGTATGTAAATATACAATGCAAATGAGCAAAAATAACATTTGGTATAAAAAACAGTACACAAAACAAAGAATTACCCTAAGGAAAAAATGAAATTTAATATAGAAAAGTATATTAAAAAGAACTATTTTGTATAAATTTAAGAAATTTCTAAAAAAAATTTTTTTGTTATAGAATTAATCTATATAAGACTAAAAGGAGGATATCTGTTCTTTAATGTATAGGAATATTGTATTTCTTCTGAGTTTCGATTGTTGTAAAGACCCCTTAAGTCAATTAAATTAATAACGAAAGCACATGACAAACAAATGTGCTTTTTATTGACTTTGTATTTTTTATTTGATATATTTAATTTATATGATAGGGAGGTTAAACATGACAAAGTTCGATGAAGATTATATAAAATTATTAAATAAAATATTAGATGAAGGTGTAGAAGTAGAAAACAGGACAGGGGTTAATACTATAAAAGTTCCAGAACATACTTTTTATTTTGATTTAAAAGATGAATTTCCTATTCTTACGACTAAGCAAATGTTTCATAAACAAGCAATACTAGAAATGCTTTGGATATGGCAAATGGCTTCAAATGACGTAAGAGATTTGCATGAAAGAGGAGTACATATATGGGATGAATGGATGATTGATGAAGACGGTATTTATAGAATTTATGAACCAGTTACTGAGTGTTATGACAGTGATAAAGAAGTTGTAGTCTTAGACCCTTTAAGTGTTCCAATAGATAATCCTAATTTAAAAATGAGCCCTAAATTAGATACAAATGGCAATGTTTTTACTGCCAAGAGTAAAATACCTGGTAAAAATATAAAAGAAGCAAGGTATTATGGTAAAGAATACGCTTATACTATTGGTACTGCTTATGGTTATATCGTAAATAGATACCAACATACAAGAAACCTAATTGATACAATTAAAAATAATCCAAATGATAGAAGAATGGTTAAGTCTCTTTGGCAAGATGAATTTTTAAGAACTGCTGTTTTGCCATCATGTGTTTGGTCTACAGAATGGGATGTTACTAAAGATAAACTAAATTTAATGGTTCATCAAAGAAGTTGTGATGTACCTCTTGGTTTACCTTTCAATGTTACTCAATATGCTACTTTATTAAAAATGATTGCCCAAGTAACAGAAAAAGAAGCTGGTACTATTTCTTATTCAATAAAAGATGCTCATATTTATAAAAATCAATTAATTGGTATCAAAGAACAATTAAAAAGATATAAAAAGTACCAAGAAATAAAAAAAGATGATCTATATTCATTAGGTTTAAGAAGAATATTCACAGAAAGATTACTTGATGAATCAGAAAAAGATACCGATTTTTACAAAAGCTTAGAAACAGAACTAAAAATGATTGATATGCTACTAACTAAAGAAAAACCAGAACTAGTTTTGAATAAAGATATAACAGATTTCTTCTCATTTGATAATTCTAAAGAACTTAAAGATATAAAAGTAAGAGGCTATAAACATATGGGAAAAATTAATTTTCCAATTACACAATAATGAATATAGCACTAATAGCGGCGGTAGGTTCTAACTACGAAATAGGAAAAGATAATAAACTTGTTTGTCCTATAAAAGAAGATTTAAAATATTTTAAAAATCTTACCATTTATCATACTGTATTAATGGGTAGAAAAACTTATGAATCTATTGGTAGACCTCTTCCAAATAGAAAAAATATAGTTCTTACAAGAAATAATATTAAAGAAGTTTCTACTTTTAAAAGTAAAGAAGAATTTATAAAAGAATATAAAGATAAAGACGAAGATATCTTTATAATCGGAGGAGAATCTGTATATAAAATGTTTTTAGAAGAAGCAGACAAAATATATTTGACAGAAATAGATAAAACTTTTGATGCAGATACTTATTTTCCAAAATTTAATAAAGAAAATTATGAAAAAGAAGTAATAAGTAGTTTGAAAGATAATGAAATAAACTATAAACATGTACTTTACAGGAGGAAAAAATGAGTAAATTTATAGTAATTGAAGGCACTGATTGCAGTGGAAAAGAAACTCAAAGTAAGTTATTAGTGGAATCTCTAACAAATCAAAACAAGAAAGCTGTATATTTAACTTTTCCTAATTACAATAGTCCAACAGGTAAAATAATCGGAGGACCATATCTTGGAAAAGAAGAGATATGCAAGTCCTATTTTAAAGAAGGAGCTTCACATGTTGATGCTAAAGTAGCAAGCCTTTACTTTGCAGCAGACAGATATTATAATTTACAACAAATAATAGACTATTTAAACAAAGACTATATTGTTATAATGGACAGATATGTCTCTAGCAATATGGCACATCAAGGTGGAAAAATTAAAGACAAAGAAAAAAGATATGAAATGTATCAATGGTTAGAAAAACTAGAATATGAACTTTTGGGACTCATAAAACCTGATATAACTATATTTTTACATATGCCTAGTAAATATACAAAAGACTTAAAAAAGAATAGAACTAGTTTAGATGAACACGAAAAAGATGAAGAACATCTAAAACAAGCAGAGCTAGCATACTTAGAATTAAAAGACAAGTATAATTTTATTACAATAGATTGTGTAGAAAATAACAAGATTAAAACTATTGAAGAAATACATAATGAAATTTTAAACGTTATAAAAGAATAAAAGCACTTGTATAAAACAAGAATAAGTAGTATATTATATATAGAGAAGCACGTTCCTTGAACGTCGACTTTCTGTTTTTCAAGAGTTGCGACGTTTCCCTATATCAGAGAGACGTCGCTATATTTTTATATATTAAACTGCTTTAACAGTGATGATATATAAAAGCCATAGGATGATAATAAGCAAGATGAAAATCATGTCGTTTTTTCTACTCATTACACATCACCTCACTTTCATAGAAAGTAAAGCCGACGCCCAAAGATACGTGCTAAAAACACTATATACTATATAAAAGTACAATGCAAATGAGTAAAAATGACATTTGATATTAAAAACAGTACACAAAATTAAGAATTGCCTTAAGGCAAAAAATACTTTTAATATAGAAAAATACACTAAAAATAACTATTTTGTATAAATAAAAAAATTACTATTCGCTAGTAACTTTTTTATTTATACCAATCATTGCACCAAGTATTGAAGATATAATAAGAATTATATAATAAAGAATTAAACTTATATTAAACGAAGCATTAAAACCTAAGTAACCAAATAAGAATAATAATATAACCATAATTAGTCCAAGTTTAATTCCCTCAATATATCCTTTTTTTGTTGCACTATTACCAACTTTAAATCCTCCGACGAAAAGAGCAAGAGATGGTATTAAGACCTTAATTATCTTAAATAAGTTCCCAGTTATAATATCATAATAATTAAAAATAGTAAGAATTATAGAAAAGATTGCTACCACTAGTAAAAAATAACCAATTGAAATTAAATAGTTTTTAATATTATTCAAGACTATCACCTAATAATTAATATGATTATTGAATAAAAATTATTACTTTTTTTAATACTAATAGTGGTGATTGCATGGAATATTTAATAGTAATATTTAGAACTTTTTTCTTTTATTTCTTTGTTGTATTTGTTTACAGAATAATGGGTAAAAGAGAAGTAGGAGAATTAGGAGTAATTGATTTAATAGTGTCAGTCTTAATCGCAGAGATAGTAGCTATAAGCATAGATAATACTGATGACTCTATTTTGTTATCTCTTATTCCTATATGTTTGCTTGTCATATGCCAGATAATAATGGCCATTATTTCATTTAAAGAACGAGGAGTAAGAAGAATGTTTGATGGTACCCCCTCAGTAATTATTAATAATGGGAAAATAATGATAAAGGAAATGATTAAACAAAGATATAATTTAGATGACTTACTTACACAACTTCGTGAGAATAACATTTGTGATATAAAAGAGGTTGACTATGCTATTCTAGAAACAAATGGTAATTTAACTGCTTTTAAAAAAGACGAATCAAAAGAAAAAATATTTCCTCTTCCAGTAATCGTGGAAGGTAACATTAATTATGAAGTGCTTGATTTATTAAATAAAGATGTAGCATGGTTAAAAGAAAACATAAAAGAGGATATTAAAAATATATTCTATGGTTTCTATAAAAATGGTAACATTTACATTATAAAAAACAGTGATTTAAATTAACTATTGACTAACAAAATGGTTTTTGTTATATTTATTATCTGGAAGGTTGTGTAGTATATGACGATTTTTGAAATAATAATTTTTGCATCAGTTATAGTATTTGGAATATATTTAATTATTTATGCAAGAAAAATCAATGAAAATAAATAAAAATACAAGGTTTTTGTATTTTTTTGTTTAATGGAAAATTAATTTATGATATTTACATTAATAAAAAATATCAAACAAGAAAGATAATTTAATAAGATTATTCCAGATTGCTAACAAAGATAATTTGCAGAACAAAATAATTGACAAGTCTTTTTTTTTGTCATATAATTTATACATAAACGTTGATTGGAGAAGTAGTCTTTAATTCTATTTAAGAGAGCTAGTGTATGGTGAAAACTAGTATAGAATTAAATACGAAAGACACCAGGAGTGCTTGAAGAATTGAGTAGAACAAGCCGGTTAATGCCGTTATAATTTAAGTGATTATATTTTTATATAATAAATTGGGTGGTACCGCGGATTTAACAGTTATTCGTCCCTTTGGGATATAACTGTTTTATTATGGGAGGAATATATATGAAAAAAATTTTTAATGCAGATTTAAACATTAATAATCTTAATGAAAGTGTAGAGTTATATGGTTGGATTGCCAAAAAGAGAAATCTTGGAGGAATGCTTTTTATTGATTTAAGAGATAGAAGTGGTATAATTCAACTAGTAGCTAAACCAGAAGTTTCTTTCTTCGAAGAGTTATCATCTCTAAAGAATGAAAGTGTTATTAAAGTGACAGGAACAGTAATAGAAAGAAGTAGTAAAAATAAAAATTTAAGAACTGGAGACATTGAAGTTTTAATTGAGACACTAGAAGTTCTAAACAAATCACTTGATACGCCATTTGAAGTATCAAATGATACAAGTGCTAGTGAAGAAACAAGATTAAAATATCGTTACTTGGATCTTAGACGAGAAGACTTAGTATCTAAGTTTGTTACTCGTCATAAAATATGTATGATTACTAGAAACTATTTATCAGAAAATCATTTTCTAGAAGTAGAAACCCCTGTTTTATGTAAATCAACACCAGAAGGAGCCAGAGACTATTTGGTGCCATCTCGTGTTAATAAAAATAAGTTCTATGCTTTGCCACAATCACCTCAGTTATTCAAACAAATGCTTATGGTATCTGGCTTTGAAAGATATTTTCAAATAGCAAAATGTTTCAGAGATGAAGACTTAAGAGCAGACCGTCAACCAGAGTTTACTCAAGTAGATATGGAAATGAGTTTTATAAGTCAAGAAGATATCATGGGAATTGTTGAAGGTTTATTGAAGAAATTATTTAAAGAAATAAAAGGAATAGATATAAAGTTGCCACTTCTTAGAATGCAATATAAAGAAGCAATGGATTTATATGGAAGCGATAAACCAGATCTTAGATTTGATATGAAAATAAAAGATGTTACTGATCTTTTCCAAAACACAGAAATACCTATGTTTAAAGATCAAGAAATGATAAACTGTTTAGTAGTTAAAAATGCCTCAGATAAATTCTCAAGAAAAGATTTAGATAACCTTAGTCTATTTGTAAAAAAATATAAAAGCAATGGAGTTTATTCTTTAAAATACAATGGAACCCTTAATGGTAGCATTTTAAAATTCATGGATGAAGAACTACAAAACAGACTAATTAAAGAGCTATCTCTTTCAGAAAATGACTTGGTTCTATTATCTTCTGGAAACTATAATATTGTAAAACAATCACTTGGAGCTTTAAGATTAAAACTTGGCAATGATCTTAACTTAATTGATAAAAATGATTATAAATTACTTTGGGTTGTTGATTTTCCAATGTTTGAATATGACGAGGATGAAAAAAGATATGTTGCCCTTCATCATCCATTTACAAAAGTTAAAGATTCTGATATAGAACTTTTAAAAACAGCGCCAGATAAATGTTTGTCTGATGCTTATGATATTGTTATAAATGGATATGAAGCTGGTGGAGGTTCAATAAGAATACATGATAGAAACCTTCAAAAACAAATCTTTGATACAATTGGACTAAGTGACGAAGAAGCAAATGAAAAATTTGGTTATTTGCTTGAAGCATTTAAATATGGTACTCCACCACATGGAGGACTTGCGCTAGGACTTGATAGATTAACTATGCTTCTTACAAATACTGATAATATCCGTGATGTAATAGCATTCCCAAAAACAACAAGTGCAAGTTGCCTTATGACAGATGCTCCAAATTACGTATCAGAAGAACAATTAAAAGAACTATACATTAAAGAGGTAAAATAATGAAGTATTACAAAAAATTAGTTGGAAAAAATATTTATCTTTCACCATTCAGTGATGAAGATTATATTTTATTTACAAAGTGGATTAATGATTATGAGACTGCTAAATACTTAAACCAATTTAGCAAGGTATTTACTCTAGAAGATGAAAAGGATTTTGTAGAAAACGCTAGAAAAAGCAACAAAGTATATCTCTCTATCGTAAAACAAGAAACTGACGAATTAATAGGAAACGTCTCACTAGTAGACATCAATCCTGTTCATAAAACAGCAACACTTGGCATTATGATTGGCAAAGACAATGAAAGAGAAAAAGGCTATGGGACTGAAGCAATTACCTTAATGCTAGATTATGCTTTTAATCATTTAAATCTTAATAATATAATGCTTGAAGCTCTATGCGAAAATATAAGAGCTATAAAATGTTATGAAAAATGTGGATTTGAAAAAATTGGAGTAAGAAAAGAATCAAGCTACATCGAAGGAAAGTATAAAGATAACGTTTTTATGCAAGTATTAAAAAAAGATTTCTTAAAAAGGCAAGAACAAAAATAACTTGCTTTTTTTATGTTTTGTAGTATAATATAGAACATTAAAAAGGGGAGTGATTACAATGTTTGAAACACTAATGCTATTAGAAACATTTGCTTTAATAAGCACTTGGTATTATGCTCCCGCCATAGTATCATCTTTAAAAGATGAAAAAAGAAAAAAGATATTATCTAAAAAAGCAATGCAAATAATCACTTGTAGTTCACCCATTATTATTAGTAAACTAACAAAAGATAAAATACGTAAAAAAATATTAAACGAAGACATAGTAAAAATGATAAATATTGATTGTCTATTAAAAGCAATATCTCGTATAAAAAATGATAATACTAAATACAAACTATTAATCGAAGACTATATTTACAATGCTATTTCTAAATATCTAGTAGTTACTGACAGCATCTCTTTTAATAACGAAAAATATTACTTCAAATATTATGAATTTTTAAAGTCCAAAAACAATGACGATATAATATCCTTATTTATTAAAGGCATAAGAAATCCAAAAATACAAACAAAATTAATTTTAGAACACAATAACTATAATTGGATAATTATGGATATTATAAGTGATTTAAATGACGAAGATAAAGAACAGTTCTTAAGCAAACTAAATGAACGTAATAAAGTAGATTTACTTATAACTTTTAAAAATGATAACTTAAAACTAAAATATTTAGATACCCTAACAATATATAACCAAATTAGTATTATTTGTTCTTTAAATGATGCAGAAAAACTAAAATATTTAAAAAAACCAGAGTATGAAGTTTATAACAGAAAAATTGTTTCATCTCTAAAAGACGAGAAAATAATTAATTATTTATTTGATAAAATTAAGACAAAAAATAACAAAATAGAATTTATTGATTTAATAAAAAGCACCAAAATAAAAGAAGATTTATATAAAAAATTAGATGGTTTATCTTTAGAAGAAAAAACAAAGTTAGTCGCAGACATATTAACTAAAGAAAATAATAAAAACAAAATAAAAGAACTTACTGAAAGTATTAACGATAAAAAAATTGAAAACATAATGAGAGAATCAAAATCAAAAAAGTCAGAACTTTTAAAAGATATAGATATCACTTATATAAATCCTAATATAGATAAAAAAATAACTATAGGAATAGAACTTGAAATAAGCAATGAAAAATACTATATATACGATAAACTAAACTATTTTTTAAAAGACTGGAAAGTAGTAAATGATTCAACTGTTAAGAATGGTATGGAAATAACTTCTCCAATATTAAAATATGACATCGACTCATTAAAAGAGATATATTATGTTTGTAATCTCTTAAAGGAAAATGATTTTACCGAAAATGAAACTTGTGGAGGACATCTTCATTTTGGTTTTGACTATTTTGATGATAAAGACGAACTAAAAATGCTTTATAATATATTTTGCAACTGTGAAGACATTTTTTATCTAATAAGCAATAAAGAAAACACATCTTTACGTGATGCTACAACAAGATATGCAAGACCTATTTCAGGAGTAATCCAACCAAATAATGAATATTTAGGAGAAGCCATAGATTTAAATGACCTAATAAAAAAACTAAAAGGATTACAAAAAACAAGATACTATTCTATTAATATTATAAATGCTTTAGATTATACAAAAAACACTATTGAATTTAGATTACCAAATGGTGAAATAGAATATAACGAACTATTATATAATATAATTTTATTCTCATGTCTTATTACAAGAGCTAAAGACATAGCTCATATGGATTGGAATCATCCTTTAAAAATTAAAGCAGAACATATTATAAAAAATAACATGGATGAAAAAACTAAGTTAGAATATTTGTTATCAATACTATTTTTAAACAATGAAGATTTAAAAAATGTTTATAGAAAAAGATACTATTCAAATAATAAAGAAAGCGAAGTAAGAGCAAAATTAAATGAAACAATTAAAAGAGTTAGAATTGATTAATTTTTAAAATGGAGTAAAATATACCACAAAGAACTGCAACAAAAAAAGCACAAATTACTGAAATGATGCTAAGTCCTTTAAAACATTAGAACAAAAAAAGAAAAAGCAATTGACAAACGAACCTTTTTTTGATATTATTTCTTTAGATTATTAAGCAAAGAAAAGAAGAAGTAATAAAAATTACTATTTTAGTGAATTAGGGATAGTGTAAACCTAGTAATAAGTGTTTTATGAACGTATCTTGGAGCTTAAACGTATTTTTTGCGTTAAAAAAATAAGTGCATAGAGTTCTATGAAGTAAGGTGGTACCACGGGTAATCTCGTCCTTGTTTTATAGGACTTTTTTGAAAGGATGATATTATGAAAGAAAAGTTAGAAAATAAATTTTTAAATATTTTAAAACAAAATAATTATGATGAAAAATATGCTAAAGTAAGTATATCGAATAGACCAGAACTTTGTGATTATCAAATAAACAGTGTATTTCAAATAGCTAAAGACTTAGGAAAAAATCCGATTGAAATCGGAGAAACATTAGTTAAGAAACTAAATGAGATAGACGACTTTGATGATTATTTTAAAGAAGTAACTTTTGTAAAACCAGGATTTATCAATATAAAAGTAAGTGATAAGTTAATTTTGGATGAACTAAACAAATATATAAAATCAGGTAATTTTGGTATTGAAAAAATAAAAGAACCAAAAACCTGTGTAGTAGACTACGGAGGACCCAATATTGCTAAACCACTTCATGTTGGACACATTAGACCTGCGATTATTGGCCAATCAATATACGAAATACTTAAAACAAAAGGATATAAAGTAATCGGAGATGTTCACCTTGGAGACTTTGGCCTTCAAATGGGACAAGTAATATATGGATTAAAACAAAGAAATTTAAAGGCAGAAGATATAAATATCAAAATATTACAAGATATTTATCCTAAGATGAGTGCTCTTTGTAAAACAGATGATAATGTATTAAATGAATGTCGTAAAATAACTAAAGAATTACAAGATGGTAATAATAAAGAATATAATGCTTGTTTTGAAAAAATGTATGAAGCATCACTTAATGATATAAAAAGAATTTATAATTATTTGGGAGTATCATTTGATTATTGGTATGGAGAAAGAGATAGTTATAAATATATGGATGACTTGATGAAATTTTTTGAAGAAAAAAAAGTAGTTGAAATAGACGACGGAGCCAAAATAATAAGAGTAGCTAAAGAAGACGACAAAAAACAAGTTCCACCTCTTATTATTCAAGGTAAAACAGGAGGATTCCTATATGCTACAAGCGATCTTGCTACAATTTATCAAAGAATGAAAGATTTTAATCCAGATTATATTATATATGTCGTAGACAATAGACAAAGTCTTTATTTTGAACAAGTTTTCAGAGCCTGTTATAAAAGCGGGCTAACACCAAATGTATCTTTAGAACATGATGCCTTTGGAACGATAAATGGCCCAGATGGTAAGCCATTCAAAACTAGAAGTGGCGAAACTCTAAAACTAGATGATTTAATTGAACAAACAAAAAAAATATTTATATCGAAAAAAGAATCTAATAAAAACATGAAAAAAGAAGACATTGATATAATAGTTAACTCAATCCTTAAGTTTGCAGATCTTCAAAACAATCGTGAAAAGAACTATATATTTGATATAGAAAAATTTGCTGATGTAAATGGAAAAACAGGACCATATATTTTATATACTGCTGTTAGAATAAGAAAACTTATTAATTCAAAAAAAGAAAATAGTATTTTGAGCAGTAAAATATATAATGAAGATGATAGAAACTTAAGAAAAAAACTACTTGATGTAAACAATGTTGTAACACGTTCATGTGATGAAAGAATGCCTAATTATATTGCAGAATATCTTTATGATTTAGCAGTCCTTACCAATACTTTCTATCAAAATAATAATATATCTAACTTAGAGGATGAAAATAATAAAAATGATTGGCTTAACCTACTTTCATACACTTATGATGTCATAAAAAAACTACTTAGCATGTTAATAATAGATATTCCAAGTGAAATGTAAATAACTTTAGAATGCAAAAACATCCAGCTATAATGTTTCCATATAAGTCTTTGATAAGACACTCTAAGTATTGATTAATACTTATAAAAATAATTAAGAAGTATAAGTTTCTTAAATTATATATAAAACAATATTTTTAATAAAAAAATAAGAATCAAATAAGAAAATTCTCTTAAGGGAAATATCTATTTTGGTTCTTTTTTATGTATTTAAAACTTAAAATTACTCATTTGCATTGCATTTTTATATGTTATATATTGGTTTTGAAAGGAGGGAAAAGTATGAATCTTATTGGTGATAAGAAAGCTGTTTTAGATAAAGCTATGTCTAAAAATGATGCTTATGAACTTGAAGATAGATATGATGGTTATAAAATACCAATTGTATCAGATGCAATGTTTAGAACAATGTTTTATAATGAATCAAGAAAGAAATATGGATGCTATTTAATTGCACTTCTACTAAAGAAAGACTTTAATGAAATCTATAATAATACTACTTTAATAAAAGCTAATATAGATGAAGAAAAAGAAAATAAATCTAGAAAGACAGTAGACTATTTATGTAGAATAGATGATGTAGTAGTCAATGTAGAAATGAATAAAAATGCATCCAAGACAAGTTTAGCAAGAAATCTAGGTTATATGTTTTCATTATATAATGGTGGAATGACTAAAGGAGATGATTATTTCTTTGAAACTTGTATTCAAATTAACATAAATAACTTTACATTTCAAGATAAAAACGAAGTATTAGATGAGTATATGATAGTTAATCTAAAAGACAGTGAAGAAGTGTATACAAATAAAATACATATTTATAATATTTACTTGCCAAATATAAGAAAAAAAGATTATAATAAACTTGAGGAATATGAGAAGTTATTATTAGTATTTAATGAAAATGATAATAATATTCTTAATGAATTAAGCAAGGGTGATAAGATTATGAAAGAATATATTGATGATTCTAGAAGAGCAAGTGAAGAAGATGAAGTAATAGGAATGTATGATAAAGAGTTACACGAAGAAAGATTAAGAAAATCAGAGTTAAGAGAAGCTAATGAGAATGGAATACAACAAGGTCGTAGTGAAGGCATCAAAGAAGGAATACAGCAAGGAAAAAAAGAAAAAGCTAAAGAAGCTGCTCTTAAACTACTTCAAAAAAACATTGATTTAAACATCATCTCAGAATGCACAGGTCTTTCATTTGAAGAACTACAAAAATTGAAATAGATTAATTCTATTTCTTTTATTTTACACTTATTGAAAAAAAATTAAAAAAATTAGCACTCATATCTTGACAATGCTAACATATAATATTATAATATAATTAGCACAAGGAAAAAGCGAGTGCTAAAGGAGGTTATGATGTTAACTTCGAGACAGGAAAAAATACTACAACTGATTGTTACTGAGTACGTTAAGAGTGTTAATCCAGTTGGTTCTAAACTAATATGTGATGAACTTAATTGTTCCAGTGCTACAGTCAGAAATGATATGTCTACTTTGGAGGACCTAGGTTATTTACAAAAGACTCATGTTTCATCAGGTAGAATACCTAGTGAAAAGGGTTATCGATATTATGTAGATAATTTGATGGAGCCCAAGAAAATGAATGGTGATGACTTATTAAAACTTCAACTTATTTTTAATAATAATAAATTAGAAATGAATGATGTGATTAAAAAGAGTCTTGCTATTATATCTGAACTTACTGATTATACATCAGTTGTTCTTGGTTCTAAGTCCAATGAAAACAAACTTAAGAAAGTTGAGGTTCTACCTCTTGGTGATTTTAAAATTTTAGCAATTATTGTTACTGATAAAGGTCATGTTGAACATAAGAATATTGAAGCTTCAAATGTTTCAAATGAAGATATTCAAAAAACTGTAGAGTTAATCAATAAGTTGCTTATTGGAACACCAATAGACGAAATTAATAAAAAACTTGAGTTTGAAATAAAACCAATTATTAATCAATATGTTGAACAACATGAAATAATCTACAATGCTTTCTACGATGTATTTAGTGATATGATTAGTAAAAACGATATGTCATTTGTAGGTAAAAATAATATTTTAAACCAACCAGAATTTAACAACGTAGATAAAATTAAAAAAATTCTTAATAAATTTGAAGATACTTCTTTGTTTGATACAGTTTCTGAGGATGATGGAGATATAAATATTTATATTGGACAAGAATCTAATCTAGATGATGATGTGACTGTTATAAAAACAAAATATAAAACTGACGGTGATGAAGGAACGATTGCAATAATTGGTCCAAAGAGAATGGAATATGATCGAGTAGTATCGCTTTTAAGTTATATAAAGGAGCATCTTAAATAAAAGGAGAGATTATGGAAGAGAAAGAAATTAATGAGACTTTGAATGAAGAAGTACTAGAAAGTTCAAACAAAATGTCTGAAAAGCATACCAAAAACAAAAAGAATAAACATGAAGAAATTGATAATTTGAAACAACAAATTGATGCTTTAAAAAAAGAAATGGAAAACTCTAACAATGAGGTTTTAAGACACAAAGCAGATTTAATTAATTATCGTAAAAGGAAAGATGAGGAAACATCTAATTTGCTCAAATATGCTAATGGTGATTTATTATCTTCATTACTACTGATTGTAGACAATTTTGAAATAGCACTCAAAAATGAAGATGAAACATTTAAGAGTTATCTTGATGGTTTTAGACTCATTTATAACCAAATTATTGACTTATTAAATAGCTATGAAGTGAAAGAAATAGATGCTCTTGGTAAAGAGTTTAATCCTTTGTATCATCAAAGCGTAGCAGTAAAAAAAGATGAAACTAAGGAACCTTCAGTTGTTTTAGAAGTTTATAAGAAGGGTTATACATATAAAGACAAAGTTTTACGACCAGCAATGGTTATAATAAATGAGTAAAAGAAAAAAATAAAAAAAAGAAAAAAAAGAAAGGAAATGATAAATATGAGTAAAATAATAGGTATAGACTTAGGTACAACTAATAGTTGTGTAGCAGTCTTAGAAGCAGGGGAAGCTAAAGTAATCCCAAATCCTGAAGGAAATAGAACAACTCCTTCAATTGTGGCAGATAAAAATGGAGAAAAACTAGTCGGAGATGTTGCAAAGCGTCAAGCTGAAACTAATCCAAATACTGTACGTAGTATAAAAAGATTAATGGGTACTAAAGAAAAAGTTAAACTTGGTGATAAGGAATATACACCTGAAGAAATTAGTGCTATGATTTTAACTAATTTAAAAAATAGCGCTGAAGCATATCTTGGAGAAAAAGTAACCAAAGCAGTAATCACTGTTCCAGCATATTTTAATGATGCTCAACGTCAAGCTACTAAAAATGCAGGTAAAATAGCAGGACTTGAAGTTGAAAGAATTATTAATGAACCAACTGCAGCATCACTTGCATATGGATTAGATAAACAAGATCAAATGCAAACAATCCTTGTATATGACTTAGGTGGAGGAACATTCGATGTATCTATCCTAGAACTTGGTGAAGGTGTATTCGAAGTAAAAGCTACTAATGGTAATAATCATCTTGGTGGAGATGACTTTGATGAAATTGTTATTAAATATTTAGTAGATGAATTTAAAAAGACTAATGGTATTGATTTATCAAAGGATAAAATGGCAATGCAACGTCTAAAAGAAGCTGCTGAAAAAGCTAAGAAAGATTTAAGTGGTGTAACAACTACTCAAATATCTTGTCCATTTATTACTCAAGGAGAAGATGGACCACTTCATTTAGATATGACACTTACTCGTGCTAAGTTTGAAGATTTAGTAAGAGATTTGATTGAATCAACTCTTACACCAGTAAGAAACGCTATGAAAGATGCTAAGGTTAAAAAAGAAGACATCGATCAAGTTATTTTAGTCGGAGGTTCTACTCGTATTCCAATGGTACAAGAATTAATTAAAAATGAACTTGGAAAAGAACCAAATAAATCAGTTAATCCAGATGAAGTAGTAGCTATGGGTGCTGCAATTCAAGGAGGAGTTTTAACTGGTGATGTTAATGATATAGTACTTCTAGATGTAACACCACTTTCACTTGGTATTGAAACACTTGGTAATGTTATGACTACATTAATTCCTAGAAATACTACTATTCCAACAAGTAAAAGTCAAGTATTTTCAACTGCTGCAGATAATCAACCAGCTGTAGACATTCATGTTCTTCAAGGAGAAAGACCAATGGCCGCAGATAATAAAACTCTAGGTAGATTCCAACTTACTGATATACCACCAGCACCAAGAGGAGTACCACAAATCGAAGTTAAATTTGATATAGATGCTAATGGTATTGTAAATGTAACTGCTAAAGATTTAGGTACTAATAAAGAACAAAAAATTACTATTACATCAAATACTAATCTTTCTGATGATGAAATAGATAAAATGGTAAAAGAAGCTGAAGCTAATAAAGATGCTGATGACAAGAGAAAGGCTTTAGCGGACGCTAAAAACGATGGAGAACAAATGATATTTGCTACTGAAAAGGCTATAAAAGATCTTGGAGAAAAAGTTGAAGAAAAAGAAAAATCTGATGCTGAAGCTAAAATAAAAGAATTAAAAGAAGCATTAGAAAAAGATGATCTTGATGAAATAAAGAAGAAAACAGAAAGCTTACAAGAAGTTACTTATGCTTTGGCAGCTAAAGTATATCAACAAGCGAATCCAGAACAAAATAGTGATACAACTGAAGATAAAAAAGATGATGGAGTAAAAGAAGCAGATTACGAAGAAAAATAATAAAAAAGGGAAGTCAAACGACTTCCCTTATATATAAAAAGGAGAAAATATGAAAGAAAAAATCAAACAAAGATGTGAGATTGACGATAAGTATAAGTGGGACTTATCTAAGATTTATAAGAGTAGTGAAGAAGTAGAAAATGACTTAAATAAAATACTTAGTTTAACCAAAGAATTTAAGTTATATGAAAACCATTTGCTTGATAGTGATAAAACTTTACTTGAAGCAATAAACAAATATTATGAAATAATTAGAACTATTGATAAATTAGTAGTATATGCTAATATGAAACATCATGAAGATATGTCAATATCAGAAAATCTTGCTTTAGTAAAAAAAATAGATAATATTTGTGATAAGATATTTTCTGATATATCATTCTTTACACCAGAACTGCTTAAAAGTAATTATACTGTAGTAGAAAAATATATGAATGAAAACAATGAACTAAAAAAATATGAATTTGTTTTAAAAGATACATTTAGAACAAAAGAACATACTTTAACAAAAGAAATAGAAACACTACTTGCATCTTTGGGAGAAGTCTTTAGAAATCCTTCAGATACATTTGATATGATTGATGATGTGGATTTAAAATTTTCTGATATCAAGGATGAGGATGGAAATATTGTAGAATTAAATAATAGTACTTATTCAAAATATATTAAGTCTAATAATAGAGAGACAAGAAAAGAAGCTTTTACATCTTTGTATAATGGTTATGATGGTCTAAAGAATACAATTTCATCTACATTTAAAGGTAATCTTAAAGTAGATAGTTTTCTTGCTAAAACAAGAAAATATGCAAATCCTATTACAATGAGCTTAGACAATGATGATATAAGTGAAGATTTATATAATAAGCTAATAAACAAAGTAAATGAGAGAATGGATTTATTACATCAATATGTGGAACTTAGAAAAGAAATACTTAATCTAAATGAAATGCATATGTATGATTTATATGTTCCATTAGTAAAGAATATAGATAAAAAATATACTTATGAAGAGGCAAAAGAATTAGTAATAAAAGCACTTTCTCCACTTGGAGACAATTATATAAAAGACTTAAAAAATCTATTTGATAGTAAATGTATAGATGTATTTAATAATAAAAATAAAAGAAGTGGAGCTTATTCATGGGGTAGTTATGACACCCTTCCTTATGTTCTATTAAACTTTAGTGGAACTTTTAATGATGTATCAACTATTGCTCATGAATTAGGACATTCAATGCATAGCTTTTATTCACATAAAAATAAAGAATATCATGATGCATCTTATCCTATTTTTCTAGCGGAAATAGCTTCTACTGTTAATGAAATATTACTTAATAGATATTGTTATTTAAATGCAAAAGATAATAATGAAAAGTTATATTATTTAAATAATTTAATGGAACATATAAGAACCACTTTATATAGACAAACACAATTTGCAGAATTTGAAGCAATTGTCCATATGAAAACATTTAATGATGAAATTCTTACTTGTGATGATTTTTGTAATATATACTATGATTTAAATAAAAAATATTATGGTCCATCCGTCATAAATGATGATTTAATTAGATTAGAATGGGCAAGAATCCCTCATTTTTATAATAGTTTTTATGTATATAAGTATGCAACTGGAATATCAATTGCTTGTAAAATAGCAAATGATATATTAAATAATAAAGAAAATGCTGTTTCAAACTATATGAAATTTTTAGGAAGTGGTGGATTTGATTATCCTCTTGAAATATTAAAGAGTGTTGGTATTGATATAGCTAATGATAATACAATAGATGATGCCCTTTCGATGTTTGAAGAAACACTAAAAGAATTTAAAAAAATAAAAAAATGAAAGAAGGAGTAGTATGACAAAAAGAGATTATTATGAGATTCTTGGAATAGATAAAAATGCTAGTGAATCTGATATAAAATTGGCATTTAGGCGTCTTGCTAAAAAATATCATCCAGATGTTTCTAAAGAAGAAGACGCAGCTGAAAAATTTAAAGAAGCTCAAGAAGCTTATGCTGTTTTATCTGATCCTGATAAACGTAAGAAATATGACCAATATGGCCATGCTGCGTTCGAAGGACCAGGTGCCGGAGGATTTGATTTCAACTTCCAAGATATAGATCTGTCTGATATATTAGATGATTTATTCGGAGGAATGGGTGGAGGCTTCGGAGGATTCTCAGGTTTTTCAGGATTCTCAAGCAGTAGAAAAAGAAGAAATACCCGTGGAAATGATTCCCTTTTAGTAATGAATATTACTTTTATGGAAGCTATTCTAGGTTGTAAAAAAGATATAGAAATAACTACTACTGAAAAATGCAGTGAATGTGATGGAAAAGGTGGTTTTAAAGAACATAACTGTGAAACATGTCATGGAAGTGGAACTGTTACAAAACAACAAAATACAATGTTTGGTAGTTTCTTATCTAAAACAACATGTCCTGATTGTAAAGGAAAAGGCGTTACTTTTGAAAAATCTTGTTCTAAATGTCGTGGCAAGGGAGTACAAAAAGTAGAAAAAACAATAACTGTTACTGTACCAGAAGGTATAGACAATGGTAATAGAATTAGACTTTCTAATCTTGGAGAACCATCAATGGATGGTGGTGAAAATGGAGATTTATATATAGAATTCAAAGTAAAAGATCATAATTTTTATGAAAGACATGGAAATGATTTGATTCTAGAACTTCCTATTACCATAGTTGAAGCCATTAATGGTTGTAAAAAAGATATAAAACTACCAAAAGGCACTGTTTCGCTTACAATACCAGCAGGTAGTGAATCAAACGATGTTCTTAGAATAAAAGGAAAAGGTGTAAAAGATGTAAACTATTCCAACTATGGAGATTTCTATGTAAAATTAAAAATAGTTATCCCTAAGAAATTATCTAGAGAACAAAAAAGTCTAATTGAAAAACTATCTCATACAGATTTAACTGATAAAAATATAGAAAAGTATGAAAAGTTTTTAAAACAATAACTAGACTTTGGGGGTTTTATGAAAGAAAATAAAAGAATAGAAAACTTAAAAATAAATATAAACAATTTAAAAACTAAACAAAAGTATTATATATGTGGTTCACTTAGTTTAGGGATAAGTGGAGGCTTTGTAGGACTCGGTGCACCATTCATGCAAGAAGTAAGTGATTATGTGTGCTCAGTTCCTGCATATACTATGATTGTGTCATCGGGACTATTATTTGCTTTAGCATTAAAAAAGCAAACTAAAATAAATGCCACATCAGAAGAATTAGAAAAACTTACAAAGCAAGTTACAAGATAATAAAAGATGTCAACTAAAGATTGATATCTTTTAATTTATTTGTAAAAAATATTGAAATTGTCTTTTGTTTTTGATATCATATATATGAATACTAGTTGGAGGAATGATTATGAAATTTGATTTTAAAAGTTTTATTGGTGATGATAAAAAAAGCCCAGATAAAAAAGAAGACGAATACTATGAAACAAATGAGGGCTTTAAAGATATGGTCGGAGGAGCTCAAATGATTCTTATGGAGCCTCGTGCTTATTCAGAATCACAACAAATAGCAGATTATCTTAAAAAGAGATGCTCTGTAGTAGTGAATTTAAAAAGAGTAACTCCAGAAGTTGCTAAAAGAATTGTAGACTTTCTTGGTGGTACAATTTATGCTATTGGGGGAACTATGCAAAAGCTAGGAAATGGAATATTTTTATGTGCTCCAAATAACTTTAATGTTGAAGGCAAAATAAGTGAAGGAGAAAAAGGAAGTAAAAGTAAAAAAGAAGAAAACGAATTAGATTGGTAATTAGAGGTGTTTTGTATGGACAATTTCAGTCAAGAAACAATGGGTTATAATAAAAATGAAGTTAATGAGTTTGTTGATTATGTAATAAAAAAAACAGAAGAGAATGTTCTAACTATTAGAAATCAAAGAGATGAAATAGCAAGATTAAATAAGGAATTAGAACAATATAAAAAAATGGAATCTTCTTATACTTATTTAAATAGTCAAACTGAATATACAACTTCAGAAATAAAAAGATTAGCAGAACGTCAAGCTGATTTGATTGTAAAAGAAGCTAAAGATAATGCTAGTAGAATAGTTAATGATGCTTTAATAAAAGCCCAAAAAATACAAAACGATAAAGAATTACTAAATAAAAATATTCTTATTTGTAAAAAGAAAATAAGAAATGCTTTAATGGAACAATTAGACTTAATCGAAGAAATTGAGATATTGTAAAAGAGTATAATAACTCTTTTATTTTTAAGCAAAAATAATTATAAAAATCACTAAAAATATGTTATAATTTATTTATGAGTAAATTCACTTAGGTATTATTGAATGAAAAATAATTATTTAGTAGAAATTGATGAACTAAGAATACAAGAAACTTGTGATGCTTATTTTAAATGGAAAGATTTGAATACATATATTAAAAGCTTAGTATCAAGAGGTATGAATATGCCAGATGCAATCAGTGAACCAATGGGTTGCTATTGCCTAGATCTTTTATGGAATAAAAAGTCTGGGGGAGATGCTAAGACACGAGATGGCAAAAAGATTGAGTTCAAAGCTACAAGTAATTTTGATGGAGACTTGAGTAGTTTTGGTCCAAAATGTGAATTTGATGACTTAGTCTTTTTAAGATTTAATCTTGATACAAATATGCTATATGTATATGATACAGGAATTAACTCAGAACAATTAAAACAAATAGAAATATCTTCATATGGCACTGTTGAATCATATCAAAAACAAGGAAAAAGACCACACTTTAGTATAATTGATAAAATAATTAATGATTTGGAAATTGAACCAACTGTTATCTTTAATATCCGAAGAGGAAGAATTGAAAAAAAGAATATTTAAAAATAAATATGAAAGGAAAAGATGAATTTACTCATTTTAAGTTCGTATTTATTTGCGGCACGCCGCAGGGGAGGTAATCACATGTATAAAATATGTAGTTTATTCGCTGGAGTCGGAGGGATTGATTTAGGTTTTTTAAACACTAAAAAATGTGAAATTGTTTATGCAAATGAATTTGATAAATTTGCTAAGGAAACATATGAATTAAATTTTAAAAATAAAGTTGACTGCAGAGATATTCATGATGTTTTAATTGATGATATACCTGAATTCGACATTATGGTCGGGGGATTCCCATGTACTTCTTTTTCTGTTGCAGGATATAGAAAAGGATTTCAAGACGATAAAACAGGAGATTTATTCTTTGAAATGGAAAGAATATTTAAAAAAAGAAAACCTAGAGTAATCTTTTTAGAAAATGTTAAAAATTTAGTTGGACATGATAATGGTAATACATTTAATACTGTTATAAAATGTTTAGAAAAAGCAGGATATAAAGGAAAAATAAGTTCCCAAATATTAAATGCCTGTGAATACGGCAATATTCCACAAAACAGAGAAAGAGTTTATATTGTAGCCTTTAGAGAAAAAAAAGACTATGAAAAGTTTAAAATGCCTTTGCCAATACCATTAAAAAAACAAATAAAAGACATATTTGATTATGAAAACAAAGTTTTAGATAAATATTATTATACAAAAGGAAAATATAAAGATGAAATGTATAACATGCTAGAAAAAGAAATGGACGATGATTCTACAGTATATCAATGGAGAAGAAGATACGTAAGAAAAAATCAAAGCAAACTAGTACCAACCTTGACCGCTAATATGGGAGAAGGAGGACACAATGTTCCTCTTATAAAAACAAAATATGGAATTAGAAAACTTACTCCTTTAGAATGTTTCTATGCACAAGGATATCCTAAAAAATATAAATTACCAGAAAATATGTCTGATGCTAAACTATATAAACAAGCTGGTAATAGTGTTGCTGTCCCTGTAATAGAAAGAATAGCACACAATATTATAATTGCTCTTGAAGATGATGAATAAAAAAGTGAAAATAAAAGAATTAAATAATTATTGGCTTATTTAATTCTTTTTTTATTAAGCTATCATCTTTTACAATAAGAGAATATATTTTAGTGACTCTGTACTCAATATCAAGTTCTTTATATAAATTACTTTTATAATTAGTAATAAGAGGTATACTAACATTTTTCTTTATAGTATTTAAATATTTTTTACCATTGCTATTAAAACCTAATACTCTTATGTAAGATAATTCATTATTAAAATCATTCTTTTTAAAATCAGTTAGAATATGAATTAACATTCTATTTATTTTGTTATAAGTATATCTTTTAGTTTTAATTCTAGAAACTAAGTCATCTAAAGAAAAACAATCATTAATATACTTTAATAATCTTGATTCAATTCCTTCATCAACTGTTTTATATATAGATAAGTCTTTACTAATACTAACTTTATATTTTAATAAATCTAAATAATTAGTATTTCTATAGATAATTTTATCATCATAGTTAATATAACTAGATATATCTTTGTTATCATTAATTAATTTTCTAATTAAACTAGCACTAATTATTTCATTATCTATTTCTTTAGCATGATAGTTATTAATTCTTTTAATACTTATTGGTTCAATATTATATTCATTTTTTATAATTTCTTTTATATAAGAAATACCAAGTAAATCATTTGGACTATCAATTTTTTTAATATTAAAATGTTTTAATGAAAGAGATAAACTAGTAGGATAATTATTACCCTTATCTAAATAAGATTTAACTAAAGTATCAAACTTATTATTATTTACTTGAAGATTTGCAATGTCAGATAATAGTTTTATATCATTAGACTCACTACCAAAAACAATCTTATTTACTCCCATAGCATTTAATATTCCAACTGCACCTTTAGCAAAAATATCGGCACTTTGAGAAGAAAAAACAAAAGGAAGCTCAATAACAATATCTATACCATTATTAAGACATAATTTAGTTTTATCCCACTTATTAAGAACACTTACTTCACCACGTTCACAAAAACAAGAAGACATAACACATACAAGTAAAGAATCAGGATACATTTCTTTTATTTTTTTAATATGATAAACATGACCCAAGTGAAAAGGGTTATATTCTGCGATTAATCCAATTATATTCATATAAACCACCACATACATTTTAACAAAAAATTAAAATAATGTAAAATTAAAAAGAAAGATATCTTTACAAAGCATTAAATATTTTATATAATTGTAATAGATAATAAAGAGAGGTTACAGTATGGATAATATGAGTAAAAGTAAAAAAATATTAATGATGATAACACTGTCGCTTTTTATGATTAGTGTTATATCATTCGCAGGTTATGCAGTATATAATGTAGGTTTAGCAACTTTAGGTAATAAAATAACAACTGGACAAGTAAAGATGTCTTATGCTGAAACAAATGAAATAAGTCTTACTAATGTTCTTCCTACTAGTGATAAGAAAGGTATTAATAGTTCTAATTACTTTGAATTTAAAGTATATAGTATGATGACCACTAATGAAGATAGAAAAATGAATTATAATATAGTTTTAGAACCATTAACTATTAATAATAATTATACTAGTTTTACAGATAGTAATATAAAAGTATATCTTACTAAAGTAGAAAACAATACAGAAACATTAGTAACTGGACCTACCACTATAAATAAGTTAAATAGTTATGTAATAAAATCACAAGAAGAAACATTTACAACCTCGGTAAATGAACATGAAACAACATATAGACTAAGAGCTTGGTTAGACTATAACTTTGATGCAGATAAACTTAACAAAGCTACTTATAGTTATAAGTTTAGAGTTAATGTGAATAATGAGGATGCTCCAAAAGAAATGGTACCATTATTAAATATACCAGTAGGCACAAATGGTATTGAAAAAATTACTCACGGAATAGATGATACTCTCCAAGTAGATGACAACTTTGCTACAGAGTACAGATACAGGGGAGGAGACTCAGTAGTAAAAAACTATGTAACATTTAACAATGAGGTATGGAGAATCATCGGAGTAATTCCTACTGAAGATACAGATGGCAATGTAGAAAATAGAATTAAAATAGTAAGAAATGAATCCATAGGGAATATGCATTGGACTACAAAAATTACAAATAACTGGACAACTGCAACATTAAATACATACTTAAATAATGATTATTATAATACCTTGACTACTGATGCAAAAAACATGATAGGTACAACAAAATATTATCTTGGAGGATATAATAATTATCCAGAAATTACATCAGATGTAATGTGGCAATATGAAAGAAAGAATGATGCCAATAGAACAGGATATTATTATGGAACAAATCCAATAATGCAAAGTGATTCATCTAAAAAGATAGCTATAATGTATGCAAGTGATTATGGATATGGAGCATCAAAAGAATGTACACAGAACTTATATAAATATAATAACTCTGCAAGTTGTAAAACAACAAATAATTGGTTAGATAAAAGTGCAGATACATGGTTACTTCCGCAGTATTCAGACATTTCCCACGGCGCTTTCCTTGTTGCTGATGCCGGCGGTGTCCTTAACGCCAACTACTTCTACAACTACGAGTTTGCGGTCCGCCCAGTCCTAAGTCTGTCATCTAACGTAAAGATTTCAGGTGGAGAAGGAACTTCAAGTAGTCCGTATACTCTTAGTATCAGTTGAGTAAACATGAGCGAGCCTGCAAGGTAAAATTTTGCGGCGAGCAGTAGAAAATAAGATTAGTAAATAAATAGAGTGTAATTTGTATAATGTTCTAATATCGCTTGTCGCACAGACCTCTTAAGCCTATTAAAAATATAAATAAAAAGGAGTTTAGTTATGAGTAAAAAAGATAATGAAAAGAAAAAAGATGTAAGTAATGATGTTAAAGCTAAAGATAAGAAACTTAGTAGGAATAATATTATTATTTTAGTTTTTGTAAGTGTTTTTGTAATACTTATGCTACTTCGTTTATGTGGAGTTATTGATTTAAGACTTAATTTAGTCTTTGAAAAACAGTATAATATTTCTGAGGTTAAAGACATTGAACTTGATACTTTATATTATGATCTTGCTATTAAAAAGACTTCTGGTGATAAGATTATTCTTAAGTATTATGGTACAGATAAGGATAATATTGAATTATCTTCTTCTAATGGAGGGAATTTAGTTATTAATGCTATAGACCATAGTTTTTCTGAAAAGAAAGGTTTTTTAAAACAAAAATTAGTTCTTTTCTTACCTAAAAGTTATATTGGTACTGTTGATGTTGTGTCTACTGATGGAGATATTGCTATATGTAATGATTACAAGATTAGTGTAAATATTAATACTACTAACGGAGATATTGCTTTAAGTAAAATTAATAAAGCCACTATTAAGAGTGATGATGGGGATATTGCTATTAATAAAGTTCATGTTTTAGATATTAATACAATAGATGGAGATGTTGCTGTAAATAAAATAAGAGATGAAGCTAATATTAAAACTGTATCAGGAGATATTGCTATTAATGGAATTAATTTAACTAATAATTCTAGTATTAGTACAAATGATGGGGATATTGCTATACGTAAAGTTAAAAATGCTTCAGTTAGCGTTGGTAAAACTACTGGTGATGTAGTAATTGGTAAAGCTTATAAAGGAATGTATCAACTTAAAGTAAATAGTAAAGAGGGAGATATTGCTATAGGATAGTGATATCTTTTTTTCGACATATTTTTATTTATATAGTTTATATAATTTACTTGGTGGTATTATGACTATATACTTAGATTATGTTTTTTTTATTAATTTTTTATTTGATTTTATTATTCTTTATGGAATAAATACTATTTTAAAAAGAAATGCTAAGTTAAAAAGAATAATACTTGGTGCTTTGTTTGGAGGATTATCTGTTTTTATTCTTTTTTTATCTATTGGAGGGTTACTATTCTTTTTTATTAAAATGTTTTTAGGAATTGTTATGCTTATAATTACTTTTTCTTATAAAAGTATTAAATATACATTTATTAATCTTGTTTATTTAATAGTGCTTTCTATTATTCTTGGTGGTTCTTTATATTTAATTAATATTGAAAGAGGGGAAGCATCTTCGGGAGTTATTTTCTTTACTAATGGTTTTTCTTTAAATAATATTTTAATTTTAATGGTTTCTATTTTTATAATAGTTTTGTATGTTCGTCTTAGTAAAAGTTATAAGAATAATTTATCTAATCTTTATAGTGTTACTTTATATAATGGCTCTGATATTTTAAATTTAATTGGTTATTTAGATACTGGTAATAATTTATATGACCCATATTTTGATAAACCTATTTTAGTGCTTAATAAAAATATTAATTTAGAAAGTGATAAGTATATATACGTTCCCTATAATACTATAAGTGGCAATGGTTTGATGAAATGTTTTTTTATTGATAAAATCTTCATAAAAGATATTGGTTATAAATATAATGTATTAATTGGTTTATCAAATGACAAATTTTTACTAGGGGATGTTGATATAATTTTGCATAGGGAGATGATGTAGTTAGAAAAAAGTGTAAGTTTCTTAAATTCTATATAAAACAGTATTTTTAATAAAAAAATAAGAATCAAATAAGAAAATTCCCTTAAGGGAAATATCTATTTTGATTCTTTTTTATGTATTCAAAACTTAAAATTGCTCATTTGCATTGTGTTTTTATATGGTATATATTGTTATTGAAAGATTAAAGCAGGACAACTTTTAATTATCTAAATTATAGTTAGTAATAAATTACTAACTGATATGTATATATCATGAAATTGGTTAACTATAACAAAGAATTATAAATACAGTGACATTTACAGTGACATTTGTGATATACTAATATTATATGTGGTGTGATATAAATGAATTTATTTGATGAAATAAAACCAATATATTATATTGATAATGAGATGGATAATATATTAAATGCTATAAATGAAATAGCTGATATAACTAATGTTAATGCAAGAACAATTAAAAGAAATTTTAAAATATTAATTGATAATTCGGTAATTGAAAGAGTTGGCTCTGATAAAACAGGCTATTGGCAAATAATAAAATAAAAAAGTAACATTGTCTTTTTAAATTATTTTATAAAAAAATATTTAAGTTTAATAAAAAGATTGTTAATACTTATTAAGTAGGATAAGGAAAATGATTGCACTACTTTAATTCATACACTCTAAGTATTGATTGATACTTATAAAAAGAATAAAAAAGTATAAGTTTTTTAAATTATATATAAAACAATATTTTTGATAAAAAATAAGAATCAAAATAAAAAATTCCCTTAAGTGAAATACCTATTTTGGTTCTTTTTTCTATGTTCAAAACTTAAAATTACTCATTTGCATTGTGTTTTTATATGGTATATAGTGGTTTTGAAAGGAGGGAAAAGTATGAATCTTATTGGTAATAAGAAAGCTGTTTTAGATAAAGCTATGTCTGAAAAAGATGCCTATGAACTTGAAAAAAGATATGAAGGTTATAAGATACCAATTGTATCAGATGCAATGTTTAGAACAATGTTTTATAATGAATCAAGAAAGAAATATGGATGCTATTTAATTGCACTTCTACTAAAGAAAGACTTTAATGAAATCTATAATAATACTACTTTAATAAAAGCTAATATAGATGAAGAAAAAGAAAATAAATCTAGAAAGACAGTAGACTATTTATGTAGAATAGATGATGTAGTAGTCAATGTAGAAATGAATAAAAATGCATCCAAGACAAGTTTAGCAAGAAATCTAGGTTATATGTTTTCATTATATAATGGTGGAATGACTAAAGGAGATGATTATTTCTTTGAAACTTGTATTCAAATTAACATAAATAACTTTACATTTCAAGATAAAAACGAAGTATTAGATGAGTATATGATAGTTAATCTAAAAGACAGTGAAGAAGTGTATACAAATAAAATACATATTTATAATATTTACTTGCCAAATATAAGAAAAAAAGATTATAATAAACTTGAGGAATATGAGAAGTTATTATTAGTATTTAATGAAAATGATAATAATATTCTTAATGAATTAAGTAAGGGTGATAAGATTATGAAAGAATATATTGATGATTCTAGAAAAGCAAGTGAAGAAGATGAAGTAATAGGCATGTATGATAAGGAGTTACACGAAGAAAGATTAAGAAAATCAGAGATAAGAGAAGCTAATGAGAATGGAATACAACAAGGAATACAACAAGGTCGTAGCGAAGGCAGAAAAGAAGAAAGAGTAAGCATAGCTAAACAAATGATTCAAGATAATGTTGATTTAGAAGTTGTTTCCAAATATACAGGTCTTTCATTAGATGAACTACAAAAATTGAAATAGATTAATCTCTATTTCTTTTGTTTTTATGAATAAAAAGTGAATATTATTGATAAAATATTCATAAAAGATATTGGTTATAAATATAATGTATTAATTGGTTTATCAAATGACAAATTTTTACTAGGAGATGTTGATATAATTTTGCATAGGGAGATGATACAGTGAAGTTTATAATATTTTTAAAAAGATTATTTAGAAAAAATAATATCTTTTATGTAGGTGCAACGGATATTTTACCTCCTCCACTTGAAAGAGAGGAAGAAGATAAACTGATTGATTTATCTTTTAAAGGAGATAACTCTGCTAGAAACAAGTTAATTGAACACAACTTAAGATTAGTGGTCTTTCTAGCTAAAAGATATGAAAATACTAAAGTTGATTTAGAGGATTTAGTAAGTATTGGTTCAATAGGATTAATCAAAGGAATTAACACTTTTTCTAAAGATAAAAATATTAGATTAGCTACTTATTGTTCTAGATGTATAGATAATGAAATTCTAATGTTTCTTAGAAAAACAAAAAAAAGCAAAACAGATATTTCTTTTGAAGAGTCTTTGAGTTTTGATGCCGATGGAAATGAACTACATCTTGAAGATATTTTAGGAACAGAAAAAGATATAGTTACTAAACCTCTTGATGAAGAGCTTGATAAGCAATTATTAAGAAATGAATTAGAAAAACTTGATTCTAGAGATAAAGAAATAATGTGTTTAAGATATGGTCTTTATGGGTATTCTGAAATGACTCAGAAAGATGTTGCAGATAAATTAAAAATAAGTCAATCTTATATATCTAGAATAGAGAAAAAAGTTATAAATAAATTAAAAACTGTTATTCTTAAGAACTAGCAGTTTTTTTGTTGCACTTTATTATTTTTTAAGTTACAATTATATTATAGGATAGGTGGTTGTTATGAAGAAAAGAAAAGGTTTTACAATAATAGAATTACTTGTAGCTTTAGTGATTGTAGGAATATTATTAACTCTTGCCATATTAGTTATTAATAGATACATAATACAAGGACATAATACTGTTAATGATCAATTAGAAAGAAGTTTAGTTCTTTCTGCTAAGAGTTATTTCAGTGATAATAAAAGAAAAATTATATCTAATACTGATGAAGATGGTAATATTGTTTTGTGGTATACGTATCTAAAATCAAATAATTATATTTCAAATGATTTAAAGGATGCAAAAGGAAATTCTTGTAGTAAAAGTTATGTATATATGACTAAGTCTGGTAATGGTTATAAATATACAGGATGTGTAGTATGTGATAATGGTTATACTAATACTAAGGGTAATAAAGTTTGTACAGAAAACTTTGATAATGTATTAAGTTGTAATTTTACTAGTGATAAAAAGAAAATTGGAGTAAAACAAGGAAAGAATATTGCTAATGTGACATTGGCTTGTAAAGGAAAAGATATAAATGTTGTTAAAAATAATTTGTATGATATGTTTAGTACTACTAATGGAACATATTCATCTTTAGAAGATTCTAATACATCAAAAGAGTATATTGATTCTAAAAAGAAACAATTTAAAGTAGTGGGTACTTATACTTCATCTTCTGATGCTTTTGGAGAAGGTAAAGTAAAGTTTAATGAAAACTCTATTACTAGTAAATACAAAGGAAGTGCTATTCCAAATGTTCAAGTAGAACTAGGGATAGAAATTGATGGGAAAGGGCCAAGTTGTAAGTTATCTAGAGCTTATGCTGATGCAGGTCTAAATACTTTAAAGAATATTGCTAAAAACGGTGAGTCTGTATATTATAAAATTACTTGCGATGATGATAGTAAAATTAATGGCTTTATTAAAAAAGAAGGTTTTGATTCTAAAAGTGATGTTGTTGTAAACACTAGTTCTAATAAGCAGTATGTGAGTGAAAAAAAGGTAAGTGCAATTATAAAAGTTGTCATTAATGAAAGTGATGGAATATTTAAATTAAAATATAATGCTAATCAAATATATGATGAATATGATAATGGTAATGATATGGTTAGTGATAGTGCAGGTCTTATTATTGATAATACTGGTCCAGTATGTGTGTTTAAAGGACCATATTCAGATTTTAATCTTACTTCATTAAAAACACAATTAGATATTTCAGATAATATAACTGATTATGTAGTTTATAGTTTATCTTGTAGTGATACAAATGGTATTGATAAGAGTTCGTTTAATATATCAGATGTAACTTATACTGATTTTAGTAAAATAGAATATGTATCAAATTTAAGTACTTCTAATAATTTTATAATAAAAGCTTATGAAAAAAATAAAGATGGTGCTTATGCATATTTAAGTTTTGATACTAAGAATATAAAAGATAATGTTGGTAATAATGGAAATGGTGTTATAAATAGTGATAACGTAAAAATGGTTGATAAGAGTAAAATGCCAAGTTGCAATATTACTGTTACTTATGATGAGGATAAGACTTCTGCTACTCTTACAGGTACAATGAGGGATGAGGTTGGTCTTAGTGGATATCTTTGGACAAATGGTTATTCTGATCCTAGTTATTTTATGAATACAAGTGAACATTATCAAACAGTTTATAATACAGTTGATGAAAATGGTTTCTATTATTTACATGTTAAAAGTGAGGTTGGAAACACTGCTAATTGTAGTACTTATATTAATCAAATTGAGGAAAAAGCACCTGATGCTCCAACACTGGCAGCAAGTGATAGTATTTCAAGTGGTAAATGGCATAAAGCTGATTACACTTTGGAAGCAAGTGGAAGTGGTTCAAATGTAACATATTATTATGGTACTTCTGCTAATAATATATATAGTACAACTAAACCTTCAGTAAGTACAGAGACATCATCTACTACTTATTATGCTAAAGCATGTCGTGGAAATAATACTAAAAAATGTAGTGGCTATGTTACATATGTTGCTAAATTAGATAAAACACCACCAACTTGTACTTTAAGTGGTACTAAAACTAAAGATAATAGTAAATATACTTCAGGTAAATGGACTATGTCTGATATTAAAGTATCATTAAGTGCTGCTGATGCTACAAGTGGTGTAAAATCAAAATCAATGGTAAGTCCTTCAACAGGAGATACTGTACATAGTTATTTCACTACTAAAGTGAGTGATGGTTCAAATTGGACTGATTCGGTAACTGCTACTTGTGTAGACAACGCTGGAAATAAAGCTACTTCTGCTAAATTTAGTATGAAAATAGACAAGAAAGACCCAGTTATTACTATTTCGCCAGAAAAAACTGAAATAAAAGGTTCAACTAAGATTTCATTTACATGTACAGACTCTGGAAGTGGTGTTGATACAAAAAGTATTACTTCTCCAAGTGGGGAATCATATACAAGTCATTTTAATACAACAGGTGGTACAGTAACTGCTAAATGTAAGGATGTTGTAGGAAATACTGCTACTAAATCTAAGACATATCATCAACCATGTACTAAAACTTGGAAATTAGTTAGCACTACATATCCTAGTAGTTGTAGAGAAACAAATGACGGTTCTACTAAAGTTACTTGTAGTTCATCATCATATTATGTAAAAACTACTTATACTGGAAGTTGTACAGGACATGATTATAGTTGGGGTTCTTCATCAAACGCGGCTACTCGTTATTGTAGTTCAGGTGTATCTATAAAGTATTGTACTTCTTCTACTAAAAATTTATATAAATATTACTGGTCTGGTACTGGTACTAAAAGAAAGTGCAAGATGCAAAAATGTGAAGAATCATGTTCTAGATATGGAAACTATACATCTTCAACAAGTAATGTGTCTAGTTGTTCTACAAGTGGAAGACAAGGAGCTACTAAAACATATTCAACTTGTAGTAGCAAAAAGACTTCCATAACTAAAAAAACTTATGAATATAAATGCTAATTAAAGACTTTTGATTAAGTCTTTTTTTCTTAAAGGTATTTCCAATTATAAATTATTATGCTATAATGTGAATGGAGGTAATGCTTAATGCAAAATAACTATAAAAATTTTGAAAAACAAGAAGAATTAGTTATCTCGTATGATGAAACAAAGCGTATATTTGTAAATAGAGATAATAAAAAACAGCTAGATGAGTTTGTTGAGTTACAAAATCAAAGAATTGCTAAATTAATTGAGGAAGATAAAGCAAGAGCAGAAGAATATAATCAGAGAGTGGCAGCTAAGTTTAAAGATGCACGTAAAAAAGCTTTAGCGGCAGTATTATCAATTGCAATTATTGGTGGTGGAGTTCTTGGAGTAAATCATGTAAATAAAGTAATGACTGAAAATTCTTCTGATGTCGTTGATATCCCTGATGCTCCTCAAGTAGAACAAACAACAACTACATATGATGACTTTTTAGAATTTTGTAATTATATGACCGAGACAACTGGTAATTACTTTGCTCCAAGTAAAGAAAATTATGAGCAAGTAGTTCAAAGTGGGGAACTTGCAAACTTTGTTGAGAATAATTTGAATAATGGTGGAAAAAGCTTATGAATGAAATAATTATATTGGATGGTAGAGAATTTCTAGTGGTAGAAAGAGTTAATTTTTTCGGGTATAACTATATATATGCTTATGCTCTTGATGATACGAATGATTATACAGTTTTAAGAGAAACTGTTGCTGATGGTAAAAAATTTGTTACTTCTGTAACTGATGATGAAGAAATTGAAGAAATCTTAAAGATGATTGCAAAAGTTGATGAAGTTAAATAATTGTTTAAGTTCCTTTTTGGGACTTTTTTCTTTTTACTAGACAAAACTTTTTAAAAAATAGTTGTTGTTATATTGACATTTTTGTAACTTTTTAGTAAGATTTAAGTATAAGGTAAGGTGTTATATATGGAACAAGTAAAAGAATCAAAAAAGGATAAAATGATAGTTATTATATCTACAATTATCTTAGTATTAGTGGTCTTAGGCTCTACTTTTGCCTACTATTATGCTAATTTCATCGGAACTAGTGAAAATGAACTTATTTCTGGTAAGTTAGAACTTAATTTTGCAAACGAAAAAGCTATGATTTTAAGTGATCAAAAGCCTGTTACTGATGCAGTTGGTACAAGTATTACTGATGATAAAGCATATACTTTTGATGTAGTTTCTACTATTAATGGAGAAGCTATATTAAAATATGATTTAGGTTTGGATATCATTAGTAATGAAGGGATAACAAGTGACGATGTGAAAATTAATTTACTAAAAAAATATACTGAAAATGGTACAGAGAAACAAGAATATATTATAGGTACTGCTACTACTGGTGTTGCTATTTCAAGTTTACAATCTAAAGTATCTAGTAATGGGTTCTTTAATGAATTTGTACTAGATGATGGAGTATTTTCTAAGACTGATAAAGCATCATATGTCCTAAAAGCTTGGGTAAGTGGAAATGGAAATAATGATATAAAGTTAAATACTGAGGAAAAAGATATGGTATGTAGTGATACTACTTATACAACAAAAGCTACATGTACGGCTGCTGGAGAAGTATGGGGTAGTTCTCACGCAGTAGTTTCTTCAAGTAATACTAATTATCAGTTTAAAGTTAAGATAAAAGGAGAACAAGTTGCAGAATAGCACTTTTTCTTTTTCTAATAATTTGATATACTATTAATGAAAGGAAGTAATAAGATGAGATTAAATGTTGCAGTTATTTTTGGAGGAAAAAGTGTCGAACATGAAATAAGCATAATTTCGGCAATTGAAGCAATGGGTTATGCTGATGAAAGCAAGTATAAAATAATACCTATATATATAGATAAAGATAATGTGTGGTACACAGGAGAGCATCTAAAAAACATTCTTCATTATAGGGATATTGATTTGGTAAAGAGATATGCTAAAAAAGTTGCTTTAGTTAAATATGATAAGACTTTTGTTTTACAAAGACTAGGATTTTATAAAAAGAATTTATGTGTAATTGATTTAGTTGTGCCAATTGGTCATGGTGCGTATTTAGAGGATGGCTCTATACAAGGCTATCTTAATATGTTAGGAGTCCCATATGCTGGTCCTAGTGTCATTGGAGCGGCCATTGGACAAGATAAAGTTATTCAAAAACAATTATTGACTACGAATGATATAAATGTTGCTAACTATACTTGGTTTTATTCTGATGAATTAAGTGATAAAAAGCTTGTTGAAAAGAAATTAGCTACTTTGAAATTTCCTGTATTTATCAAACCATCTTCACTTGGTTCAAGTATTGGAATAGAAATCGCAGAAAATGAAAAAGAATTTTTTAGTAAAGTTAAAAATGTTTCAAAATATGATAGAAAAATTATTGTTGAGGAAAGAATACCTAACTTAAAAGAAGTAAATGTAAGTGTACTTGGTAATTATAAAAAACAAATTGTATCTGAAATAGAAGAAATAAATTCTAGTAGTGAGTTTTATTCTTTTAAAGAAAAGTATGTTAATAATTTTTCTAAAACTGAAGTTGATACAAAGAAAACTAAACCTCTTATATCTAAAGAGATGATAAATGATATAAAGGAATATGCTATAAAGACATTTAAGGTACTTGAAGGCAGTGGCGTTGCTAGAATTGACTTTTTAATAAATGATAAAACAAAAGAGATATATGTCAATGAAATTAATACTATTCCAGGTTCTCTTGCTGGTTATATGTGGTTGCCTAAGAAAAAGAATCAAACTGAATTATTTGATAATTTGGTATCAATTGCTATAGACAATAAAAAAGAGGAAGAAAAAATTATAAAAACGACTCCTGGTAACTTATTAGAACAATATGATAAAATAAAAGGAACAAAATTAAAAAAGTAATTAAAAAGTATAAGTTTTTTAAATTCTATATAAAACAATATTTTTAATAAAAAAATAAGAATCAAATAAGAAAATTCCCTTAAGGAAAATATCTGTTTTGGTTCTTTTTTGTGTATTTAAAACTTAAAATTGTTCATTTGCATTGCGTTTTTATATGGTATATATTGAATTAGAAAAGGGGTAAATATTTCTATGAAAGGAGGTGAAAATTATGTTAGATCTTAGAGAATGTACTTTAGATAAAGAAATATCTAAAACAAATAGTTATAAGTTACTTGACTATTACAAAGGCTATAAAATACCAATTGTATCTGATTCTATGTTTAAGACTATGATTAATAATGAATCTAGAATGGAGTATATCTGTTATTTAATTGCTTCTATATTTAATGAGGATTATAATGAGGTATTAAAAAATACTAAGTTTATAAAAAATAATATAGATAAGTATAAAAATGAAGAAAGTAATAAGACAGTAGATTTATTGTGTAAGATTAAAGGTAAGATACTTAATGTTGAAGTTAATAATAATACTTCAAAGTCTAGTTTAGAAAGAAATCTAGGTTATATGTTTTCTTTATATAGTGCAAATATGAAAAGAGGAAAGAAGTATAACTTTAATGAAGTAATTCAAATAAACATAAATAACTTTAGATTCAGAGGTAGAAAAGATGTTCTAGAAGAATGCTATATAACAAATATTAATCATATACCCAAAGATATTAATGATTTTCAAATATATAGTAATAAGATAAGAATTATTAATATATACTTGCCAAATATAAGAAAAAAAGATTATAATAAACTTAAACTATATGAGAAGTTATTATTAATATTTAATGAAAATGATAATCAACTTCTTAAAGATTTAAGTAAGGGTGATGAGATAATGGAAAAGTATGTTAAAGAATCAAAAGAAGCAAGTGAACAAGATGAAGTAATAGGAATGTATGATAAAGAGTTACATGATGAAAAGCTTCGTTTAGCGGAAATTGATGAGTACAGAGAAAAAGGCTTTAAAGAAGGACACGATATAGGACATGATGAAGGCATCAAAGAAACTGCACTTAAAATGCTTCAAAAAGGTTATGATATTACTGATATTTCAGAATGTACAGGTCTTTCATTAGAGGAACTAAACCAATTGAAATAGATTATTTCTATTTCTTTTTTTGTCTTAAATTAATCTATTATTTTTATTTTATCATTTAATTTGAAATATTTACAAGTATTAAGAGGAAGTTCTAAAGTAGTTGTACCTTTAGATATTAAGATTTTATTTTTTTTAAAGTTACTTTTCATTTTTACTATTTTATTATCTTTGTCTATTACTATAACATCTATTTCTTGTTTCATAAAAAAAGTATGAATGCTACCACAGTTATAAAATATGTATCCTTCATTTATTGCCTCTTTTTTAAACATTAAGCCTTTTATTTTATTAATTCTATTAATTTTAAGCTTTTTATCTTTATTAAGTATTAAAAACATAAAATCAAATCCCTTCATTTATATTTTATATCACTTTTTATTAGAATTCAATTGACAACAAGCAAAAAAAATAATAAAATTAATGTAGGAAAATAGGTGATTGTATATGAGATTAGATAACAAAGCTCAGGCATTAGTAGAATACGTTTTAATAATTGCTTTAATTAGTGTGCTTGCTATATCATTAGTAACTTTTCTAGGAGGATATTTAAAAGATTCAATTACTAAATCTTCCTGTGCTTTAGTAGGTGAAGAATATCATAAAGGTGCCAAAGCTGGAGAAGGGTACTGTGTTGAAAAGAATAAATAACAAGGCCCAAGCTCTTGTAGAGTTTGTTATTTTGCTACCAATAATTATCATGATTTTATTTATTGTAATAGACTTTGCTTTTGTCTTTTACAATAAAAATACTTTGGAAGGTATGATGAATGATGTAGCACTTTACAAACAAAAAGGTAAAAGTTACGAAGAAATAAAAAGCACTTTGCCAAAGGATGTTACATTGAGTTACAAAAATAATAATAATAAAAGTACAATTACACTTACAACTAAGATTGATTTAATCACACCATTTGCATCAACTTTTTTCAATAATCCTTATGAAATAAGTACTGAAAGGGTAATATTAAATGAATAATAAAGCTCAGGCATTAGTGCTCTTCGTATTTTTATTACCACTTGTTATTGCACTTTTTGCATATGTTTTTGATACTTGTTACATAGCTATAAATAATACTAAATTAAATAATGTCGGAGAACTTGCTATGGAATATGAAAAAGAGAATAAGGATTTAAATGAAATAAAAAAAATAATAAAAGATAATGACAAAGATATTGAAATAGTAAGTATTTCTTATGGAGGAATCCATTTAAAAAAAGAAATAGATTCAATATTTGGAAATATAATAGGAATAAAAAAATATCATTTAGAAGTTAATTTAGAATAAAGAGGGTTAAATATGAAAAAAGATAAAGGAAAAATAATTGCAGTTACTTCTGCAAAAGGAGGAGTAGGGAAGACTGTTACTACTCTTAATCTTGCAGGAACTTATCATTTACTTGGTTATAAAGTTTTGATTATTGATTTTGATTTGTTCGGGGGAGATATTGCTCTTTCTTTAAACATGAAAGCAGATAAAACTATCTTTAATTTAGTAGAAGATTTATCAAATAATAGATATGAAAAAGTTGAGGACTATATCTATAACTATAATGAAAATATAGATATAATCTCTTCAGTAAAAGACCCAAGACAAGCTAATAAAATTGACTCTAAATATATTCCTTTAATTCTTAATACTGTTTTATATAAATATGATGTTATTTTACTTGATACAACTCATATTCTTAATGAAATTAATATCATTTTACTTGATAATTGCGATAATATTTTAGTTCTTTTATCAAATGATTTATATTCTTTAAAAAATACAAGAACTTTTATATCAATACTAAAAGATGCTTCATTCGATAATTATTATACAGTCTTAAATGAATCTATTATGAATAAAAGCTATTATACAACATTTGATATAAGAAGTATTATAAAAAATAATATTGATTTTACATTACCAAAAACACTATATATAAATAAACTAGATAAGATAGTAGCATCAGGCTTAATACCAATTCTAGCAAATGGCTTTTCTTCTAAAAAAGATTTAAAACACTTTGGTCTAATTGCTAAGAAACTTTATAATAAGGAGGTGCAATAATGAGAAAAACACTTTCTGAACTATTTGAAATTGAAAATAAAAATAGAAATATTAATACTGATATAAATGATTACAGTGTCTTTAAAGACAAAAACTTATTAGATTCTTTGAGAAATAAAATTATTCAAAATATAATAGATAATGATATACCAACTGGTAAATACTTAAATGATTATATAAATGATGAAATTAATACTACTTTGGAAGGATATGACTTAACTAATTTAGAAAGAAATCATATTTTTAACTTAATTGAAAATGAAATAAATGGTTATGGTCCAATTACTGAGCTTTTAGATGATAAAAGCATTACTGAAATAATGGTTAATGCCCCTGATGAAATATACATTGAAATAGATGGTAAAATAATAAAAGATGAATCTGTTTCATTTATTAATGATGAACATATTATAAGAACTATTCAAAGGATGATTCAACCTCTTGGAAGAACTATTGATATAGCTAATCCCATGGTTGATTCTAGACTTAGTGATGGTTCGAGAATAAATGCTATTATTCCACCACTTGCTTTAAATGGACCAGTGCTTACTATAAGAAAGTTTAAGGAAAACTTATCTAGTGCGGATGACTTAATTAGAAATGGTACTTTTACTCCATATATGGCTAGATTTTTGGAAGCCTGTGTTATGGCTAAGTTAAATATTTTAGTATGTGGTGGTACAGGTTCTGGAAAAACTACTGTTTTAAATGTTCTATCATCATTCATACTTGATGAAGAAAGAATTATTACTATTGAAGATGCTGCTGAGTTAAAATTAAAACAAAATCATGTTATTTCTTTAGAAACAAGAACAATGAACTATGAAAAAGAAGGAGAAGTAACTATTCGTGATTTAGTAATAAATTCCCTTCGTATGCGACCAGATCGTATAATTGTTGGAGAAGTGCGTGGAAAAGAAGCATTTGACATGCTACAAGCCATGAACACAGGACATGAAGGCTCTTTATCAACTCTTCATGCCAATGGAGCAGAAGATGCCCTTAATCGTCTAGAAACAATGGTTTTAATGGCTGGTATTCAAATACCTGTATTAGCAATTAGAGAATATATAGAAAATGCTATAGACATCGTTGTAAATATTGAAAGATTATCTGATGGAAAAAGAAAAATAACTTCAATTAGTGAAGTTACAGGAATAAGAGAAGGTAAAATAATTCTAAAAGAAATATTTGCTTTCAAAGAAAAAGGATTAACAGACTCTGGGGAAGTAAACGGTTCATTTGTTTTATATAAATACATACCTAAAGTATATAAAAAAATAAAAAGCAAAGGTGTTAAAACCGTTGATGATATCTTTGAAAGACTAGTTTAAAGGAGGAATAATATGAAAAGTTTATATATAGCTATCCAAGTATTACTAATATTAGTAGTAATTATTGCTTTTATAATAACTCTTAAAATACTTACCTCTATTAAAAAAGAGAAAAGAATTATAAACTTTTCAATTACAGCCTTATCAGATAAACCAACTTCTTTTACTTTAAAAGTTCAAAGTATTTATTATAGTTTAATTAAAGGAATTAGTAAAAAAATTAGTAAAAGTAAAATATTAACTGATTATAGCAAACGATATGAAAAATTTGTAGAAGTTGATAGTAGGTACAAAGAAACAAGTTTAGACTTTGTATCAAAAAAAATATTATTTTCAATATGTGCAGTTTTACTTATGATTATATCAAATATATTAAAGTTTAAAATGTTTAGTTTTATTCAAATAACAGCATCACTCTTAATAGGGTTCTTTATTCTAGATGTTTTCTTAAAAATAAAAGAAAAAAGAATGAAAAAAAGAATAGAACAAGATTTTTTAAAGGCTGTAATTATTATGAATAATGCTTTTAAATCAGGAAGAAGTATTATGCAAGCTGTAGAACTTGTTTCAACTGAATTAGAAGGCCCTATTAGTAATGAATTTAAGAAAATCTTAATTGATTTAACATATGGACTTGATTTACAAGTGGTATTTGATAGATTTGCTTCACGTGTAAAATTGGAAGAAGTAAAATATATGGCTTCATCTCTAGTTATTTTAAATCAAACTGGAGGGAAAATTACAAAAATTTTCTCTTCAATAGAAAGAAGCTTTATCGAAAGAAAAAGAATAAAAGACGAAATGGAGTCAACACTTGCTTTATCAAATTTTGTCTTTAAAGTACTTGTTGCTATTCCGTTTTTAATATTTATATTTATTTATTTTTTAGATCCAACTTACTTTGTAACATTTATTACTTCAGTTATAGGAAATATAATATTAATATCAATTATTTTAATATATATAGTGTATATTATATTAGTTAAAAAAATCGTAAAGATAAGAGAGTGGTAACATGAAAGGAAATAAAAGAACAGTTGAATACAAAATTTATAGTGAAAGACAGATTGAAAATATGCAAAAAAAAGTAGCTTATCTAGGTATAGATTCTAATACTGACCCTATAAAGTTGCTAAATATTAGATTAATATCTTCTATTTTAGTATTTTTTGTGGTATTATATTTCTTGGATTTTGGTTACATACTTGCACCAATTATTGCTTTTTTAGTGTATGTACTCTTTGTTCCTATTGTACTAGATACTAAGATTAATGAAAGAAGAAAAGTAATAGAAAAAGATGCTTTATATTTTTTTGAAGTATTTGCTCTTTCTCTAGAGGCAGGTAGGAGCATAAAAACATCTTTAGAAATTACTTCTAAAAACATTGATTCTTCTTTATCAGTTGAAATACAAAAGGTATTAAAAGATATTAATCTTGGAAAAGATTTAAATAATTCATTAGAGGACTTAAGAAAAAGAATTCCTAGTGATACTGTGAATAATATTATATTAAATATTGAACAGGCTAATACCTTTGGTAATGATATTGTTGAAACTATGTATAATCAAATAGATTATTTAAGAGAAAAAAGGGTATTAGAAACAAAAGCAATAATTAGTAAGATGCCAGTAAAAATAAGTATAGTATCAGTAATATTTTTTATACCATTACTGCTTTTACTACTACTAGGTCCAATGTTAATCAAATTAATAAGTTAAGGAGTGATAAGATGAGTGGACATTCAAAATGGGCAACAATTAAAAGGAAAAAGGGATTAATAGATGCTGAGAGAAGTAAAATCTTTCAAAAATTAGCTAAAGAAATCTATGTGGCTGCTAAAGGAGGAGACAAAAACCCTGATAACAATCCGTCACTTAGAATGATTATTGATAAAGCTAAAGCAGAAAATATGCCTAAGGATAGGATACAAGCAGCAATTGATAAAGCACACAATATGAATGATTCTACAAACTATGAATCAGTAAGGTATGAAGGATATGGGCCTAATGGAGTGGCAGTTATGGTTGATTGTTTGACTGATAATAGGAATAGAACTGCTAGTATGGTAAGGGCAGCCTTTACTAAACGTGGTGGTAATTTAGGTACTGACGGCTCTGTTAGCTATATGTTTGAGAAAAAAGGCATTATTGTTCTTCCTAAGACTTACGATGAAGATGAAGTAATGATGATAGCCCTTAATAATGATGCTATCGATTTTATTACTGAAGAAGACTCATATGTTATTTATACAACATTTGAAAACTTTATCAATATGAATAAGGCTTTAGAAGAAGCTGGTATTGAAGAAAAAATAATGAATGAAGTAAGATTCATTCCAAGTATGACTGTAGCTCTTGATGATGAAAAGAAAGAAAAAATATATAAACTTATTGATGCTTTAGAAGAAATCGAAGATGTTCAAGATGTATATCATAACCTAGAAGAAGACTAAGCTCTTCTTCTTTTTTGGAGGTACTATGTTAGAAAGATTAGAAATATTAATAGGAACAGAAAATATAAAAAAAATAACAGATACAAAAGTATTAGTGGTGGGTCTCGGTGGAGTAGGAGGCTATGTTACCGAGTCTCTTGTAAGATCAGGAATAAATAATATCATATTGGTAGACTTTGATATTATTGATATAACTAATTTAAATAGACAAATAATTGCTACTAATAAAAATATAAAACGTAAGAAAACTGATGCTTTCTATGAAAGAATAAAAGATATTAATGAAAATTGCAATGTTACAATAATAGATAAGTTTATAGATGAAACAAATTATAAAAAACTCTTTGATTATGACTTTGATTACTTAATAGATTGTTGTGATAGCATAAATACTAAAAAGCTATTAATAAAAGAATGCTTAAGTAGAAAGATTAAATTTATTACTTCAATGGGAATGGGTAATAAAATGGATCCTAGTAAAATAGAGATTATTGATATTAGGAAAACTAGTTATGATAAAATTGCCAAGATTCTTAGAAAATGGGTAAAAGATGAAAAAATAAATGGTAAAATACCTTGTGTATCATCAACTGAAATGCCTATTAAAACAAAAGGAACTATTATTGGAAGTAATTGTTTTGTTCCTGCAAGTGCAGGGTTATTAATTACTAGTTATATAATTAATGATATAATTAAATAGAATACTTTTCTAAAATTATATAAAAAATATAATCAATAACTAACCAAATATAAAAAAATAACACTATATAAGTGAAAGGTGATTGATATGGATTTGATTTATGATGAATATTATTCTAAGATTTATAATTGGTCTTTAAAGAAAACAAATAATAAAGAAGATGCTGAAGACTTAACGAATAGTATTTTTCTTGCCATATTTGAATACTTTGGAGCGAATGTAAAAGTAGACAAAATAGAAAATTTAATATGGAAAATTGCTCATAATATTTGGTGCACCAGAGCAAAACAATATATTAAAGAAAAAAACAATATAACATTTGAAGAAGAGTATCAAACTAGTTATGAAGTATTTTTGATAGATAAAATCATATATAAAGAGATTATAAATAATTTAGATAATATTGGTTTAACAGAAAAAGAAGCAACAATATTTAAAATGTATTACCTAAATGACCTTTCAATAAAAGAAATAAGTAAAAATACTGAAACTAGCGAATCTAATATAAAATATTATTTATATAATGCTAGAAAAAAGATAAAGGAGAGATATAATGAATAATTTAAACTTAGATAAGTATCTAGATATTGCAAACAAAATAAAAAAAGAAAAGGGATTGGAAACATATATTCCTCTATATCCAATGCTTAGAGCCCACAACAATAAACTATACGTTGGTGTCTTGTTGACTAGAGAAGATGATAAAGTTTGGGATATTTCAGGAGGGGTAATACCAGAATATTGGCTTTTAATTGATGTTGATACTGAAACCGTTGTAGAATTTAACAAAACAGCAGAAAAAGATTTTGCTATGGGTGAAATAATTCCTAAAAATATAAATGATAAGCAAAAAGAAATATCAAAATACACTGTAGAAAAGGCATTACAATATAAAAATTATTTAATTGAGGACATTAAAAATGAACAATTACCATTGCAAAAGAAATTATCTAGTATTTTAGGAGATAAACTAGAAATTGATGGAGAAAAGATAGAACTTAATGACTATTTATTATCTAATATAGAAGATGATATTAAATCAAAAATAGATGCCCTAGTAAATGTTCTTATCATGTCAAAATATGGTTCAATTACTTTCTACTATGATAATTTAGTTAATCAAATAATAAAAGAATATAAAGAAAATAAAACTATAGATAAAGAAAAGATGAGCTTATGTGCTGAAGCGATGAATTATTACTATGATGGAGTAGAGGGAATTACTAATTTCTTCAATATAGATTAAAATAATATTTCTTGACTATTACTAATAATATTGTAATGGTCTTTTTTAGTAAATTTATATCTTCTAATTAATTCAAAATATAAAAAAGAACAAATTCCTGTTCTTTTAAAAAAGTATAATTTATAAAATTTAGTTTATTATTTTATTAATCTTTTCATACACACTCTTTAAAGATTTTTCATACTTGGATGTTTCTTTAGGATGATAGTACACACTATCTTTTATTTTATCAGGCATATAATTTTGCTTAACTAAACTATTTGGGTAATTATGAGGGTATAAATAGCCTATATTAGGACTTTTAATAAAACTTGGAACATTTCCAATAGACTTTTCTTTTATTTCGTTTATGGCCTTATCTATTGCTAAATAAGCACTGTTACTTTTTGGAGAAAGACACATTTCAATTACAATATTAGATAAAGGAATTCTTGCCTCAGGTAAACCAACTCTTTCACAAGCTGAAATTACTGCATTTAGTTTTGGGCCAATTGAGGGATTAGCAAGTCCTATATCTTCATAACATATAACGGATAATCTCCTGAAAATAATGTCTAAGTCTTCCATAATAAGAAGCTGTGCTAAATAATGAAGGGCAGCATTTACTGAAGATCCTCTTATAGATTTTTGAAGTCCTGATAGTGAATTATAATAGCTTTCTTCATTTTTATCGCCTGTTACAATTGGTGTATTATTAATGGTTTTAACTACGTCTATATTAATATCATGTTCTTTATTGTAATAATATGATACTTCAAGTAGATTGTAAGCAAATCTTAAATCATATTTAGATATTTTTGCAATATACTTTAGTGCTTCATTATTTATTTTAATATCTTTTAAGTATTCTGTTTTAATAGCTTTTTTAAGTCCTTTTAAAATATCATTTTCACTAAGAGGTTCTAATTTAAATATTTGACATCTACTTCTTATAGCGGGATTTATAACATGATATGGGTTAGAGGTAGTAAGCCCAATTAATGTAATAAGTCCACTTTCTAAACAAGGGAGCAAAATATCTTGTTTATCTTTATTTAATCTATGTATTTCATCAACAATTAAAATCATACCATCATACATTTTAGCTTCCTCAATAACTATATCAAAATCTTGTTTTTTATGAATAACAGCATTTAAAAAACGATAGTTTGTTTTTAAATCATTTACCATTGCAGTGGCAATACTAGTTTTACCAATACCAGGTTCACCATATAAAATCATTGAAAAAATCTTATTATTTTTAACCATATTAGAAATAATTTTATCTTTTCCTATTAATTTTTCTTGTCCAATAACATCTTTTAAAGATTTTGGTTTTAATTTAATTGCTAATGGTTCATTCATAGTAGTATCATTCCTTTCTTTTTTTCTAAAACTTTCATATTTATTGTATCAAATAATGTAAACTTTTTAAATATATTCTTCAATAATTAAAATAAAAATGCTATAATATTTAGTAAGAGGTATATATATGGGGAATATTTATAAAATCAATGACTTTATTTTAGATTATATTGATTATTTAAAGTATGAAAGGAACTTAAGTGAAGCTACCATAAAGAAATACAAATGTAACCTAATTGCCTTTGAGAAATACCTAATAAATAAAAATAAAAAATTATTAAGTGTTACTCAAAAAGACATTGAGCAGTATTTGACAGATAGCTTTAGTTTAAATAAAGTGAGTTCCAAGACAAATAGTATTACCTCAATGAACAACTTTTATATCTATTTATTGAAAGAAAAACAAATAGATATTAATCCTTGTGAGAACATTGATAGACCTAAAAAAAAGAAAACTTTGCCTAATGTTTTATCTGTCAAAGAAGTAAAACAATTACTTGACATTTCACTTTATACAAAAGAAGATTATCGTAATAAAGCAATGTTAGAAATGTTGTATTCTACGGGAGTTAGAATTAGTGAGCTGACAAATCTAAAAATGCATGATGTAGATTTTGAAAATGCTGTTGTTAAAGTCTTTGGTAAAGGAAGCAAAGAAAGGATTATACCAGTTAGTTCTTACTCACTTAACTATTTAAAAATGTATTTGGATATAAGAGGAAGTTTTTTGAAAGGAAAATTAACTGACTATATGTTTTTAAATAATAAAGGAGAACAGATTAGCAGAGAAAGTTTTGGGTTAATACTTAAAAAAATAGCTAAGAAACAAGGTCTTACCAAAAACATTACTCCACATATGCTTAGACATTCTTTTGCTACTCATATGTTAAACTGTGGAGCAGATTTAAGAAGCATTCAAGAGCTTTTAGGACATAGTGACATTAGTACTACTACTATATATACACATGTTAGTAATGAGAAAAAAAGAAATGATTATTTAAAATATCATAAAAGAAACAAAATTTAAGGAGGAATAGCATGAAATTTAAGAGAATATTTTTAATAGTTTTAGATTCACTTGGAGTAGGGGAAGCACAGGATGCTGTAAATTATGGAGATGTTGGCTCTAACACATTAAAACATATTAATGACAAGCATAATTTATTTATTCCTAATTTAAAAAAACTAGGTTTTTTAGACACAATTAATATGAATGAAAATGATGAAACAGAGGCTTATTATACAATTGCAAGACCTAATAATAAAGGAAAAGACACTTTAAATGGTCATTATGAAATAATTGGATTAAGAAATAATGTTCCATTTAAAACATTTACAGAAACAGGTTTTCCTAAGGAACTAATAAAAGAAATTGAAACTCAAACAGGAAGAAAGGTAATTGGAAATGTGGCTGCCTCTGGTACTGAAATAATCAAAGAATTGGGAGAAGAACATATAAAAACTGGAGCTTTAATTATTTATACTTCAGCTGATTCAGTTCTTCAAGTAGCAGCACATGAAGCAGTAATACCGGTAGATCTTCTTTATAAATATTGTGAAATAATTAGGAACATCACAACAAAAGATGAATGGAAAGTTGGTCGTGTTATTGCTAGACCTTTCATTGGAAGTAATAAAGATAATTTCAAAAGAACTGGTAATAGACGTGATTTTAGTTTGAAACCTCCAACTAAATCAGTATTAAATAAACTAAAAGATAAAGGACTTAGTGTTATATCTATTGGAAAAATATATGATATATTTGATGGAGAAGGAATAACTAAGAAGCTAACTTCACATTCTAATAAGGAAGCAGTTGATAAATTACTAGATGTCATGACTAAAAACTTCACTGGTTTATGCTTTGCTAATTTGAATGATTTTGATACATTATATGGACATCGTAGAGATTCTTTAGGTTATGCTAATGCAATCGAAGAATTTGATGTAGAAATTCCTATGTTACTTAATAATTTAAATAATGATGATTTGCTTATTATAACTGCTGATCATGGTAATGATCCAACATATACAGGAACTGACCATACTAGAGAAAATACACCTGTTATAATCTATAGTAGAGTCTTTAGAAATCCAAAAAATTTACCAATTATGTCTACTTTTGCTGATATTGGTGCAACTATTGCTGATAATTTTGAAGTAGACCCTCCGATGATAGGGGAGTCATACTTAGATAAATTAATTTAAAAAAATATAATAAAAAAGGGAGCGTGATATTATTAAAAAAATTTTAATCTCGTTAATTGCTTTGTCTGTTTGTTTACTTGTAATAGGATGCGATAAAAAGATACCAATAAAACCAGAATATTCAGTTAATGAAGATGCAACTGCAGATAAAATTAACTTGAAAATATATGAAGTCATATATGATGAAACTAATAAAAAACTAAACATTAAATTAAACATAACTAATAAAACTGGCAGCACTATTACTATTGATAGTGATAAGTCTTTTAAACTTTATGATATCAATAAAGTACAAGTACCTAATACTTATATTAACAATAGTAATATAATAAAAAATAATCAAACTGTACCATATATATTAGAGTATAATATTACTAAAAAAGAAATATATGAGTTATATTTCTATTCTGGAGTAGTTGAAAATCACATTAAATTTAATATTACTAGTAAAGACATAACTAGTCAAATTGAGTAAAAATGTCATAATATCAATTATCGGAAGTTGTGTTTTGATAGAAAAAAGATAAGAAGATGAGCTATATTTCATCTTCTTTTTGATTATTTTCTTCTTTATATATATTAATATTATGTTCTCTTAATTCTTTAAGTTCAGCTTCTTTTTCCAAATATCTATCATTAATTTTTATTTCATTATGAGTTTTAAAATATAAAAAATTTAAATGCTAAAACTATTAAAAAAACACAAAAAACAATAAATACTATTATAGATATGTCTGATTTCTAATCCATCTATACCATAATTTAATTTAGGATACTACTCTCTTTTTCAAATTTAATGAAGTAGGGGGAGTGTATACTTTTTTAGGAGAAGATAGAGTGCTGTAATTTAAATCGACAGTTAAAAAGATGGATGGATTATCCATCTTGATTTAAATTATAAGCATAATAATTTTATAAAATATTCGTATTTAATTATATTAAAGTTTTCTAGACATAATTTCAGCAATTTTTTCAAAAACTTCTTTTCCATTTGCCTCATTAATTGAAGAATAACCAAGTTCTTGTAAAGCTTGTTTTCTTAAAGTAAATAGTTCTTCAGTTCTACTTAATTTGTCTTCTTGTTTTTTAGCAATTTCTATTTCAAACTTTTTATGTTGTTCTGCTACTTTACTACGTGATGCTCCCCTACTCGAATAAAGCGTCATAGCAGAGTAGAAAATGCCTTCAAAAATATATTGTTTATCCTCATCATATATAAATTCATTTACGTTAGTGGCACAGTTAGTTTTAGCAAAATATGCTAAAATATATTTTAATTCTTCCATTTGGTCCATAGCTTGTAAATAGTTTAATAAATACTTTAATGTTTGGTAATTAACTTCAGTATTTGTTTCATTGTCTTCAGTTATTTTTTCTTTTAAATAAACAAATAAATCGGTAAGTAAAGATTGTTCTTTTTTACTTAAGCCTTTGAAATCAGTTATTTGTTCTCTAGCATTGTCAACTATTCCATCAGATATTTTTGCTTCTAATTCTTTGATGTATTTTTCATTAACCTTGATATTTTTTAACTCATCTTCTTTTTCTACACCAAGAAAAAGTAGTAATCTATTTTCTTTATCTTTTGGTAATTCTTCTAATGAAGAAAGAGCTAAATAATTATATAACATTTGACGAGAAACTCCTAAAAATTTAGCTACACTTACCTTTGATATTCCACTTTCATTAATTATTCTGTTTACTTCGTTCATATAAAGTAACCTCCTTATTTTGTATAATTTAATTCTAACACCAGTGTCAACAAATGTCAAGTGTTGCAAAGTAAAAAGCCATTATAATATTAATGACTTTTTATAGATACCAAAGTTTCTTTCCATTTTTTCTGACTTCTTTTATAATTCCGCTTCCGATACATCTATCATCAATGTATAAAGCACAAACTTGACCTGGAGTAACTGATTTTACATCATCATAAGAAACTAATAAGTTATCATTATCTAGTTTTTTGATTTTTACTTTTATATCATTGCTTCTATAACGAAATTTTGCATTACATTCTTCTAATTGTTCTTCATAATTAATTACTAAATTATCAATTATACAACTGTCAGAGTATAAATATTTGTTGTTTTCTCCGATTGCAACATAAAGAACGTTTTTATCTAAATTTTTACCAACAACAAACATCCTATCTTCAGTTCCTCCGACGTTAAGTCCCCTTCTCTGTCCAATTGTATAGTGCATAAGTCCAATATGGTTACCAAGTACTTCATTAGTTTCTATATTAACAATTTTACCTGGTTGATTAGGTAAATAGTTGCTTAGGAACTCTCTAAAATGTCTTTCACCAATAAAACATATTCCTGTAGAGTCTTTCTTTTTCGCGGTAACTAAATCATATTCTAATGCAATCTTTCTAACTTCAGGTTTTTCTAAGTCACCAATTGGGAATAAAACATTTTCTAGTTGTTCTTTAGAAAGTTGTGCTAGAAAATATGATTGGTCTTTATTCTTATCTATTCCTTTATAGAGATTATTATCAATTATTCTAGCATAGTGACCAGTTGCAATGTAATCTGCTCCTAGTTTTAGGGCTTCTTTTTTAAATAAATCAAACTTTATATATTTATTGCACATAACATCAGGGTTAGGAGTCCTACCCTTTTTTAATTCGTCTAAAAAATAAGTAAAGACATAATCCCAGTATTCTTTGACAAAATCAACTCTGTGTAACTCTATACCTATTTGTTTACAGACTTTTAAAGCATCATTATAATCTTGCTCTTGAGTGCAAATATTTTCATTTAGAGTTGGATTCCCTTTTATATCATTGTTTATTAAGCTATCCCAGTTTCTCATAAAAAGTCCTACTACATCATAGCCTTTGTTTTTTAGGATAATTGCAGCAACTGATGAGTCTACTCCCCCAGACATTCCTATTACTACTCGTTTCATTTGTATCACCGACATAATTATACTATAAAATCATATAAAAATAAAGTTTAAATTAAGTTAAATAGTTTTATCATGAATGGATCTACAAATATTTCTAAAATGCTACATATAATACTTATACAAAGTGATAAAATAAGTATTTTATAATATTTTTTTATTTCTTCTTTAATATTTATTTCATCCTTTAAAAAACATATCTTAAATATTTTAATAGATATATTAATAGAAAAAAAAGTAAGAATAAATATATTAATCAGAAATAAACATCTAGAAAATAGTAAATAGCAAAGTAATCCTCCGATTCCTTTGGCACCATATAAACCAATAATTGCACTCATACTAAATCCTAGACTAAAAAATGAAGAAAAGAATATGAAAAGAACTACTACTATTCCTATTACACTAATACCAAGTAACCATATAATTGAACTATTTATTATGTTATTAAAACTACTTTTAAAAAATAAATTAACATAATTATAACTATCTTTTAAGACAAAGTAATTACTTATATTTTTATTTATTATATCTTTATCTGAATTATTTAAATAAAGGTAAAATATTATACCACATATAAAACTAATTATTAAGAATGAGATAAGAAATATAAAGATATTTTTTTTAGTTAGTTTTATGTTTATTTTATATTTTTTAAAACGTTTAGTACTATTTTTTAATCTCATTTTCATCACAATCACCTAATTAATTCTATTAAATAAACTATTATTTATTAAAAATTGTAACCAATTAATTTTGACATATGTTTTAAGAAATGGTACAATTGTTACATGGAGGAAATGCTATGAATAAGAAATTTCAAAAAATTATGACATATATAATGTTAATTGCTATTTTAGGTTCAACTGTGGCAATTGTAGTATCTTATTTAGGATATTAATACTTTTTAGTTTAAAAAATTCAAAATTATACAACATAATAATGGTGATTATTATGTTTTTATTATGTTTTAAAATATTTTTGGCAAGAGTACTTGATGTTTCGCTTGGTACTTTTAGAACATTAGTAACAGTAAAAGGTAATTATAGAGATGCTAGTATAATAGGTTTTTTTGAAGTATTAATATGGTTTCTAGTAGTAAAAGAAGCTATTAATACTGATAGTTCTAGTATTTTAATAGGAATTAGCTATGCCTTAGGTTTCGCCAGTGGTACTTATGTTGGTGGATTAATATCTGCTCATTTTATAAAAGGAAACTATACTGTTCAAGTAATAACAGATGAAGCCTATCCAGATATGTTATCTAGATTATATGAAAAAGGATATGCTGTATCAATTATGGATATTAAAGGTAATACTAAAAAAAGAGATATGAACTTATTATTCATTGAAACTGATAAAAATAATTTAAGTAGTTTAAATAGATTAATTAGAAGATTTGATAAAGAAGCATTTATTGTTGTTAATGAAAGTAAAATGGTTATAAATGGTTATTTCCAGAATAAAGAAAATTAAATATATTTTTAAATACTATATACATTGGTATACAGAATATTACCCCATATACCCCGAATATAGCACTAAAAACAACCATAGACACAATTATACCTATAACAGGTAATTTAACCTTATTTGAGTATATTTTTACTTCCACTAAATAGTTGTTTAATATTGGCACTACTATCATACTAATAGCAGTTAAAATAAATAATTCTTTTGATATCGATAAACTAGTAATAAGAGCAATTAAATTAGTTAGTAAAGCACCAATATAAGGAACAATACTAGTTACTCCACTTAAAACTGCAAGAATTAAAAAAAGTGGATGCCCTATTACATAATATATTATTAAATATTCTATTATTTCTATAAACATAAGAAGATAAAAACCTTTAAAATAATTATTTAAATCATCATAAATATTAGATAATAAATTATAATACTTAGACTTAAATAAACTCTTGATAAAAAGAATAATTCTATCAAAATAAAATAAAAAATAAAAAGTAAGAAATAAAACAAATATAAAACTAGTAAATAAACCAATAGACTTAGTAATAAAATTTATATTTATATAATCATATATATAATTAATAATCTTTATATCAAAATAATCAATTAATATAATAAATTCATCATATATAAGAGGAAATGAATAATAAAACATTAAAAAAAATATAAAAAGTACACTTATTAAAATAATAGATAATGATAAATATCTATTTATTTTATTACATAGTAATTTATATAATGGATAAAAACTAAAAGCAAAAAAGAAAGATAATAATATAGGAATAATAATTTGTTTTAAGATATTAAAAAGACCTATATAAAAACCAGATGTATTATAAATAAAATATATAATTATACTTAAAATAAGAACAAAAAAAAGATACTTATATTTCATAATTAATTATATGTATTTTAAATAAGATATTGTATTATTTTTTTATTAGTGAAGATTATTTTCATAAAGGAACTAAAAAAAGAATTATGTCCAATATAACATAATCCTCAATTATTATTTTCGATAAGCTTTATAAAATCAAAAGACTCCAAAGAACAAAATTCAACCAACTTTTGGTTCCCTAAAGGAAACCAAAAGTATAACCCTCATACCTCTTCTTTTTATTTTCACATATCTTATTTTATGCACTGCCTGTTCTTCGAACAGGGTCAGTTCGGGGAAAACAGAGCCCGAACTGACACCAACGTTGCTTGGTCACAAACATTATAATTCGAAAGAAATGACCAATTCAATCATCTTCCTACCCACAGAGTTGACTGACTTCGTCAGTCCAGAGCGCCAAGAGAAACGCGAAACGAGTAGTAATTGGTCGCATTACCATTGTTGTTGCCGAAGTTGAAAGCCCCCGCATTCGTACCATTAACGAAGGTGCCCCCACGTTCGAACCAAGAGTTGAACGAGTACGGAAAGTTGACGTAATCTGAATACCAATTGCCTGTGTTTCCTGTTGGTGCCATTTCTACTGTTGCATCTCCTAATCTTCCTCTTGTATATGTTGTATAACTTGTATTATATGTATAACTATCATAGTACTTTAATAATGGATATGTTGTTGTACTCCAATTACTTGCATTTGATGCATAGAACTGATTAGAAGAGTTTACCATATTGCCCATTGTATATTCATAGGAACCTCCACTCATATCATACACACCATATACGTTTCCTGTTGTACTTGATGTTTGTCCTAATTCTGTATTATATGCATTACATGTTGAACCTGATGATGTTGAACCACTTGATTGAGGTCCACATCCTGTTGTATATAAACTATTACTATTTAATGCTATTTCTTTATTTATTCCATACTTACTATGTGATAGATATGTTACTGCTCCCCATTCTGTATTCTTCATCATATGTATATCTATATTATTTGTATCTCCAATTAATTCTCCATTCCAATTAAATGATGTACTAATTCTTTGCGGAAAACCATATACATTATTTGCTTTCTCCATTTGTCGGGCATCGCGAAAGAAATATGATACTGCTTTATATCTTAATGATTGTACATTTGGTTTTATTATTACTGTAGATTCTGTTGTTGAAGTACTTGTTGGTATTGTTGTTGCACTACTCTCAAACTTACCTACCCATAATCCTGTTAGTTCTTTATCTCCAAATGTAAATGCTGGATGGGTATATGTACTTGTTCCTACTTTTAAACTTCCGTTTTTACTATCTGTACATGTTTGTGATGTTGTGCCACTTCCTGATACATTATCAGTACACTTTATTGTACCTGTACTTTCTGTTCCATTTTCAAACTTAATACCTATCTCTTGTGGTGTATTTGTATTTAAATATGTATAAGTATACCTTGGTATCCATACCCACATTGTATTTATATCATTTATATTTATTTCTGTACCTGCATTTGCATTTAGATAAGTACTTCTATTTGTATCTGTAACAGTCACAGCATTTGCCCACATTTTATAATCATAATTATACCAAATAGCAGAACTATCCTTATTAGTAGAGTCTGCTTTTTTCCATACATTATTTGTGTCATCATAATATACTGGTATCATATTACTTGTAAGAACTGGTGCATTTGCTCCACTTGTATCTTTACTTAAATCTATAACTTTAATAGCTTGTGTAGCTGTTTTATTTGCATATGTTATTGTGATTGATGTATCTGATGCTGTTAAAGTTGTATTTGGATTTATTTTTAAATCATTTGTATCTGTTATACTCTTGGTTGTATTATTATTAAGTGTTGCTTGTATTATCATTCCTGTTGGGTCGAATGTTTCTCCAACATTATATACTGTTTTTGTTGGTGCTGTTGTTATACTTAAGCTTTCTACTTTTCCATAGTCAAACTTATTCATTGAAACATTAACTGTCATATTAAATATTCCATTGTTTTTATATGTTCCTGTTTGACTAGTATTATCTTTGGTGTATTCTATTTCTTTATTAGAATTATACCAATATTTTAAGATATAGTTGTCTGTTTTTGTTTGATTACTTAGTATCATATTATTTGTTTTTAATACATACTCATTATCTTTATTTTCTACTTTAGTTAAATTACTTATTGTTGTTGCCTCAGTTATCTTTTTATTATCTTTATCAAATAACTGAACATATACTTTATCATTTGATATAGTATTATCTTTGTTTATTATTAAATAAATACTATAGTCTATATCAAACATATAATTAGTCTCTTTAGATGAACCTTTTACATTAAAACTAAAGTCTTGTTTATCACTATTTTTTGGATTATTTAGAGTAACACTATTGGACTCAGTAAAATTAAATTTAAAATCAGGTGATGCCACTAAAAGTTTATTTAAAGCAGTACCTGGTACATTAGCAGTATAAACTGCAAAAGACCCTATTGCTAGTATTAATATTAAACATAAAGTATATAGTGTTATTTTAATTATTTTTTTCTTTTTTATATCATTTGTTTTATTTTTTTCTTCCATACAAAAACACCTCATTATTATCTATAACTAATTTAACATATTTTCAATATTTTAGCAAGTTATCTTTTTGATTTCATATTAATTTATTATGAAAGATAAGTTTATTAAGTCTACAATTATTCTTATTATTGGTGGTTTTATTACTAAAATATTATCTTTAGTAATTAGAATTATAACTACTAGATATATTGGTGTTGAAGGAATAGGTCTTTATATGATGATAATGCCTACTTTTACATTATTTATTACAATATGTACTTTAAGCTTACCTATTGCTATTAGCAAACTTGTATCTGAAAACAAAAGAAATAATAAAAAAATAGTCTTTGGTATTATACCTATAGCTATTTTATTTGATATATTTATTATTTTAGTATTAATAGTATTAAGTCCTTTTATTAGTAATAATTTACTTGCTAATAAAGATTTATATTATCCTATATTATGTATAAGTTTTACTCTTCCTTTTATTACTTTATCTAGTATTGCTAGAGGATATTTTTTTGGTAAAGAAAGAATGGTCCCTCATACTATTTCTAATTTATTTGAACAGATTGTAAGAATTATTATAACTATTGTAATAACTCCTTATTTATTACAGTATGGTTTAATAGTGTGTATAAGTGGTATTGTTTTGTATAATGTTATAAGTGAGTTAGCTTCAATATTTATATTATTTCTATTTTTGCCTAAAAAAGTAACTATTCATAAAAGTGATATTATAATTGATCCTAATGACATGAGGGATTTAATGAGCATTTCTATTCCTACGACTGCTGGTAGATTAATATCTTCTCTTAGTATGTTTCTAGAACCTATTATTATTACGTTTGTTCTTCTGAAGTTAGGTTATAGCAATTCATATATAACATCAGAATATGGTATCATAACAGGGTATGTTATACCTATGGTAACTCTCCCTTGTTTCTTTAGTGGTGCGATTAGTAATGCATTACTCCCTACTCTTACTAAGTATAATGAAGAAAAGAACTATAAAGCAATTAAACGTAAAATTATTCAAGGAATATCTTTTAGTTTACTTATAGGTATACCATGTTCAATAATATTGCTTATATTTCCAGATACAATAATGAGGCTTTTATTCAATGAAAGTATTGGTCTTAATTATTTATTTCTAGCTTGTATAATATTTTTAATATCATATGTGCAAGGACCACTTGCTACTGCTCTTTTAGCTATGAATAAGAGTAAAAACGTTATGTACTCTAATTTGTTTAGTAATATTATCAAAAATATTGTTTTGTTCTTACTCTTATTCCTAAATATAAATATGTATGCTTTATTAATTGCTTATTTGTTACAGTTCCTATTTATTACAACATATCAGTATTTGATTATTAAAAAGAATTTGAAGCAGAAGTAATACTTTGATAAAACATTTAATAAGCAAGTAAAAAGAAATAGAAATTAATCTATTTCAATTTGTTTAGTTCATCTAATGAAAGACCTGTGCATTCTGAGATGATGTTTAAATCAATGTTTTTTTGAATCATGTTAAGGGCAGTTTTCTCGATACCTTCTTTGATGCCTTCGCTACGACCTTGTTGTATTCCTTGCTGTATTCCATTCTCATTAGCTTCTCTTAACTCTGATTTTCTTAATCTTTCTTCGTGCAACTCTTTGTCATACATGCCTATTACTTCATCTTGTTCACTTGCTTTTCTAGAATCATCAATATATTCTTTCATAATCTTATCACCCTTACTCAATTCATTAAGAATATTATTATCATTTTCATTAAATACTAATAATAACTTCTCATATTCCTCAAGACTATTATAATCTTTTTTTCTTATATTTGGCAAGTAAATATTATAAATATGTATTTTATTTGTATACACTTCTTCACTGTCTTTTAGATTAACTATCATATACTCATCTAATACTTCGTTTTTATCTTGAAATGTAAAGTTATTTATGTTAATTTGAATACAAGTTTCAAAGAAATAATCATCTCCTTTAGTCATTCCACCATTATATAATGAAAACATATAACCTAGATTTCTTGCTAAACTTGTCTTGGATGCATTTTTATTCATTTCTACATTGACTACTACATCATCTATTCTACATAAATAGTCTACTGTCTTTCTAGATTTATTTTCTTTTTCTTCATCTATATTAGCTTTTATTAAAGTAGTATTATTATAGATTTCATTAAAGTCTTTCTTTAGTAGAAGTGCAATTAAATAGCATCCATATTTCTTTCTTGATTCATTATAAAACATTGTTCTAAACATTGCATCTGATACAATTGGTATTTTATAACCATCATATCTATCTTCAAGTTCATAAGCATCATTTTTAGACATAGCTTTATCTAAAACAGCTTTCTTATCACCAATAAGATTCATACTTTTCCCTCCTTTCAAAACCAATATATAACATATAAAAATGCAATGCAAATGAGTAATTTTAAGTTTTAAATACATAAAAAAGAACCAAAATAGATATTTCCCTTAAGAGAATTTTCTTATTTGATTCTTATTTTTTTATTAAAAATATTGTTTTATATATAATTTAAAAAACTTATACTTTTTTATCTTTTTATCCTTATATCATTTGTAAAACTTTTTGCAACCAAAAAAGCCATAATCGGCTTTTATATTTAGAATAGTCTTAAGATATCATTAAACGTGACATATAGCATTAAAAGTATTAAGAGAATAAATCCAATTGAATGAATAGTATTTTCTACTTTAGGGCTAACTGGTTTACCTTTTATTTTTTCTATTATTAGGAATAGTATTCTTCCTCCGTCAAATGCTGGAAGTGGTAAAAGGTTTATTACTCCAACGTTAATGCTTAGAAGTGCCATCAAGTATATTAAGGCATTGATACCTTGGCTTTGCATTTGTCCTACTACTGTGTAGATGCCAACTGGGCCACTTAATTGATTAACTGAAACTCCTCCGGTGAAAAGATTTCCTAATACCACATACATTTGTTTAAATATAGCAAGGCTTTCATTTACTCCGTATACAATTGAAGGAATAAGTCCTCGTTTAGGTTCGCTTCCCATTACTATACCCATTACGTATCTATCAGTATCATTGGTTTTTTCTTTTACTGCTTGTACATTATAAGTGGCAGTTGTTCCATCTTCTCTGATTACTTCAAAGGCAACTGGTTTATTTAAGTCTTCAATTGCTAGATATAAGGAGATATCTTCTTTATAAGTTATCTTATGTCCATTTATTCTTACTACTTTGTCACCACTTTTTAACCCTGCATTGTAAGCCGGATAGTTTTCTACTACTTCAGTAAGAACTGGTTTTGTATCTGGGGCACCATATATTAAACCAGATAAAATAAGAATTAAAAAAGCAAATAGAAAGTTGAAACCAACTCCCATGAACATAACAAGAAATCTTTGCCATGGTTTTTTATCTTGTAAATTATTCCCTTTTGTTTTCTCTAATTCTTTTTCGTCTATTTCTTCTCCTGCTAGAGAGACGAATCCTCCTATAGGAATGGCTCTTATTGAGTATTTAGTCCCGTCTTTAGCAATCTTTTGAATAAGTTTAGGACCCATTCCAATAGAGAATTCATAAACATGAACGCCTACTAATTTTGCAAATAGAAAGTGTCCCCCTTCATGAATTAAAACAATTATACCTAAAATAAATATAAATAAAATCAATGTTAGCATAATAAATCTCCTTATAAAATATTCATAAATAATACAAACGCTAATACTACAAAGATTAGGCTATCTAAGCGATCTAATATTCCTCCGTGTCCTGGGATAAGATTAGAGAAATCTTTTACTTTATAGTATCTTTTTATACTTGAAAAAACTAAATCTCCGAGTTGTCCAATTATTGATAGAACAAGAGTCACTATTGCTACAATAAATATATTAGGATTAGTACCAATTACAAAGGCATAGAACAAAGTTGGAATCATTGTGCCAACTAATCCACCAACAATTGCACCTTCAACTGTTTTGTTAGGACTTATTTTGGGACATAGCTTGTGTCTACCTATTAAATTACCACCAACATAGGCAAAAGTATCAGTGATAACTGTTATTAAAATGATATAAAGGATATAAGTAAGTCCAATATTTTCTACTAAAATAAATGTATTAAAAGAAATACTTAAGAAAAGGGTTGAACCCATCAAATATAAAGCATCTTTTATATTATATTTATCATTATTATTAATTAATACTAATGGTAGTAAAAAGACTAAGAAAAGTACTATAAATATTTGATAAGTAAGTGAATAGTTCACAAAATAGTAATTATTACCAAAGGCTATTAAAAACATCACGAATAAATATGATATTATTTCCATAGCAATGGGAATATTGCTTTCTTTTTTTCTTAAGTCAATTAATTCTTTTAAGCCTAAAATTGACATAATTATTGCTAGTATTTTAAATGGTATTCCCCCTAGTATTATTAAAGGAACCACTATTGCAATCATAATTATCGCACTAAGAACTCTTGTTTTCAAATTATCACATCCTATAATAATTATACCCAAAATCATGGTAAAGTCAAGACAGTGTTAATCGAAATTTGTTTCATAAATAAAAAAATAAAAAACTACAAGTGTTTCTTATTTTCTTTTTCTAGTACTCTAGAGGGAACTAAATAGCCTAATATGTTGTTTTTATTAATATCTATTTCTTGGTTAGACGTGCTTTTTATATAAACTTCATTACCAATTATACTTTTTATAAAGATGTCTAAATCATCGTGTAAAAATAATAGACGAAAGTCATCATCTTTAATGGCTTTAGATATCCCTACTAAATTATCGATATTTGTTCTTATGCGTGTATCAATGTTCCCTACTTTAGCATCTTCTCTTGATGTGATACATAGAGCTCCAATTTCATTAAGTTCTTTTTTTATTAGTTCATTATTTTTAAGCAACTGTTCTCTTAGTACTTTCATTTGATGTAAATCTTTATATGAGCTATAATTACTTATTCTTTTCTCCAACTCTTCTCTGACTGTTAAAAATGCCATTAATTTTTCCATTATTTCACTTCCTTACAAACATCTATCCATTTTACATAGTTAGAATATTTTTCTAGTTCTAAAATACTGAGTTTAATAGCACTGTTGCTACTGCCACATGCAGGATAAATGTATTTAAATCTTTTTAGACTATTGTCTAAGTATACTAAAACATTATCGTGTATAGCAAAGGGACAAATTCCTCCGACTTCGTGTCCTATTAGTTTATCTAGTTCTTCTTTGTTTATCATTTTAGCTTTAGTATTGAATTCTTTTCTATACTTAGCATTATCTATTCTAGAATTTCCTGCCATCACTATTATAACATGAGTGTCCCCTACTGTAAAAGCTAAACTTTTTGCTATTTCATCGGGTGTACATCCTATGGCATCTGATGCTAACGTTACCGTTGCACTTGAGGTGGCAAATTCCATTATCTTATCTTCCATATTATACTTTTTAAAATATTCTTTTACTTTAACTAAACTCATATTATCTCTTCCTTACTTTATTATTTAGTATTTCTATTGAAGCATTAACATGTTTCATACAAAGTCCTTTGTTGTAAAAATCAGTTTGAACTAAGTTTTTATCGGGCATATATTCATCATCTAAAATAACATAATTAGTGATCTCAGGATGTTCGTGTAAATAGTTTCTTATCTCAAATAATCTCTTCCCAGTAGGATGAAAACCAGTAATATCATGTATTTCTAATCCATAATAATGAAAAATTTTAAATAATTCAATAGTAAATTCATCATTTGGCACTAGTATTTTGCCACATTTATTTATACCATTTCTCCAAGCAGAAGAGAGTACTATTGAGCTGTCTGTTTTATGGATTATTTTTCTCAAAAGAATTAATTTTTCTTTATCTAAATCTCCACTGAAAACATTATATCTTTCATCATGTTCACGTGCTTTTTCCATGAATTCATCGTCGTTTAAAACTCCATCAATGTCTAAAAATATTGTTTTCATTATTATCTCCCTCATTTTTTGATTTATTTATTATTTGTACAGCTTTCTAATATTCTTTTTATTAGTAAATGATATTTTTTTGTCTTCGTTTGCCATGTCAATTAAATCGTTTACAATATATATTATTGAATTATCAAAACTATTTATAATATCATTTGCAAATTCATTTGAAAAATTAATAACTGATATATTATTGTCACTTAATGGCACTTCTATTAACAATCCTTTTTTGTATGCTAAATCAAAGGCTTCGTCTAAGTTTAAAGAAAATATTTTATTAGTTTGTTTTAATTCAATATTCGAAAATAAAATGTTAAATGCTTCAACATCATGGAATTTAGCTAGTTTTTGTTCTAATTCTTTATTGTATATAAAAAATGAATTTTCTTTATAGATAGATAGTGCACTGTAAAGAAGTAAAAATTGATAAGTGGTTAAGCATTCTTTTTTCATATTAGGTCCTCCATAAATTAATATTAGTATCTTAAAAGATTACAGTATTATAACATGTTTTATATCTGTTGTCAAACAATTTTTATACAATTGTTTGCGTAATCTTATAAAAATAAAAAAGCAATCTTTCGATTGACTTCTATAGAATTCGAATAAACGAATTATTAAACAAGTTGGTGCGGGTAAAGGGACTTGAACCCCCATGGATCACTCCGCTAGATCCTAAGTCTAGTGCGTCTGCCAATTCCGCCATACCCGCATGTATGGTGGACCCTGTAGGGCTCGAACCTACGACCTCCCGGTTATGAGCCGGATGCTCTAACCAACTGAGCTAAGGGTCCACTGCTTTTTAATAATATCATATAATTTATAATAAATCAATATTCTTTTTTTATTTTTTTATCTTTTTTAGGTTTTTTTGTATTTTAATGAAAAAGAACCAATTATTTATGGTTCAATGCATTTAATAAATTAACTTTAAACATATCTTTTTGAGCATTAGTACTAGAAATCATAACTCCTTTGTATGTTCCTAGCTCACTACGATGACCCTCATCTAAAATATCTTCTGGTGTGATAGTTTCAAGTAACACAACATTTTTATCTAAATAAACTGTGTAATGTAAAACAACGTCACCATGTACTTTAGAAAATAATGAATCTGTAGGTAATTTTAATTCATATTTTTCTGAATCATCTTTAGTAGATTTTTCAACTAGTTTACCAAGAAAATTACCTTCTCTAATGGCTGGATAATATTCAAATTGTAATTTCTTATATGCCAACATGTTGTATTTTCTTACTGACCTTTCTTTTTTTCTAAATTCATTTTCATTAACATATTCAAAATGATAATTTAATCTCCTATTTTCCATAATATAACCCCCTATTTCTCTACTATGGTATCTAATTAAGTGTCTAAATTATAGCACATTTTTTTGCTTTTGTCAATTTTTTTTAAAAAAATTGTTGAAAAAACAACAGTTTATCTGGTTTTGTGACTGTTATTTTCTTCTTTTTGACAATTACTTAGCTTAGTAAACATTGATTCTAATTTTTCGTGACAAAATCTACTTTCATTTTGATTATTATGACAGAATATAACGCAATTATATGAAAAGTCAATTACCTTTACATCTAAATCATCATTGACTAAGAAATTATCTTCATGAATATCTAAATAATAAATATCATTATTAATTAACTCTTTTATTATTTCTGAAACTTTTTTACATACAATTAGAAATTGTTCATTTGTTAAAGAATAAACTTTTTTAGATAATGGTTCGTATTCTTTGTATAGTCTTACTTCTTGTCCAATTACTCTTCTCCCTTGAGTTACAACACCATACGGAAATTCAGTCAATTTAACGTTTTCTTGTTTATCTGCAAGAGCAGAAATCATTTCTTCGATTTCATAGGTTTCTCGTGCTTTATAAAGTAAAGACTTATCAATTTTAAAACAGACATCCGAAGAATAGGAAGGACAATATATTATCGTATTATCATTTTCAAATAAAATGTTTTTTTCTAAAAATTTAAAATCTTCTTCTAATTCAATGTTCCTAATATTATAGGATCTATGTATTTTGTTAGTGAATTTATCATTTATCTTCATAATTATCCCTCATTATATCAGAAACTATTTCATCAGGAGATAATTTCATTGTATTGTACCATTTTATATCTGCAAATTGATTATTAAAAAAAGTATATTGTCTTTTAGCATAGTTTCTTGAATTCTTTTTTATTAAAGAAATAGTTTCTTCATAAGTTATTTCATTTTTAAAATATGAATAAAATTCTTTATATCCAATTGCAGTAGTAATAGCTCTAGAGTTTATTTCTTTGTTGTAAAATTCTCTTACCTCGTTTTCTAAATTATCATTAATCATACTATCTACTCTTTTATTAATGTCTTGATATAAAATATCTCTATCTTTAGTAAGACCAATTAATTTAAAATCATATAGTTTTTTATTACCATTTTTATTCTTATCAAATGTGTAGTCATATAAAAGTGCTTTCAAATATAGACCGGTTCCTCCGACAATTATAATATTTTTATTTTGTTGTAATAAACTATCTAGTATTTTTCTAGCTTCTTTTTGGTAATCGAAAACGGAGTAGTCTTCAGATATACTTACAACATCAAATAAGTGATGAGTAATATTTTCTTTTTCCCTATCGGTTATTTTGCCTACTCCGATTTTAAATTCTTTGTATATTTGCATACTATCACAATTAATAATTTCTGCGTTTAATTTTTTAGCAAGTTTTATACTAAGATTAGTTTTGCCTACTCCAGTAGGACCAACAATTGCATAAATCATTTAATCACCTTAACGTCTTGTTTTTACAAATATCTCATTCATCATATCATCATAATGTTTATTTTTAACGATTGCTTCAAAAAGGTAAGCGTTTTCATCTTTATATGTTAAAAAAATAGAGTTAACAAAGTATCCTTCTTGATCTAAGGAATAATATACAGCGTTGCTAGCTTCATTATAACTTAAGCCTTCGTTTGAAGAAACTACCCCATGCATGTTTGTACCTGATTCTATCTCTCTTACACTATTTACTGTTACATCAACATTCATAAACCACACCTCCTAGGTAATTAAATATTATACACAAATATGTTGTATTATACAACCCTCTTAAACATTTTTTCTAATTCATAAATAGAAAATGTAATAATTGTGGGTCTTCCATGTGGACAAGTGAAAGGATTGTTTGTATCTCTTAATCTATTTAGTAAAGAGTTCATTTCTTCGTCTGAGATGTGTTCATTGGCTTTAATGGACATTTTGCATGCTAAAGTTATGGCAACACGTTCTAAAAATTTTTCTTTACTAAATTCTTTTTTTTCAATTATAACTTCAATTATTTTTCTAATTGTTTCGTTTGTATAGCCTTGTTTAATCCAAGCAGGATGGCTTCTTATAATAAGTGTATTAAAACCAAATTCTTCATAAACAAAGCCCATTTTATCTAAAACATTTATATTTTCTTTTAAACTAAGATATTCGTTATTAGAAAGTTCAATTTTTATTGGTATTAAAAGGTCTTTTGTAAGAGTGTTTTCTTTTCCTAGTTCTTTTAGATAGTATTCATAATTGATTCTTTCATTGGCAGCATGTTGGTCTATTAAAAATATTCCATCTTCGTTTTCACCAATTATATATGTTCCATGAGCAAGAGCAAGTGGTTTTATTTTTTTCATTTTTTCTTTATGATATTCTTCTTTTCTATCACTAATAGTATAGTCATTATCAAAATCAAAGTTTAGTTCTTCAAATTTCACTTTTTCTTCTAGTGTATCGCAAGTTTTTTCATCTTTAAAGTCTATTTTGTCATTTAAAGTAGTTACTGTTTCAATATTAGATATAGGACGTGGTTCGTATTTTGCCTCTGGTATTAAGGTGAGTTTATTTAATGACTCACTAACTAAGGAAAAAATCATTTCTTTTAATTCTTCTATTTTAGAGAATTTGATATCCATTTTAGTGGGATGAATATTTACATCAATTATATAAGGATCGGCTTCAATATTTAATACAACAATAGGATAACGGTTGATTGGTAAATATGTGTGATAGCCATCAAGTATTGTTCTTGTAATATCATTGTTTCTAACATATCTTCCATTTACTAAAAGGGTTATATTGTTTCTACTAGAACGATTAATTTCGGGATAAGAAATATATCCAGTTACTTTATAGTCACTGCTTGATCTTTCTACTTTTAACATTTTTTTTGTTACTTCAAGTCCATAAATGCTATTAATTACTTTTAAGAGATTAGAGGAACCATCTGTGTTTAATAAAACTTTTCCATCGTTTTCAAGATAAAATGATATGTCAGGGTTAGCTAAAGCCATTTTGTTTACATAGTTTGTTATGTTTGCGAGTTCTGTATGTAAGCTTTTTAGATATTTAAACCTAGCAGGAGTATTATAGAAAATGTCACTTACTTCAATGGTGGTGCCTCCTCTTAAATCTGTTGATTTTATTTCTTCAACTGTACCTCCCTTTACTATTATTTTTGTAGATTCTTCACCATCACTGGTTTTGATAATCATTTGGGAAACACTAGCAATTGAAGGCATGGCTTCTCCTCGAAAGCCTAAAGTATTGATGTTAAATAGGTCATCTTTAGTATATAGCTTACTAGTGGCATGTCTAAGAATACAACAATTGGCATCTTCTCTTGACATTCCTTTTCCATTGTCTACTACTTTTATGGATTTAATACCAGAATCTGAAAGATAAATTTTTATTATTGAAGAGTTAGCGTCAATTGAGTTTTCCACTAATTCTTTTACTACGCTCATTAAGGATTCTACTACTTCACCTGCTGCTATTTTGTTGGATAAGTCTTCATCCATTATTTTTATTATTTGCATTTTTGTTCCCTTAATTCTTTAGTCATGCAATATGGTTTATTACAGTCTAAAAAATCATTTATTAGTTCTTTTCGAGTTCCATTATTGGTATGCTTAACATATAAACAATAGGCTTCATCTTCTGAAGGTACTACAAAGACTTTTTTCCCATTATCTAGACAGTAATTTGTGGTAGCGGATGATGCATCTTCTGTGAGACAGTAAGTAGCGTTATCACTAGTTCCTTCAACATGTTTTTGACCATTTTCTTCTTTTACTTCAACTGAACTATCATCAGTATCTGTTTTACATATTCCATATTTTATCATTTCGGTAAAGTTACAGCTTCCTCCATTCAAATATGTTTCATTTAGCATTTCTCCTTTGGTTACTACTTTAATTTTACTATCACTTAAATCATTGGCACTAAATTTAACATCATTGTAATTGAAATTTTTAGGAATATAGTTATTCTCAACTAAAAATCCGAATTTCACTTCATTGTTTACTATTCCATTTGTATATAACATTTTTGACCTGTAATTATTATAAGCTGATTCAACTGTTCCTCTTAAAGCAATAAGTTCATCTTCTTTTGCTTGCTTAGCATAGTGTTTGTAAGATACAACTGTAAGGGTTGTAATTATAGATAAAATTACTATTACCGCTAATAGTTCAACAAATGTAAATCCTTTTTTATTCATCTTATCATCTCCTAAAATAATTTTAACATAAAAATAGACAAAAAAAAAGAATAAATCATAAGGATTATCCTTTATGTATTCTCTTTAGTACATGATTATTTGTTTCCTTTTTTGTTTCGCAGAATGAATCAAAATAAATATTTTTTAATAAGTCAGCAATATCTTTCTTTTCTTCACACATTCTAATATTTAAAATATCATAGTTACTTAAAATATCGGTAACTTTTTCTTCGTCTAAATTAGTGTTTAAAGAGACTTCCATCTTATTATTAACTTTATCATACTGTACTCCAACTGTAATATAATCATTATTATATACAAAGGAATAAATCTTTTTAGTATATTCTTCTTCATCAAATAAATATGTTGAAGCTTTTATTTTATCTTCTTCGCTTGTAATTATATTTTTTTCGCAAAATAATTTATCTTTATAAACCTTTAGCCAAGTTACTTGATTAGCAATAGCATCAGTAATAATAATATTATTATATGGCATTCCTTTTTTAGGCTTATCTTCTTTTAATATAATTTTTATTTTTTTATCTTCATCATAAAAGTATCCTTGTTTTAGTTGCCATTCTGAAATAAATGGTACAATATCTTTTATTGATTCATATATAATATCGCAATCTACTCCTAAATTATTTATAAAACTTTCGCTTAATTTACTTAGCATGTTATCTCCTCCAATATCAAATATATGCAACTTATATCTTTTGAGTGCAAGAAGTATTATATCATATCTTATAAAAAATAACAATTGTTTTTGTAATTTAGTGTTTTAAAAGAAAAAGAGCCTATTGTCGTAAACTCTTTAATTCTTCAATAGAAAGTTCAGTATACTTAGAAATAGTATCTAAATCTAAATTATCTTGAAGCATTTTAAGTGCAGTTTCTTTAGCTTTTTCTTGTTTTCCATTTTCTCTGTACTCATCATTTTCTGCCAAACGAAGCTTTTCATCATGTAACTCCTTATCATACATTCCTATTACTTCATCTTGTTCACTTACTTCTTTAGATTCTTTAACATACTTTTCCATTATCTCATCACCCTTACTTAAATCTTTAAGAAACTGATTATCATTTTCATTAAATATTAATAATAACTTCTCATATAGCTTAATTATATATTTTTTGTAACAGTGTCAATCTTCATTTTATTTTATAAAACAAAAAAAGAGCTATAAGCCCTTTATTGTACTATTTATTTTATCTTCTCAACATCAAATGCTACTTCAATATCATTTACTAGTTGTTTGTTATTAAGATTATTATCTTTTACTATTTCTAGTGATAAAGTTTCTTTTTTAATATAGTCATTAAATTCTTTTACTATATCATCAAAATAATCATTTGAATTATAAGATAATTTTATTCTATTTTCTATATCAAAGTCTTTTTCTTTTCTTAAGTTTTGTATCTTTGAAACAAATTCTCTAGCATATCCTTCTTTTATTAATTCTTCATCTAAAGTTGTATTTAATATTATAAAATTATTATCTAAGCTTGCTGTGTTGAATCCTTCTTTAGAAATAATTTTTATATCTATTAAGTTACTTGTTATTTCTAGGTTTTCAAATGTGACTGGTTCGTTATTTCTTAATTTATTTATTTGTTCTTCGTTTAAATCACTTAAAAAGTTAGTAAAGTCTTTCATTTTTGAACCAAGTACTTTTCCGGCTTCTTTAAAGTTTGGTTTTATAACAAAGTTCATATATTTTGACAAATCATCTTCAAAGACTATTTCTTTGACATTTAATTCTTCTTTTATTAAGTCAGTTAAATCACTTAAAATATCTTTGTTTTTACCATCAAGGATTATTTCTTTGATTGGTTGCCTAACTTTTATTTTCTTTTCTTCTCTAGCATTTCTTCCTAGTGATATTAAATCTCTTACTAAGTCCATTTTCTTTTCTATTTCTTCGTTTAATAATTCTTTATTATATTTTGGGAAATCACTTAGATGAACAGATTCTTCATTTGTTAAGTTTTGATATATTTCTTCGGATATAAATGGTGTTATTGGAGCAATTAACTTTGATAAATCTAATAATGTTTTATATGTTGTATAATAAACACATTTTTTAGAGTTATTTAATTCATTTCCCCAGAATCTTTTTCTGTTTCTTCTAATATACCAATTAGATAAATCTTCACTTACAAAGTCTGTTAAATACTTTACTACTTTATTTAAGTCATATTCTTCATATGAATCTGTTACATTTTTGATTAATTTATTTAGTTTTGAAAATAACCATTTATCTATTTCTTCTAAATCTTTGTATTCTATATTGTATTCTCTAGGATCGATATTATCAATATTAGCATAAATTGTAAAGAATGAATATGTGTTTTTAAGAGGGTTAAAGAACTTAGAATGTACTTCTTTTAGACCATTTACATCAAATTTAAGTGGTGTCCATACTGGTGATACATATGGAAGATAGAATCTTACTGTATCTGCTCCGTATTCTTTCATAGTAGTAAATGGTTCAACGATATTTCCTTTCGATTTAGACATTTTTTTGCCTTCACTGTCAAGTAATAAGTCATTTACTAAAACATTTTTGTATGGTGCTTTTCCTGTTAAAAATGTTGATATTACTAGAAGTGTATAGAACCATCCTCTTGTTTGATCTATTCCTTCGGCAATGAAATCTGCTGGAAATTGGGTTTCCCATAATTCTTTGTTTTCAAATGGATAATGGTATTGGGCAAATGGCATTGAACCAGAATCAAACCAACAATCAATTACATCTGTTGTTCTAGTCATAGTTTTACCACATTTATCACATTTAATATGAACATTGTCAACGTATGGTCTATGTAAATCAATTGAAGTATCTATGTCTTCTAAAGCAAGGTTTACGAGTTCTTCTCTGCTTCCAATCATATGAGTATGGCCACATTCACATTTCCATAAAGGAAGTGGTGTACCCCAATATCTGTTTCTTGATATCGCCCAGTCATTTAAATTTTCTAACCAGTTACCAAAACGTTTTTCTCCAACATATGCTGGATGCCATTTTACAGTTTTATTAGCCTCGATTATTTTGTCTTTTATTTTAGTTACTTCTAAGTAATAGCTTGGTTTAGAGTAATAAATAAGTGGTGTTGAACATCTCCAGCAGTGAGGATAGTTGTGTACTATTTTTTGTTTTTTGAATAATTTATCATTTGCTTTTAAGTATTTTATAACTTCAAGATCTGCATCAAAAACAAGTGTTCCTTTCCATGGTCCTTCTGTATAGCATCCATCTTCCCCGACTGGATTTATATATGGAAGATTGTATTTTCTTCCTACTAAGGCATCATCAGCTCCGAATGCCGGTGCAAGGTGTACTATTCCTGTACCATCTTCCATTGTTACATAGTTATCGCAACATACAAAGAAAGCTTTTTTATTTACTGAAATTTCTGATATTAATTGTTCATATTCTTTATGTTCTAGTTCTTTGCCCTTATATGTTTCAAGGACTTTATAATCATCCCCTAGCACTTTATTAGCTAGCTTTTTAGCAACAATAAAATTATAACCCATTGATTCTGCTTTTATATATTCTTCTTCTGGATTAACGCACAACCCAACATTTGCTAATAATGTCCAAGGAGTTGTTGTCCATACTAAGAAGTAACAATCTTCATCTTTTAATTTAAATGGTACAGTTACTGTATCTACAGTCACTTCTTTGTATCCCTGTGCTACTTCATGCGATGCAAGACCTGTTCCACATCTAGGACAATATGGCAATATCTTATGTCCTTCATAAAATAACCCTTCATCAAAGAATTTCTTTAAGATCCACCATTCTGTTTCAATGTAATTATTATCATATGTAACATATGGATGTTTCAAATCTATAAATTGCCCCATTTTGGTAGTCAAATCACTGAAGGCTTTTTCATTTTTCCATACTGATTCTTTACATTTTTTATTAAATGCTTCGATACCATATTTTTCAATATCAGTCTTAGACTTAAAACCTAATTCTTTTTCCACAGCAAGTTCAACAGGTAAACCATGAGTATCCCATCCTACTTTTCTAAGCACTTTATAACCTTGCATTGTTTTATACTTACAAAAACTATCTTTCAAAAACTTAGCAACCATATGATGAAGCCCCGGAAACCCATTTGCAGTTGCTGGACCATCATAAAACACAAAATATTTATCATTTTTATCTATACTCTTTTGTAAAACATTATCTTCTTCCCAAAATTCAGAATAAAATGCTTCAATTTCACTTATTTGTCCTTTCTTTAATTCTTTAAACATATTAACTCCTCCTTAAAAATAAAAAGATGTTACCAAAGGACGAAATGTTCGTGGTACCACCTTATTTTTTTACTCAATACTATAACGCGTAACCGTTTTTACTTTTAATAAAACACATCAGAAGTGATCTGAAATATATTTTTTTATTAGTTTACACCTACCACTAACTCTCTTTAAAAAACAATATATTTCCGTCTTCATCATTTGTTTTTGACACAATAATATGAGGTTACTTGGGCCCCCGAAAAGAATAACCTCATAAGATATTATACATAAAACTAAATAATTATGCAATATGTTAATGAATTTTTTAATTTATTGTGACAACGTGTATGGTTTACTGAAAGTCCCTTCTCCACCTGAGATCTTTACGTTAGATGACAGACTTAGGACTGGGCGGACCGCACGTTCGTAGCTGCCGTCGACGCTGTTGTTACTGACATCGCCAGCCGAGTTCACACGGAAAGCATAGTTGGAAAGGTCTGAATACTGCGGAAGCAACCATGTATCTTGACTTTTGTCTAACCAATTATTTGTTGTTTTACAACTTGCATTGTTCCCATAATCACCTACATTACTTGTACATTCTTTTGATGCTCCATATCCATAATCACTGGCATACATTATTGCTATCTTTTTATTCGCATCATTTTGCATTATTGGATTTGTACCATAATAATATCCACTTCGATTAGCATCATTCTTTCTTTCATATTGCCACATTACATCAGATGTTATACCTGCAGAGTTATATCCTCCAAGATAGTATTTTGTTGTTCCTATCATGTTTTTGGCATCACTTGTTAACGTATTATAATAATCATTATTTAAGTATGTATTTAAAGTTGCACTTGTCCAATCATTAGTATCATTTGTATTCCATTTCATATTTCCTATTGAAGTATCTCTTATTATCTTAATTCTATTTTCTACATTACCTGAGGTATCTTCAGTTGGTATTATTCCTATTATTCTCCATATTTCATTATTAAATGTTACATAGTTCTTTACTACTGAGTCTCCTCCTCTGTATCTATATTCTGTTGCAAATTTATTATCTACTTGAAGGGTATTATCTATTGTATGAGTTACTAGTTCTAGGCCATTTTGTCCTACATTTGCTTGGGCAAATTCTGTTGCTGTCATGCCTGCTCCTTTTATCTCTTCATCACTTGATTCTATGTTAAGTGCATATTTATATTCTATTGGTTTTGTTGTATTTCCATTTATAAATAAATCTGTATTGGTTGCACTTTCATCTATCCATAGTCTTATTGTATATGTTTTGGTATTTCCTTTAGTAAGTGAATCACTTATATTAAAGTTATCTGGGTTTTTATCTATTGTTTCTGTATTTGTACTTTTATCTATTACTTGATAGTTAATCTTATCTTTATTTATAGATGAATTTACTAAGTCTTTTATTGTTACTTTATAATAAGCTGTATCACATGTAGAATTGTTTGTTATATTTATTTCTTTTGCATTATACTTTAATGCTTCTTCTTTTGATATGGGATATTTACTTACTAGCATTAGTTCTTCACTTTCTTTAAAGTTTATATCTAGTTCGCATTTAGATATTTTTATATTTCTTCTTCCTAGTATATTTATATCAATATTTCCTAATGCAAAAGATATACTAATTACTATTAGTATTAAAAGTATTATTATTGATATTATTTTTATTGTTTTCCCTTTCTTATTTATAGGGTTAGTAGTATTTTGCCCCCCCCCCAGACGAATATTTGTTTACCATATTACTTATTAGGTGTTTATATGTTATGCGTAGATTTTTTGTTTACACCTGTCCTCCTCTTTAGTTTTTATAGTTTAATTTTAATACAAAAAAACTTCTTTTTCAAGAAATTTGTTTAATTTATACAAAACAATACTTTTTAGTATGCTTTTTTTATATTAAAAGTTATTTTTGTCTTAGAGCAATTCTTGATTTTGTATACTGTTTTTTATACCAAATGTCATTTTTGCTCATTTGCATTGTGCTTTTATATAGTATATAGTTACATCATGCACGTATCTTTGGGCGTTGACTTCACTTTCTATGAAAGCGAGGTGGTTATTATGATGAGCAAGAAAGATTGTACAATCTTAATGTTTTTTATAATCTCCCTATTGCAATTATATATAATCATCATGTTAATACATAAACTTTATATGTAATAAAATAGCGACGTCTCTCTGATATAGAGAAACGTCGCAACCAAAAAACTTGGAAGCCGACGTTCAAGGAACGTGCTTCTTTATATATAATATACTACTTATCTTTGTTTTATACAAGTGGTTTCGTCTAATTTGATGCAATTACTTTTTTATTTTCTTATTCTTTTCTTGGTTCTTCCTTTTTTATAAATTCTCTAAGTATCTTAGTCACTGCCCTTTTCTCTATTCTTGATACATAACTTCTAGAAATATTAAGTGATTTAGCTATTTGTTTTTGGGTTTGTTCATCTTCATTATCTAATCCATATCTTTTTACTATTATTTCCTTTTCTCTTGGTGTCAGAAGTTTCAAATACTTTTTTAATAATTCAATATTATCTTTTTTATGCATTTCTTCTACATAATCAGGCCTTGGAGTTTTTAAAACATCTAATATTGTAATATCATTACCCTCTTTATCATACCCGATTGGCTCATCTAAAGATATATTTAAGTTATTTTTTTTATTAGCTCTGAAATACATAAGGATTTCATTTTCAATGCATCTAGCACAGTAAGTTGTAATTTTTGTATTGTGTTTTTTAGAATATGAATCTATTCCTTTGATAAGACCAATTGTTCCTATACTTATCAAATCATCATTATCTGTATTAGAATTTTCATATTTCTTTGCAATATGGGCCACCAATCTTAGGTTTCGTTCTATCAAAGTATCTCTTGCATGCTTATCTTTTTTTAGCAATAATTCAATATATTTTTCCTCTTCCTCTTTACTTAATGGTTCAGGAAAAACATTATTAGAGTATGATGTCTTAAAAAATAAAAATGTCTTTAATAACTCAATTAAACTTAAAAGCAAAATATCACTTCCTTAATTAAGTATATTATTTTTTATAGAAAAAAGTCGAAAAAAAGACTAAGTATTTTCAATGTACTATAGTCCTTTCTATTTACTAGTTAGATTGACTACTTCAAGTAGTTTCAAATGTTTATCATCTATTTTATTCAAACTACTTATTAGTTTTTTATAAACATCTTCTTTATTGTTATTTAATTCATTAAAGTATTCATAGTAGTAATAATTTAATTTATCTAATTTATTATTATTATAAAGGTACTTTATTTCATTTAATAAAACATCTTTTATCCTTCTTTCTTCTCTAGTAAGATTATTATTAATGTCTTTTTTATTTATTACTATGTAATTCATTTTAGTAGTACTTAACCTACTTGCAATGTTCATGACTTCATATTCTTCATCTAATAATAATCTTGAATAAAGAAAGGTCTTATTGTCCTTGATTAAGAGTGCAATAGCTAAGTCACCATTTGCAAATATTATAATAGGATAGTTTTTTTCTTTATTATCATAGTAGACAGTTTTATTTTTTATACTATCAATAAAATTATCTTCCAGTTTTATATTATTTTTTATTAAATTATAAATAAAAGTATCATCTGTTTTAACAAGGGGCACTTTTTTTATATATTTAATTTTATCACTGTCTTCCCATTCAAAGAACTCCAGTAACTCATCATTTAAATTAAGTACTATATCATATACATATACCATATCTCATCCCTCAAAAATAGTATATACATTTTTCAAATATCTATTTATTTATTTTTAAAAATGTTATATACTTAATTATGTAAATATGGAGGTAACGAAATGATTTTTATATATTATATTATATTAGGGATAATACAAGGAGTAGTTGAAGCATTGCCTATTTCATCTTCTGGTCATTTACTTGTGTGTAACGATTTACTTACTAATTATTTAGGTTTTAAAAATGTCGCTCTTTCTAACACAGAATTACTTGCTATTATTACTAATTTTGGTTCACTTGTAGCAGTGATTATTATTTATTTTGATAAAATTAAAAATGTCTTAAAAGATTTTTTTGGTTATTTTAAAACTAAGTCTCCTTCTTTAAAAACTAATTACAAATATGGATGGTATATAATTATTGCTACTATTCCAGCAGGTATAATTGGTTTAATAGTTTCCAAACTTGGAGTATTTGATGCAATTAGTGATAATATTAAAATTATAGGAATTACTCTTATAATTACAGGGATATTCTTATTTTGGATTAGAAAAGCTAATGGAAAAAGAAAAGATAAAGATTTAACTATTAAAGATGCTTTAATGATTGGAGCTTTCCAAGTTCTTGGACTTTTTCCTGGTATCTCTAGAAGTGGTTCTACAATTGTTGGTGGTTTATATGAAGGATTAGATAGAGAAACAGCTTTTGATTTTTCATTTATGCTTTATATACCTATTAGTTTAGCTACTACTGTTTTAGGAATTAAAGACTTATTTGGTAGTAATCTTAGCAGTAGTGAAATAATGTTCTTTTTACTAAGTGCTGTTGTAGCATTTATCTTTACCTATTTTTCTGTAAAATGGTTCAGGGAAGTAATAAAAAAAGGAAAACTTATTTATTTTTCAATTTACTGTTTTGTAGTAGGAACTTTAATAATAATTTTTTTATAAATATAATAGCGAATTTTAGTTATTATATTTTTTTTATGTCCTAAATATATTTATTTAGGGAGATGATAATATTAAAATAGGGATACCAAAGGGGCTACTCTACTACAGATATAGAGATTTATGGTTTAACTTTTTTAATTTTTTAGAAATTGATACTATAACTAGTCCCGATACAAATAAAAAAATATTAGAAAATGGTAGTAAACTGAGCAATGATGAAGCTTGTCTTTCCTTAAAAATATATTTGGGTCATGTAAATGAAATCATTAATAAATGTGATTTTTTGTTACTTCCAAGGGTTCAAAATCCTAAAAAAGATGAAAAAACTTGTACTAATTTTTATGCTCTTTATGATTTAGTAAGTACATATTTTAATAAAGAAAAAATACTTGATTATAATATAGATAATAAAAATGACGAAAAAAAAGCTTTTATAAATATTGGTAAAAGATTAGGTTTTAGTAAAGAAAAAAGTCTAAATGCTTACGAGTATGCTAAAAAAATAGAACTAAAAAACAAAAGAGAAAGCTTTATAGAGCAAAATAAATTATTAAAGAAAAATACTAAAAAAATATTACTAGTGGGACACCCTTATAATATTTATGATAATCTAGTTGGAAAACAAATTATAGATTTTCTAAAAGAAAATAATATAGATATCATATATGCAGATATTTTTATATCTGATTTAGTTCCTCTTGCCTACAATATTTCAAAAGATATTTATTGGACTTATAATAAAGAATTACTGGGAGCCTTAGAGTATTATAAAAACTTTGTAAACGGAATTATATTAGTTTCTAGCTTTCCTTGTGGTCCCGATTCTCTAGTGAATGATTTAATAATAAGAAAGGTAAAAGATGTTCCTCTTATAAACATAGTACTTGATGACTTAAACAGTGGAACGGGATTAATCACTAGACTAGAAAGCTTTGTTGATATAATAAGTGAGGTTACATATGAAAAATAAAATAATATCTTTTCCTCATCTCGGAGATTATGCTTATATTGTAAAATATTTATTTATGAAGTTAACTGATTGTGAAATAATGTTAAGTCCAAAAATTACTAAAAGGACTATTGAACTAGGAAATAAAAATTCTCCTAATTTCGTATGTGTTCCATTTAAATATAATCTTGGTAATTATATTGAAGCATTAGAAAATGGTGCTAACGTATTATTCCAATTCGGTGGTGGGTGTAGGTATGGTTATTATGCCGAATTACAAGAACAAATACTAAAAGATCTTGGTTATAATTTCACTTTTTATACTATGACTGATAAGGGTAAATTAAGTATTAAAAAATTATACAAAATATTTAAAGAATTAAATAATAATTTAAAATTTAGCAAGTTTATTTATCATTTTATTATTACTTTTCTTATGATATTTATAGTTGATAAAAGAGAACATTTTATAAGAAAAAATATTGGTTTTGAAGAAAAAGAAAATAGTTTTATAAATCTAAAACAAAATTTTATTGATGAACTGATAAACAACAAAGGCATAATAAATACTTTGTTAATAGGAAAAAAATATAAAAAATTATTTAAAAACTTGGGCATTAATAAACCTACTAATCCATTAAAAGTAGGTATTATTGGAGAACTATATACTTCAATGGAACCATTTTCATCTTATAATTTAGAATATGAACTTGCTAAATTAAATATTGAAATTAAAAGATTTACTAATTTAAGCTATCTATTAATCCTTAAATGGATTAAAAGACCTTATATAAAGTATAAAATAAGAAAGTTCGTAAAATATGAACTTGGAGCAGATGGTCTTGATAATGTTTACAGAACTATTTATTTAATGGATAAAAAATATGATGGAATAATTCATATTAAACCATTTGGATGCACTCCAGAAGTAAGTACAATTCCAATTATTGATAAAATATGTCATAAAAATAACATGCCTATTACTTATTTTTCTTTTGATACCCTTACTGAGAATACAGGGATAACTACAAGAATTGAAGCTTTTTATGATATGATAAAAATGAAAAAGGAGAAAGAATATGAATAAAAGTTACTTAGGAGTAGACATAGGTTCTATCTCTACAAAAGGAGTAATAATAGATAGTAACAATAAAATAATCGCAAGTGATTATATATGGACTAAAGGTGATCCTATTGATGCTGTAAAAAGATTACTAAAAAGTCTTAAGAAAAAAATGCCTAAAGGTTATAAAGTTGTAAGTGTCGGAACAACAGGAAGTGCTAGAAAGCTAATTGGTATCATCTTAAATGCTAGTGTTATAAAAAACGAAATAACTGCCCATGCAATAGGAACAATGTCAATCTACCCTGATGTTAAAACTATTCTTGAAATTGGAGGTCAAGATTCTAAAATCATTATTATTGATAATAAAATAGTAACAGATTATGCTATGAACACCATTTGTGCTGCAGGAACTGGTTCTTTTCTATCATCACAGGCTAAAAGATTAGATATAGATGTTGAAGATTTTGGAAGTATTGCTGTAAAATCAAAAAATCCCACTAAAATAGCAGCAAGATGTACTGTTTTTGCAGAATCTGACTTAGTTCATAAAGCCCAAATGGGATATAAAAAAGAAGATATAATTGCCGGACTATGTTATAGTGTTGTAAATAATTACTTAAATAATGTTGCTAAAGGTAAAAAAATAAAATCTCCAATTGTCTTTCAAGGAGGCGTAAGTAAAAACATTGGAGTTGTAAAAGCTTTCAAAGATACTTTAAAAGAAGATGTTTTAGTAGATGAAAATAGCCATTTAATGGGTGCTCTTGGTATTTCTATACTTGCAAAGCAGACAAAAGTAGAAGAAGAATTTGATTTCAATGTTATAGATATTGATTTTAATACTAAAGGTTATGAATGTAGAAAATGTCCTAATAATTGTGAAATAATATGTATTAAAAAAGATGATAAAATTATAGACTCTTGGGGTAACAGATGTGAAAATGGCAAAATAAAAAGTACTATATAAGTACTAATAAACTAAATGGCGCACCCAGAAGGATTTGAACCCTCAACCTCTTGGTCCGTAGCCAAACGCTCTATCCAATTGAGCTATGGGTGCGTTACAACATAAAAATTATAGCATAATAATAGCAAAAATTCAAGTGAATTCTTGCTTTTTTTATTTTAAAAAAAGTACTAACGAATTAGTACTCTCTGCAATTAATTAAGAAAATTTCAACGACTACAAATCATTATCTTATCAACTGCAAATTAAATATAACATATATTTTTATAAAATGCAATAGTTTTTCAATTTTTTGTTAATTTTTGGTTAAATTATTACTCTTTTATTCTTCTTTTATTATTTGAAGAATCAAAAGTTTCAAAATATTTAGCTTCAATTTCCTCTTCAAAAGATAAGTTTTTATATAAGATATCATTTGGTATATCAAAGTATTGACCAAGTTTTATAACTTCACTTAAAGTAAAATTTTCTAAAAGAGAAATATCGCTGACATTTTCCCCGCCAGTAGTATAGTTACCTTTTACTAAATCATCTTTATTAAGGGTGCCTACTACTTTATAGTTCTTATTATACATCTTGCCAAACAAGCTAGCTAAATAATACAAAGTAGTCATTTTCATTCTTGATTTTAGCTCTTCATTGCTTTCTTTAGTTTCATCATACATAAAATAACCAAAATTAGATGCTTCTTTTTTATACTTATTATAAATATCTAATAAATCAAAATTAATAGTTTTAATATTAAAAATATTACTAATTCTTTTTATATCATTACTATAAGCATCTTCTTCAACTGACATAGTAATTCCTATGACATTTTCTTTTCCCAGAGCTTTAGAAAGTATTATAGCAGTAACAATACTATTAATATCATTATTTATTTCGATAATTGCTCTTTCTTCATCATTATTATTAAATTGTTCTTTAACAAACTTTACTATTTGTTCTATATTTTCTTTAACCATTTTATCCCCCACTACTTTTCTATAATTATGGTAATTGGTCCATCATTTACAAGACTAACTTTCATATCAGCACCAAATATACCTGTTTGTGTATTTATTTCTTCTTTTAATTTGTCATTAAATTTATCATATAATAGTGTAGCTTCATCTGGTTTTAAAGCTTTTATGTAAGATGGTCTATTACCTTTGCTACAATCTCCATAGAGAGTAAACTGAGATACTGATAAAATACTACCATTCACGTCTTTTATTGATAAATTCATAACTCCATCTTGATCATCAAATACTCTAAGATTTAATATTTTATTAATCATCCAAGAAATAACTTCTTCATTATCCCCATAAGTAAAACCTACTAGGACTAGAAAACCATTATCTATTTTACCAACTGTTTTTTCATCTACAGTTACATGAGCTTCTTTTACTCTTTGAACTACTACTTTCATTGCATTATCCTTTCTGCATCGACAACGTTTGTTACTTTTCTTACTTCTTTTAAGTATTTATTTACTTCATCTAACGAAGATACTACTACTAGAGCAGAATAAACATTGTTGCAACTTTTATTTATCATATTAATGCTTTCTATAGAAATATTCATACTAGAGGCAATCTGGACTATATCTATCATTTTATTGTCTTTAGTATTAGTATATATTACTATATTAGAATAGTATTTGTTTTTAGTATTGCTATTCCAAGTAGCACTTACTATTCTATCATCTATTTCATTAATATTCAAACAATTCTTTCTATGAATACTAATTCCACTTCCTCTAGTGATGAAGCCAATTATTTCATCACCTGGAAGAGGCATACAACAGTTGGCAACATGGGTTTGAATATTACTAGTATTACCAACAATTATGTCATTTTCTCCTTCAAGAATCTTCGGTGTTACTTTAATTTCTTTTTTATCCTCCTTGTCTTCTTTTTCATGTTTTACAACTGATTTTACTGAGAATTTATTGTTACCAATATTCAAATATAAATCTTCAAGAGATTCTAGTTTGAATTGTTCAAAAACTTGTTTTAAATTTTCTGGTTTAAAGAATGAAGTAGATGGAATCTTTTTTCTCCTTAATTCTTTTTCAAGTAAATTTTTACCCGCTTCAATATAATCATCTTTAGTAGTCTTATTGAAGAAAGCTTTTATTTTACTCTTTGCTTGAGTTGTTTTTACAACATTAAGCCATTCTCTTGATGGTCCCTTAGAGTTATTATTAGTAAGTATTTTTACTATATCACCATTTTGTAATTCATATGAAATGTTAACCATATTATTATTTACAATTGCTCCCGTCATTTTGTCTCCAACTTGAGTATGTATTTTATAAGCAAAATCTATTGGAGTAGAACCGATTGGCAACTCAAAGACGTCTCCTTTTGGTGTATATACATAGATATTATTATTTAAAACTTCATCTTTAACCCTATTTACAAAATCCTCATTTGTCATTTTTTCTTCATTAAGCTCAATTATCGATTTATAAAACTGAAGTTTTTGCTCAGTAATATTTTGCATTTCTAAAGCAGCGTTTTTATGCTCTTTGTAGGCCCAGTGTGAAGCAATACCATTTTCTGCAATATGATCCATATCATATGTCCTTATTTGAATTTCAAACAAATTGCCATCTAAGCCAAACACTGTCGTATGAAGAGTTTGATATAGATTAGTTTTAGGCATAGCAATATAATCTTTAAATCTTTTAGAAACTGGCTTATACTTCGAATGAATAAGTCCTAAAGCAAGATAGCATTCTTGTTCTTTATCTACTAAAATTCTAATAGCTAAGAGGTCATATATATCAGAAAAACTTCTTCCTTTGTCTAATTTTTTATAAATACTATAAATACTTTTAGCACGACCTTTTATTTCGTGTTTTATACCATTGTTTTTTAGAAGAGTACTTACTTCATTCATCATTTTAGATACACACTCTTCTCTTTCAATCTTAGTATTGTTTAGTTTTTCTACAACATCATAATAAACATCTGGTTTAGAATATTTTAAGGAAAGATCTTCAAGTTCTGACTTTATTTTGTGCATTCCAAGACGATGGGCAATTGGAGCAAGAATTTCAAGAGTCTCTTTGGCTTTTAGTTTTTGTCTATCAACAGGTATAGCATATAAAGTTCTCATATTATGAAGACGATCTGCTAATTTAATTATTATTACTCTTACATCTTCACTCATCCCTACTATTATTTTTTTATAATAATTAGTTAGATATTCATTTTCTGTTGAAACATTGATGTTGTTAATTTTAGTTACACCATCTACTAAATTAGCTACTACTTCTCCGAACAAATTTGTTAATTCTTCCTTAGTAGTCTCTGTGTCTTCCAAAACATCATGAAGTAAAGACGCAATTATTGTATCTTTATCTGCTTTTATACTAGTAAGTATTATGGCAACATATAAAGGATGAATAATATAGTCTTCCCCTGTTTTTCTAAGTTGTCCGTCATGTTTTAAAGAAGCATAGTCAATTGCTTTTTCAATTTCCTTTATTTCATCATCATTTAAATAATTTAATTTTTCAATTAATTCCTTTCTTAAGTCATTCTTTTTTATTACCATTGTACCACCTACTTAATTTCAATTTTCAAAATATCATCAACCATATCAGAAAGGCATAAACCATGAGCGTTTTTCCATTTAGTATTAATTAAATATTGCCATATTTCATCTTCAGTAATGTAATTAATTCCCTTGCTTTCTAACTCGCTTATTTTGGCGCTTAAAGCACAACTAAGTCTTTCTCTAAGTTCTTTTTCACTATTAAATTCCATAATTTCCTCCATTAACTATACATTATAAAAGGTTTCATTTGCTTGGTATTCTTTTCATATATTATATATAAAGCAATATTTTTATCATCTATTCTGAAGAGAATTGGCTTATCATTTTCATAATCAATCAGACTACCATTAACTACTTTATTTTTTATATCATTAGGCACTTCCAAAACATCAATATCTAAAACATTTGTAATATCAAGTAATTTATAATTGCCATTCTTTATATCATCTATACTATATGCGTCTTTTAAATAAAACTTGTCTTGTCTGGTTCTTTTTAGGTTACTCATGCAAAGAGGGATTTCTATCTTAGAAGAAATATCATTTATAAGACTTCTTATATAAGTGCCTTTAGAAACATCACACTTAAATGAAAAGTACAAATTATTATCTCTTTTATAAGTATTCAAAAACTCTATATCAATAATATTAACCTTTTTCTTAGGTAATTCTATTGAAATGCCTTCTCTTGCATATTCATACAATTTTTTACCATTAACTTTAACTGCTGAATAAATGGGCACTTCCTGTAAATACTCTCCTTTAAAACTATTTAATACATCAATAAGTAAGTTCTCGTCTAAAGAATAAACGGAAATACAATCAATAGTTTTTCCAAGTATATCATAGCTATCAGTTGAACGTCCAACAAGAACCTCTGCTTCATAAGATTTTGTATCCTCAGGAAATAAGTTACCAAGTTTAGTATATTTTCCTATCCCGATTACTAAAAGACCAGTGGCTAAAGGATCAAGTGTTCCGAAGTGACCTATTTTTTTAGTATGAAAAATATTACTTAGAGCATTAACAACATCCCTTGATGTATAATCTTTTTCTTTATTTACTAATAAAATCTTATCCACTTCTACCACCACCATACATAAATTATAGCACGTATAGTATTAAACTTAAAGATTTTTTACTTATATAAATATTAAATTTTTATTATTTAGAAACAATCCGATAATAAAAAGAACTGTTGTAAGCCCTTTAGTTATTTTGTTTATAAACTTGTGCAATTTTAAAGAAATAGTATTAATCTATTTCAACTTTTTTAGTTCCTCTAATGAAAGACCTGTACATTCTGAGACGATGTTTAAATCAATGTTTTTTTGAAGTAGCTTAAGAGCAGTTTCTTTAGCTTTTTCTTGTTTTCCTTTTTCCATGTACTCATCATTTTCTGCTAAACGAAGCTTTTCATCGTGTAACTCTTTATCATACATGCCTATTACTTCATCTTGTTCACTTGCTTCTTTTGATTCTTTAACATACTTTTCCATTATCTCATCACCCTTACTTAAATCTTTAAGAAGTTGATTATCATTTTCATTAAATATTAATAATAACTTCTCATATAGTTTAAGTTTATTATAATCTTTTTTTCTTATATTTGGCAAGTATATATTAATAATTCTTATCTTATTACTATATATTTGAAAGTCATTAATATCTTTAGGTATATGATTAATATTTGTTATATAGCATTCTTCCAAAACATCTTTTCTACCTTTGAATCTAAAATTGTTAATATTTATTTGTATAACTTCATTAAAGTTATACTTATGACCTGTTTTCATATTTGCACTGTATAAAGAAAACATATAACCTAGATTTCTTTCTAAACTAGACTTTGAAGTATTATTATTAACCTCAACATTAAGTATCTTACCTTTAATCTTACACAATAAATCCACTGTCTTATTACTTTCTTCATTTTTATATTTATCTATATTATTTTTTATAAACTTAGTATTTTTTAATACTTCGTTATAATCCTCATTAAATATAGAAGCAATTAAATAACAAATATACTCCATTCTAGATTCATTATTAATCATAGTTTTTAATACACAAAAAAGAACCAAAATAGATATTTTTCTTAAGAAATTTTCTAATTTGATTCTTATTTTTCTATCAAAAATATTGTTTTATATATAATTGAAGAAACTTTCTTTTTACTAATCTTATTTTCTACTGCTCTCCGCAAGATTTTACCTTGCAGGCTCGCTCATGCTACTCAACTGATACTAAGAGTATACGGACTACCAGAAGTTCCTTCTCCACCTGAAATCTTTACGTTAGATGATAGACTTAGGACTGGGCGCACGGCAAGCTCGTTGCCGTTGTCGATGCTGACGATATAGACAAAGCCATTCGAGTTCTCATAGAAAGCGCCGTCGGAATCGTCTGACTCCCGAGGAAGCAACCATGTATCTTGACTTTTATCTAGCCAATTATTTGTTGTTATACAACTTGCATAATCAAGATAATCAATTAAGTTACTTGTACATTTCTTTGATGCCGCATATCCATAATCACTGGCATACATTAATGCTATCTTTTTATTTGCATCACTTTGCATTATTGGATTGGTTCCATAATAGTATCCATTTCTATTGGTATCATTTTTTCTTTCATATTGCCACATCACATCACTTGTTACCCCAGAAGTGTTATATCCACCAAGATAATACTTTGTTGTTCCTATCATATTTTTGGCATCAGTGTTTAATGTATTATAATAATCATTATTTAAATATGTATTTAGTGTTGCACTTGTCCAATCATTTGTACCATTACTATTCCATTTCATATCTCCTATTGAAGCATCTTTTATTATTTTAATTCTATTTTCTACATTACCTGAGGTATTTTCTGTTGGTATTATCCCTATTATTCTCCATGTTTCATTATTAAATGTTACATAGTTTTTTACTACAGAGTCTCCTCCTCTGTAACGGTATTCTGTTGCAAATTTACTATCTACTTGAAGGGTATCATCTATTGTATGTGTTACTTTTTCAATACCCTTGGTTCCTACTGGTATATTAAGTATTGGTACTATTTCTTTTGGTGCAGGTTCATTATTTACATTAACTCTAAACTTATAACTATAACTTTTATTATTAAACTTATCTGGATTAACATTATAGTCTATCCATGCTCTTATTCTATAGCTTGTTGTTACTTCTCCTTTATTATTTGAGAATGTTTCTTCTTGTGATTTTAATATATAATTGTTTAGTTTATCTATTGTTGTTGGTGTTATTACTTCTGTTTCTACTCCATTTTCTATTTTTGTTAAATATACTTTTACTTCATTATTACTTAATGCATTAGTTACTGTAAGTGGTTCTAGTATTACATTATAGTTTAGTTTTCTTTTTGTATTATCATTTGCATTTGTTTTTATATATGATAATACTTTAAAATCAAAGTAATTTGTTTGTTTTTTACCATCTTCATCTTTCATAGGAAGTGCATTGTTTAGTGTTAGTTCATTTACTTCAGTATAACTCATCTTTACTTGTCCTGTACTAATAGTGTTTTCCCTTGTTGTAGATATTTGACTCCATAGTGCATATGTTCCTAGTGTTACTATCGCTAGTGCAAATATTGATAAACCTATCATAGTTAGTTTCTTTTTCTTATCATTCATAATCTTACTCCTTTACCTATCTTATAGCTTAATTATATATAACTTTTGTAACAGTGTCAATCTTCATTTTATTTTACAGTAAAAAAGAGCTATTATAAGCCCTTTTCTATCTTAAGATAACTTGATAAAACTACATACTCTCTAACTTCTTTAACATATTCTTTACCGCATTTGAAGGCAAAAGTGCGCAATTTTTTCGATTGGGTTGCAAATATATTTCATCATAAACGACCAAGTCTCTTAATAACTCTCTATCATATTCTTTTTCATTTATCATATTATCATAATTAGTCAAAATATTATATATTTCTTCCTTAGTCTTACCAATAATATTCCTTAAAAGAATCGATGTAGCAGAAGTAGATATTGCACAAGCTTCACCAAAGAAACTAACATCTTCTAAAACATCATCATTAAACTTAAAATATATATCTATATTATCTATACAAGATTCATTATTAGTATTAACCTTTTCATAATTATCATTAACTTTCTTATGAAAAGGATTATTATAATTATCAAGAATTATTTCTCTTCTTAAATTACTATCCATTATATCACCACATCAAATATATTTTCAGATTTCTTCAAAGCTTCAATTAAAACATCGATTTCTTTCTTAGTGTTATAAAAATATAAACTTATCCTACAAGTATTCATAATACCAAGTTCATCTTTCAATATTTTAGCACAATGATTACCAGCTCTTACACATATATGATAAGTATTCAAATAAACCGATGTATCTTGTGGAAAAACATTCTTTAAATTAAACAACACTATTCCAGTATCACTATTTTCATTATATAAAATAACATTATTTATTTTCTTTAAATTAGAAATCAGATATTCTCTAAGTTCTTTTTCATAAGCCTCAATTTTTTCATATCCTACACTATTTAAATAATCAATCGCACGACCAAATCCTATCACACCTGCAATATTCGGAGTACCAGCTTCAAATCTTGTAGGAATACTTTTATATTCCACTTCACCAGTCGAATAAAATATATTATTCATACCCCCACCAAACTTAATAGGTCTTGTTGCATCAAGCAAATCATACTTACCATATAAAATACCAACCCCAGTTGGACCAAGCATCTTATGTGCTGAAAATGCTAAAAATGAAATATTATTTTTTACCACATCTACTTTAAAATGGGGAACACTCTGAGCACCATCTACTACAAAATATATATTATTTTTCTTACAAAGCTCCCCTATTTCAAAAATAGGTCTTATATCCCCAATAGTATTAGTTACATGAGCAATAGAAATAACCTTAGTCTTTGGAGAAATCATTTTTTCCAATTCTTTGTAACAAAGTCTATAATTATCATCAAGAGGAATATACTTAACTTTTATCCCAATCTCTTTCTCAAGCTCCAGCCATGGAAGAACATTAGAAGCATGCTCTGCTTTAGTAAGTAATACTTCATCACCTTTTTTTAGTTTATACTTCATAAAACCAAAAACAATTAAATTAAGTGACTCAGTAGCTCCACTTGTAAAAGCAATCTCTCTTGAACTAGAAGCACCAATAAGATCTCTCACTTTATCTCTTGTTTCCTCATACAAAGTATCAACCTTTATACTATTATCATAATCACCACGATGAGCATTTGAAGTATAAGAAGTATAATACTTAACAGTTTCATCCACTACAACATCAGGCTTTAAAGTAGTAGCACAATTATCAAAAAAAATTAAATCATTAGAAAGTATTTTAAAATCATCACGATTCATAACTTCACCCCCAGTACACATCAATATTTTTCAAAATTATATTTCTTTCCAAAAACGATATATCCATTTTTCCTATCAAAAAAGATTTAATAAGTAGTTTTAAAGCTTGAACCTCACTAAGACCCCTACTCATAAGATAAAACATTTTATCTTTATTAAAATAACCAATATAAGAAGAATGATTAGCCACAATGTCATCATTATCTATTATTAAATCAGGTTTTATTGAACAACTATTATTATCCAAAGTAATTATTCTACTATCTTGATTACAGCAAACACCAATACTATTCTTTAAAACCTTACCAATAACAATATATGAAAGTTTAGAATCTTCTAAATTAATTCCATGATTAATAATATTACTAGAAGTATAAGGTTTATTATGATTAATCACTATTTCATAAAAGTTATCACCTAAATTAATATTAGAATAATAATAATTAAAGTTAATTTTCTCTTCATTCAAATTTACCAAAGTATTAACCGATGAGGAAACAACAAATCTATTAAGAGAAAAATTACTAGAAACATTATAAATCGTATCAAGAGAACAATTATTAATATACTCAAATACTTTGCAGTCTCCTACTACATCAATTTCAAGCTTACCATCATAATTATTATAAAATATATTGGTATCACAATTAATGGTTAATTTACTAACTATATTATCATTATCTACTTTTATTGTATTCATAAAATCATTCCCCACTCACTAAAGAAACACAAGAATCAAAAGATTTAAAACCTTTTTTTTCTATTTCTAAAGAAAGACTATAGTCACCTGTCTTAACAATTTTACCATTCGAAAGAATATGAATATAATCAGGCTTAATATATTCTAAAATTTTTGGATAATGAGTAATAATAAGAACAGAAGTATCACTATTCGAAGACAAATAATCATTTATATTCTTACAAACAATCTTTAAACTATCAACATCCAAACCAGAATCAAGTTCATCAAGTATAATAAACTTAGGTTTTAAAAGCTTCATTTGTAATATTTCATTCTTCTTTCTTTCTCCACCAGAAAAATTTTCATTGACACTCCTATGCATCATTTCCTTCTTTAAATCAAGAGAAGAAAACTCTTTTTCCATATCAGAAATAAAATCATAAAGACCAATAGGCTCTTCTCTTCTTTCATTAATAGCAACCTTTAAAAACTCACTATTAGTAACACCCTCAATATCAATAGGACTCTGAAAAGATAAAAACATCCCAAGTCTAGCCCTTTCATCAACAGGCATAGATAAAATAGAATGATTATCTGCTAAGATATCACCCGAAGAAACTACATAATCATTACTCCCCATAAGCACCTTAGATAAAGTAGACTTTCCAACTCCATTAGGACCCATTATTACATGAACTTCACCTTTCTTAATATTAAGATTAAATTTATTTAAAACTTTTTTTGAAGCAATTTCTACAACTAAATCTTTAATTTCTATATGCATAAAAAATCACCATCTATATTTTATCACTAAATATATAATTTAACAAGAAATACTTTTATTAAGAAAAAAATTAAGATATAATAAACATAAGGGAGGAATAAATATGACAGAATGCGTATTTTGTAAAATAATAAACAAAGAACTACCATGCTATAACATCTATGAAGATGAAAAAGTATTAGTATTTCTAAGCATTGAACCAATAAGCAATGGACACACTCTAATAATACCCAAAAAACACTATGTTGATTACACAGATATTGACTTAGAAACACTAAATCATATTAATAAAGTAGGTAAAGACATCTACAAACTATTAAAAGAAAAACTAAACTTTCTAGGACTAAAAATAGTACAAAACAACGAAGCTTTGCAAGACGTAAAACACTATCATATGCACTTAATACCAATAGACCACAAAGAAATAAAACCACTAGAAGAAATCTATAATAAAATAATGAACTAAAACCAATAGTAAACACTATTGGTTTTATATTACAAACACTATAAAAAAAGCACTTTTACAAGCACTTTCTTATTTCTTTAATCCAACTTTTTTATAATTATAATAAATATAATATCCTCCAACCCCTATCAAAATAATTCCAGCTGTTATAAGGAAAGGTTGTATAGAAACACCAGTCTTTGGTACATCTGGTATTACTTCTTCTTCTAATTTTTCATTATATACATTAATTGTATTTTCATATAAATTATAGTAATCATTTTCTTCAGAAGTAATAGCTACATATCCAAGTTCATCAACTTCAAACTCTATTTCAAGTCCTAAGTTTACATAACCATTAGGAACTTTTTCTTCAACCAATTTATACTTACCTGCTTTAATTGGAATTGATATTACCTTTTTATTATTAGTAGTAAACTGAGCAACTTCTTCTCCTGCTTCATTTAAAATTTTAAACTCTGCCCCTTGAATTAATTTTTCAGTTGAAATATCCAACTTCATAATTTGAACTACTATTTTATTGTTTTCAATAGTAAGCGTTTGTTCTCCATCAAGATAAACTTCATACATTCTTTCTTGTTTTGCATAATTATCAGGACTTTCTATTTCTAAAACATAATAAGTACCAGGTTCAAGATCAGTAACCTCAATTACTCCATTTTCATTAGTAGTAACATTTTCTTTAACCAAAGTAGTTTGATCTTCTTTAAAGATATTAAACACTGCCCCTTGAATAGGTGCTGCCGTCTCAGTATCTACTTTCATAATAGTAAGCTTTGTAGTTATATCTTCCGGAGTCTTACTATTATGAACATTAATACTATTACCAGAAGTAACTATATGACAAGTACTATCTAAATTATATCCTGAAGGTGGAGTTAATTCTTTTACATAATATGTTCCATCTGCAACATCAAATTTAACTTTACCTTCTAAATCAGTTGTACCTTGTAAATCAGTTTCCCCATTCTTAACAGGAGTCGTACAACTAGCATCAGAATATACTCCAAACTTAGCCCCAAAAAGTGGTGTCAAAGTTTCAGAATCAACTTTTTTAACCATTATACCAGTAATATTTAAATCTAAAACGTCAGACCTAGAATAACTCTTAGTCTTTTCATGTTGTTTCCATTGAACAGTAGGATAAGCAAGCTTTTGATACACACTATTGCTAGAAGAATAAAGAATTAAACCTCTCTCAGAATATTTACAACTAAGCTTATACTTACCAGTTATCATAACTTGCACACTCTCACCAGAAATATTATCAACATTAGCTTTAGGTATCTTAATATATAAAGTACTAGCAGAAGAACTAGTAACATTAGTTGTACCAGCTTCACTATCAGTTACAATAGCACCATTAGCACTAGAAGTAAGTTTAATTGTATATGAATCTATCTTACCAGTTTTTACAACATTAGCACTAGCAACATAATAATCACCTGATAAAGTAAAATCTGTTCCTTTTGAAATAGCAAGCTTACTACTAGACTTATCAATAACATCACCAGTAGTAGTCTTTATTGTACTATTAGTCTTTATATAAGCACAATCTCCACTTTCATATTTAAATACAGAACATGCTTTTTTAGAATCTTTTTTACTCTTTATATAAACAATTCTATCATGTTGTTGTTGTATCGAATTATCATTAGGATACTTAATAAGAGCACAAGCAGGACCTCCATAAAGAATCTCATCATTCATATTTGCCCTTGTAATTTTAATAGGTGGTGCTTTCATTCCTGGATCAATACAATATATCCTTTTTTCATGTTCACTAGACTTTGTCTTACTAGGATCAGTTAACCATATTTCATAAAATGTACTACCAGTAAACTTTTCACTAGCTCCTTTAAAATCTACTGCTTTTTCATAAGCACGACTATATGATCTAGCAGACTGTGTAAAAGCATTTACACTAAATGGCAAAAACACAAACAAACTAAGCAATATTAAAACCATAAATAATATTTTTTTATTTTTCATACACTATTTCCTCCTATCTTATATAAAAATTATATCACACCTTTTATCTAAAAACAAACAATTTAACATCAAAAAAGTTCAAACTTAACAAAAGTTAACAAAACTCTCATATTTATAATCTCAAATACATATAAAAAATAAAAGGCATTAACCTTTTATTCTTTAGCATGCTCTAAACGAACTTAAAATAATTGCTAGTAAAATATATAAAACTACTACTAGAACTAGTCCAGATCCACAAGATGGTCTTTTTTCTTCACATTGTGTATCACAATTTATATTAGCCATAACTTACACCCCCTTAGATCCAAGCACCTAATATAATAATTAATAAGATAAATAATACTAAAACGATTGCAGATGATGAAACGTAATTCATATTTTATTCCTCCTTTTTTATTGTTCTAGATTATTTTATGGCAAAAGTGCAAAATGTGTGAATATATGTGTCCAGAAACCTTGTTTTTTGTTTATTTTTTTGTTATCATAAACTGTGTAACAAATAAAGGAGGATAATATGAAAAATTTAAAAAAATTATTTGTTTTAACAATTATGATAGCCATTATCACTGGATGTGGAAAAATTCCTACCCTAAAAAATGGTGAAGAAGCAGTAGCCACTACTGACAAGGGCTCAATATCTACTGAAGAACTTTATCAAAAATTAAAAGTAAAAAATGGAGCTGCAGTTATAAATGATATGATTGATACTATAATTTTAAATTCAATGTACAAAGACGAAACTGATGAAGAAAAGAAATACATTGAAGAACAAATAAAAAGTATTAAAGAAGCTGCCGAACAATATAACACTACATACAGTTATATGATTAAATATTATGGTTTTGAAAATGAAAAAGAATTAAAAGAATACTTTTCATTAACCTATAAAAGAAAAGAAGCTGTTAATAAATACATTGCAGATTCACTAAGTGATAAAGAAATCAATAAATACTACGAAGATGAAATATATGGAGATATTAAAGTAAAACACATCTTAATAAGTCCTGATACAAATGATGAAATGACTACTGAACAAAAAAATGAAGCTGATGCTAAAGCTAAAAAAGAAGCACAATCTATAATAACACAACTTAATAACGGTGCAGACTTTGACAAACTAGCCAAAGAAAAATCAAATGACACAGCAACTGCATCAAAAGGTGGAGACTTAGGATGGATATCAACAGATGAAGACTTCGTTCAAGAATTCTTAGACGCTGCATTTAAACTTGAAAAAGGAAAATATACTTCTAGCCCAGTAAAAACTACACATGGTTACCATATCATCTATAAAACAGATGAAAAAACTAAACCTAAATTTGATAAAGTAAAACAAACTATAATAGACAAACTAGTAGAAGAAAAACTTAATAAAGATAGTACTCTTTACTATGACACTTTGGAAAAAATTCGTAAAGACAACAACATGAAAATTGTTGATACTGACCTATCAAAGTTATATAAAGAATACAATAAAAGTCTAAAAGAAAATGCAAAAAACACAGAAAGTCAAAAATAAAAGGTAAGCAATATGCTTACTTTTTTTATATTCTAAAACCCTTTCTATAAAGTTGTTCCTTTATCTTTAATTCAAGCTCCTTACCATCATATTTTTTAGATAATTTATTCTTTATAATTTCATACTGCTTATTATAAATATCCCTATCATCAAAATCATATTCACTTAAAAAACTATCAATTCTTGAAACATCATATCCCAAGTTAATCAAAGAAGCCTTAATCTTATTCTTAAGAACATAACTTGATTTACTTTTATTGTTCCTTATACTCTTTTCAATAAATTTACAAACCTTGTCATTTTGTTTTTCATCATTAAAAAATAAAAGTTCCCTATCTATTACATCATTATTCACTCCAAGCCTAATAAGATCATTTTTAATCTTAATTGGTCCAACATTTTTTAAATTAATACAATCAGATATAAAAGCCCTAGCATAAACTTCTTCATCAAGATAATTATTATCATTAAGAAGCGAAATAGCATAATCTATATCACTATCACTAAAACTATTTTTCTTTAAATAAGAAATTATCTCACTCTTTGTTCTTAACTTAATATTAATATACGAAAGAGCTTTATAATAAGCATCATACCTTTTATTAAAACTAAGATACTTTTCCAATTCTACTTTAGAAACATCGTTTTTAGCAAGAATATTATACTTTAAAATAACATCCTCATAAAAAACATAATCACAAGAATCAATAAATATCTTATACTTTCCATTACCTAAATACTTATACTTTTCTATCTTCATAAACCCTCCATTTACTTAAAAAGAAAAAGCCTAATTATTCTTATTAATAATAACTAGGCCTTCAGCGACTTCCTCAAGTGCTCTCCCAATGTTTTTAACTGATTTGTAATCTTTCTCTGGCTTTTGTAAATGCTTTGTCTGTCTAATCTCCTCACTTCTTTGAGCCGCAATATGAACTAGGCGATATTTCGAATCAACAAATAATAATAATTTATCAATTGATGGATATATCATATGTATCACACTCCCCAATATAATAATATACGATTATTCAAAAACAGACAATCATATTGACAAAATTAGACATTATTTTACACTATTTATTTTGTATTAACAACTAAATACAATGTTGCTAAAAACTCTTTAGGAAACAAAACAGCCAAGTTAAATATCTCACTAGTATTTCTATTTTCTCTATACTTATTATATATATAATTTATTAAAATCTTACCCTTTATATTAGTATCATACTTTATATTGTTATCTTTCATACTATTAAGTATCATTCTATTATACTTATTTATATCATAAATAATAGTATTATCCAAAAGAAAAACTTTACCTAAATATTCTATATACTCTAACATATATTTTTCCAATGACTTATCATTATTTATATCAAGTAATAATTTATTATATCTAGTTATCTCAAATATTTTATTCTTTACAATACTCTTCTTAGAATTAGTAACAAGTTCATTAATATGATAAATAAAATCCATCTTTATTTTATTGTAATTCTTACTAATACTATTCTTTTTAAACGTAAATTTATCACCATCTAATTTATTAAAATACTTCATAGTATCATTATACCCAAGTCTTATATTTCTCTTTGAAGCTTCATAACCAAAATCTAAAGTAAACAATGTATTGTCTTTACACTTGATAATATCTACTTTTACATTATCTTTTTTATTATATTTATGTTTACCTAAAGCAGATAAATCAACTGCCAAAATCTTTGTTGCTCCCATTTTCACTGCTAAATCGATTGGCATATTATCATAATAACCACCATCAACAAAATATTCCCCATCTATTTCTTTTTTTTCAACAGCAGGAAAACAAGTAGCAGAAGCAATCACATAATCAACTAATTGTCCTCTAGGTATTTCATCTTTTGTTATAAGTTTAGGAACCTTTTTCTTCAAATTAACTGTTACAATTCCAAAGTCAATTTTAGACTTTCTAATCTTATTTTCATCGAGTATACTATTTAAAAAAGATGTTGCTTTATCAAATTTAAGACCTTTATTTGTTGCAATTTCTTTAGCCATATCCTTCATATTAGAAGAAGAAAATAAGTCCTCAGTAGTCATCTTATACCATAATCTTTTAGCCTTAGTATATTTACCCATGGCAAACAAAGCACCATTTATTGCCCCAATTGAAGTCCCAGTCACTATATCAAAATGCATATTCAAGGCTTTAGTAGCTTTCCATACTCCTATCTCATACGAACCCTTAGAACCTCCACCAGAAAAAACTATTGCTCTTTTCATTATACATCACCAGTATAATTATACATAATTAAATTTTAAAAAACAAGATTTCCAATAAAAAAAGAAACTTATAAACACACTAAATTTCTATCATCGCATTTACTATGTCTATAATTTCTTCCAGTTCTTCATTATTTATTTTTTCAACAAAAGATAACCCACGAGCATTAAAATCAATACTCCTAACATGTTCACACAAAACAGAACCTTCAATTTTCTTAGTACCAATCAATTCATAATGAGTTGGAAATTTTTTAGTATTTGTGGTAATTGGACAAATAACCGCCATATTAGTATATTTATTATAATTATCTCTACTAATAACCACTGCAGGTCTTAGTCCACTTTGTTCATGCCCCTTTGTTGGAGCAAAATTCATATAACAAATATCACCCTGTTTAGGTATATACATCAAAATCTTTCCTTTCCCAAATCTTCTCCCCAATCATATGAATCTATCGTACCTTTTTCAAAATCTGACAATCCATCAAACATATAAATTCTCTCATCTAAAGATAAATGCTTTTTTTTAGGCTTAGAAATGACAATTGTATCATCCTTTTGTGTAAGTTGAACCATATCATTTGTTTTTAAATCAAGTGATCTAAGTAAACTACTAGGTATCCTTATCCCATCTGAGTTTCCCCATTTTTGAAGTCTAGTCTCCATATAAACAACTCCCTCCATTAATAGTATATACAATGTTTATACATTTGTCAACTTTCTCACTATCTATTATATTTGTTTTTCAAATAAATATAAGCAAAGAAAAAAAGACCAAAGGCCTTTTTTAGACTGTTGACAAATAAATTTTGTTAATAGTCTGACAAGTCATTTAATTTTATGACTTGTTCTTTTTTTAATTTTATTCACAACAAAAAAAGAAGATAAGTTTTCTCCCTTTAATTGTTGCTTTCTTTTTGTAGATTCATTTTTATAACCATACAATACCACAATAAGACAAAAAAGTGTCGCTAAAATCTCATATTTACGAAAATTTCTCTACAATAACATTGTAGCAGAAAAAAGTGCTAATGAAGAGACATTTTTAATAATAAATAGTAATTGTATGATGTGCCACACTTTTTCTTTCTTTATTATTTTTTCCAATTAACCATATTAAGTTATCCAATTCCACAGAATTAATAGACAAACCTTTCTTGCTGAAATATTCTTTAATGACCTCTATAACATACAACATATTAGCTCTTATTTCTATTTCCATTTCACTATCATGCATTATTTCTATTTCATTATCAACTTTATCGGCTAATTCAGACGAATATTCCAATATTCCATAATCTCTAAATGTTCGTGGTATTCCGTAATCAGCACAACCACTCAAATTATTTACATTATCCAAGTTATTTTTTATTGTATTAGATACATAGAATAAATCATTTGTTAACAATGTAGCTCTTTTATTGAAATGAATTATTTTGCCTTTGTACAAGCTCTTGTCATCAAAGCTACTAAAATTTGATACAATATACTGAAGTAAATCTTTATCTGTTTTAATACTATATAGTTCGTCATAAAAGTTATTATTCCTTATATACTCTATTACTTCTCTAAAATTGTTATACCTTTCATCAAATAAAGGTATTTCCCCGCTTATAGAATTAAATATTTTCTTAAATTCATCTTTATCAAAATTGTATAAATAATCAATATTTAGAAATTCTGAGTTATTCTCTACTTCTTTTATAACTGAATAAAATAGAGCATTTGATCCACTCATTTCTTCTCCATTATATTCTATTTTCCATTTTGGTTTTTTCCAAAAACAAAAATTCATAGATTCAATAATAAACGCTAATAAAATCCATTTTTCTTCACTTAAATCTATTGACAACTCTTTAGACCAATGAACGTAATTAGGTTTCCCCAATTCTTTTATACATTCATCTAACTTATCATTGTTTATTTTTACATATTTACTATTCATAACTACGTATTCAAATTTTTCTCTCATAACTCACCTTCTTTCTAATGTCTATCTTCTGTTCAACAATATTCGATATTGTTTCGATAGCATCATCTATATCTCTATTATCAACTATAAACATTATATCAGAAATTGTAGAAAGATGTTCATAAATTTTAAAAAACAAGATTTCCAATAAAAAAAGAAACTTATAAACAAAGAAAAAAAGACCAAAGGCCTTTTTAATAATTACAACATGAACCACATTGTACATGTTGACAAACGTTTTCTTCACAACATGAATAGCTTGGTTGATATGTATGTTTAAAAACATGATGATTAACTATTTTTGTTCTTACTGGACATACATGTGGTACAACATGTTCGATAGTTCTATTTACTACCCTTTCTCTCATTGGCTCGATAATTGGAGCTTGAGTAGTACCCATCATACCTCCAGTAGTATTAACATTTGTCATTTGATCTTGATTTAAATCAATATCAATATTGCCACTATTGTTGTCTATGTCAATCAAACTTTCTTGATTAGGCATAGTCATCATTGGCATTTGTCTCATTGCATTTCTATTGAACATTATAAATCCCCCTATCTAGTTTATCATATTCAATAACAAAAAACATTGTCTAATACAAACGCCTTGATTAGAAAAAAGAAAAAATTATTTTTATCACTATTTTTTAGACATTCACTCTATCATCATATTAACTAAATAATAAAGCAATAATATAAACAACCAAAAACTATTAGAATTAACTCTATTCCTTTAAACATCCAATCGGAACAACATATACTCCATCATCTCTTTGATAAGCATATTTTCCTACTGCTGTTAAAACCATCAAAAACGATGGATTATCCATTTTTTCAGTATCAATTTTATTCTTTAACTTTATTAAATTATCCGCACCTTCATTAATCAACTTATCTCCACCCAGTTTAATTTCAATTAAACCATATGAACCATTTCTTAAATGTATAACTGCATCACATTCTAATTCAAACGAATCCCTATAATGATACACACTACCATTAATGCTCTCAGCATACACTCTTAAATCCCGAATACACAATGTTTCAAATATTAACCCAAATGCATTTAAATCCTTTATTAAGTCATTTGGACCAATCCCCAAAGCAGCAACAGCAATCGATGGATCAACAAAATACCTTGTTTCAGAAGTTCTAATCGCAGTCTTACTTCTTAGGTTTGGATTCCATGCTGGAGATTCCTCAACAACAAATATTTTTTTAAGAGCATTAACATAAGATAAAACTGTATCAGTATCTAAAGAGAATGAATCATTATTAATCATATCATTCTTTAAAGTTTCATTTGAAGCTTGACTACCAATATTTCTTGCATAACTTTTCATCAAATATTTAACACGTTCAGGATTTCTATTAACATTATCAACTCTAGAAATATCAGAATTAACAACCGCATCATAATAATCATAAGCTTGTTCTAAAGCAATATCCCTATCCATAAAAATACTTCTAGGCCATCCCCCTCGACAGCATAAAAAAGCTATATCTTCTAAAGAAAGTTCATTAATACCACTTAATTTATTTGTACTATTAAATAATTCTAACAAACTAATAGAACCATTAGACTCTCCAGATTCATACAACGTCATTGGCCTCATTGTTAACCAAGCAAACCTGCCAGTTCCAGTATGCGTAACATCACTCATATCCGCAGGAACAGCTGACCCTGTCAAAATAAATTGTCCTTCTTCACCACGATGATCAACCTCAAACCTTACAGCATCCCATAGTTTCGGAGCAATTTGCCATTCATCAATTAATCTTGGTGTCTTACCTGTTAATAACAAACTAGGATTTAAATCAGCCAAACTAATATTTTGTTCTTTATCCTCTGGATTTGCCATATATAATATACTCCCAGAAATTTGTTCTGCAGTAGTAGTTTTTCCACACCATTTTGGCCCTTGAATCAAAACAGCTCCCTTCCCTTTCAACTTTCTCTCAAGTAAATCGTCAGCAATTCTTCTTTTGTATTCCTTCATAAAAATCACTCCTTATACTAAGATTATAACATTTAGAAATAACTTAATCAATCAAAATTCGGTTATTTGTAGCTTTTTTATTCGGTTATTTGTAAAAAAATTCTAAATATTTAACATCATTCACATACTATATTATTAAAAAAATGAAATTAAACCTAAAAATATTACTTTAAACAACAATTAAAAAAAGAAATCACCTATCAATTTCTTTTTTTATCCAAGTCATTATTACTTTAACAATATAATCAATCTCTTCATCAGTCAAATTATTACTTTTACCAATTCCATGCCATTTTTCTATACAACCCCTACAACACGTCGCCGTAGCATGCTGAGCAATAAAAACTGGATGTCCCTTAAAAGGAGTTTGCTTTCCATCATTAACACTATTCACATCAAAAAGTCTCTTTCTAACAAAATCATAAGCATGTTCCTCTATCTTATCAAGACCCTTTTCCTTTACATACAACTTATCCTTATCTTTTAAATGAAAACTATTTCTAAACTTAGAAGAAGAAAGTCTAACAAGTAATCTATCAATATCACTCATAAAAACTCCTAAAAAGGCATTTTAAAATTACCACTTGCCATTTGCTTCATCATCTTTTTACTTTGTTCAAACTGTGTAATCAACCTATTAACTTCCATAACAGGCCTTCCACTTCCCTTAGCTATTCTCTCTTTTCTAGAAGCCTTTAATATTTGAGGATTCTTTCTTTCATAAGGAGTCATCGAAAGAATAATAGCTTCAACATGAGCCATATCCTTAGGATCAATCTTAATATTATTAAGCCCCATCTTTTTAGCACCAGGTATTAACTTAAGCAATGATTCTAAAGATCCAAGCTTTTTCATTTGTTTCATCTGTAAAAGAAAATCTTCAAGATCATATTTTCCACTTTGCATTTTTTTTAAAGAACGCTCTGCATCTTTTTCATCAATTACTTCATTTGCCTTATCAACAAGTGATAAAACATCACCCATTCCAAGTATCCTAGAGGCCATTCTATCAGGATAAAAATAATCAATTCCATCTAACTTTTCTGATACACCAATAAATTTAATAGGAACATTAGTAAGTTGTCTAACAGATAAAGCAACTCCTCCTCTTGTAACCCCATCAAGTTTAGTTAAAATAACACCAGTAAGTGAAATAGCATCATTAAAACCAGTTATTACATTAATAGCATCTTGTCCCATCATTGAATCAATAACTAACATAACTTCTTCTGGATTAACTTGTTCCTTTATATTATGAAGCTCATCCATTAATTCTTCATCAATATGAAGTCTGCCAGCTGTATCAATAAGTACATAATCATAACCATTTTCTTTGGCATAAGAAATAGCATTACTAGCTATATCAATAGGGTTTTTCTTTCCCTCTTCATACACATAAATTCCTAATTCTTTACCTATTTGTTTCAATTGATCAATTGCAGCAGGACGATAAATATCACAAGCAACAAGCAAAGGCTTTTTATGTTCTTTTTTTCTAAGTAAATTAGCAAGTTTTCCAATCGTAGTAGTCTTTCCACTACCTTGTAACCCAACCAACATAAGAACAGCAGGATTTCCTTTAGTATTAAGTGGTGCTTGTTCTCCTCCAAGAAGAGCCTCAAGTTCATCCCTAATTATTCCTACAAACATCTCACCAGGAGATAAACTCTTCTTAACCTCTTCTCCAAGAGCCTTTTCCTTTACATTATTTGTAAAATCTTTTACTACCTTGTAATTAACGTCTGCTTCAAGCAAAGCAAGTCGTACTTCTCTTAACATCGGATCAATATTATCTTCAGTTATTTTTCCATAACCTTTTATATTCTTGATAGCATTTTGTAATCTATCACTCAATAATTCAAACATTTTTATCACCATTTAAATTATATCAAACTTCTAACAAAAAGTCACTAACTCATTTTATTTATCATAATACTTATTCCTTACAATACAAGCATTTAATTACTAAATAATAAAAAGAAAAAAAGAACTAAATGAAACAATTTCATTTCATTACAGTCCTTTAATTACTCTCTAATGTTATTTGACCATCCTTTATTGGTATATTAGGAAAACTTGCATCTGTAAGTGTTATATTTCTAACTGGTGCTACTGGATTTCTTATCTCAATAGTTTGAGTTTCTGTCGTCATTTTAACAGATTTAACAGTATCATCAAATGTATGTCCTCCATCACTTGTAATCTGTTTATAATATATTTCTATATTTCCTGACGGCGAAAACGGAACATTATTGAATACTGCATTTCCATCAGTATCAGTTGTTGCTTCTACACCAGTTATATTACCTGTATTATCTGTTCTTACAAATTTTGCTCCGATTACTTGGACACCTGTAGTTTTATCTCCTGTATCAGTCACATGAAGTGTTAATGTTCCCTTTGCACTTATAGTAAAAGTATAATCATTTGTCCCCTCTATTATGTTAACTTGTTTTGGTTCTAAAGTGGAAACATCATAGCCTTCAACTACTGCTGTAGCCTGATATACTCCATTAACTAATTCAATACTTCCCTTACCATTAGTTATTGGGATTGTATGTCTTGCCATATTATCATTTCTCCTCCTTTTATTTTAATATTCGGATTATATTTATCCATCAGTATAATCGTAACAAGATGTTTTCTATTATTTATATTATTGCCCCCAATATTTATACAATAAACTCTATTCTTTTTTGCAATTAAAGGTATTTTCGTAATTGATAAATTAGAATATACAATTAATTTATATACCTCATTATTGCATATTGGTATTTTTATTCTTCCAAAACAATCTGTTATTCCATCAAAAACAATCTTATTACACTTATTTATTAATTTAACCTTTATATTACAAGGATTTATATTTCCATTGCTATATAAATTTATATAAATATAATCTTTTATCATATTTCACCTCATTACAATATATTTTATGAATCATTTCATTTTCTTGTAAAGGCATTATTCCTCAACACTCCATACAATTAAAGTAGAATAATCCTCATCTTCTAATAAATCTTTACTAGGCTTTAGAAATAATCCTTTATCAGTAGAAAATGTAACATTACTAACATTTATATTCCCACCACTATCACTTGATTCATATATTAATTTTTTATTTGTTTTTAAAGCTATTTCTTCATTATTAAATTTCTTAAAAAATAATGAATCAATTAACACTTTACCACTTTTTTCTAACATTGGATTTGTATAATTTAAATATAATTTCCATTTAGTACTATTAACTCTACTATCGACTACAGTTACTACTGTTTCATTTTTTTTAGGTAAAATAATTGGATTAGTCGAAGATGGTATCATACTAAAAGGAATATTAGATGTTGCTTTTAAAAGAGTTAATTCTCCCATAAAAGGAGTTGTTACTTTTCTTTCAGTAAAAATACTATTTAAACAAGATGTAATTTTAACTCTTGTATTATCTGGAATAACAGAATCAATACTAGTTTCAAAAAAACCATTTTCATCTGCTGATATTGTTAAACTTTTATCATCGTATTCTATTTTAACATTTGCATATGGTATAGTATGTCCCGAAATATCATTTGTAGAATTTGTAAGTGGATGAATATTTATCTTTAATATTCCTATTGTAAATATTTTTTTATTTTGAAATGAAAAGCTATTTATATCAGACAATGAATTTAATTCAGTATCTGTAAAATTATGCGATGTAATCGTAGTATTATCCTTATTTAGCACACCATTTATTTCCGCCAAATTATTTTCTTTGTACCAATAAAATGCTGGTATATCGTCAAGTGTACAAGCAGAAGTATAATCAAGAGCATATATCCACATATTAATTCTTGTAAATTTAAATGAAAAAGTAACAGGATTATTTGTATATACAACATTCGCATTTTTAGTATATATATTTACATATTTTGGATTATCTAATATGAATTTTTGATTTGTTCCTTTAAAATAAATATTATAATTATCAGCTGGTGTAGTCATATATGTATTTAATACAGATACGCTTGCACCTTCTTTAACTATAAAATCTCCAAATACATTCCACATAGGAATTCTTTGATGACTTTTTTCAATAAATGTAAAATTAGACATTTCTTCAATAAGAACATTTCTAGCTCCATGGGTTGTTGTTTTAGCAAATCCGTTACCAGTTGTTAAAAGAAATTCTGCTCCATGTCCCACTACTAAATCAAGTCTATTTGTTCCATTCATAAACTCTTTTTCAGTTGTGATATTTACCCTACTATTGGGCATAATTTTAACCAAAGATGGTATAACATCATTTAAAAAAATAACTGTATTAGTATCTGAACTATTTGTTATTGTAGTATTTCCATCAATTATAATTGTATTAGAATTACAAGCTCTTTGTGCTGCAACATTATTAGTATCTTTTATTTCTATAACTGAATCAACAATTTTAGTTGTTCCATAATAATTTTGTGAAAGTTCTATTCCATTAAAATTTATATTGTTATACTCAACAACTACATTAGAATAATTAGGATGAGATGGAACATAAACAACTCCATAACCATGTGAAGATATTATATTCATATTTTTTAATATAATTTTTTTATTAGCTGTACTCGCTTTTATAACATCTGTTTCTAAACTTAAATTGTTAGTATAAGTATATTTTATGTTATTATACGTTCCATCAATTATTACTTTACTTTTATTATTATTTATAATAAAACCACTTGTCGCAACAATATCATTTCCTAAATAAACATAATTATAATCATTATCTTCACTTAACACTTGTTTTAATTCATCACTAGTTATAACAACAACTGTATTATTATTTATTATTTGAATAATTATCACCTTCCTTTATAATAATTTATGTTAAAAAATAAAAGTGAAATAATTAAAAAGAATAGAGTTTTTCTATTCTTAATGTATTTTAGTAACACTTAACATTGCATTAGTACTTCCATTAAATTTTAAATTAACTGCTTTAGAAGATTTTACATTTAAGGTTACAAGATCATTTTGTTGTAAAGATACAATTGTTGTTCCACTTATACTGTTAATTATTTGAGCACTAAACTCACTCGTTGCACTTGTAGCAGGTTGTAATATATCATTTGCTCTAACAGACATAGTCATAGAACATTCTTCGTTTGTAGCACCACATAATAGATATGATACTAAGTACACTCCATTTTCTTTAATCTTAATAGAATTATCATCTGGATATTCTGTAAGAAAGGCAACTCCTTTTTCAGGTAAAGGAATTTTTGTATCAGTTCCTTGTGACAAGGCAAGTTGCGTATCAACCATTGAATATCTAATTCCATAAGAAGATACAAACTCTGTTCCCGGAGGACCTGCTGGTCCTTGTGGTCCTTTTTCGCCCTGATCCCCTTTTTCTCCTTTAGGAATTGAAAAAGCTAAATGATGTACCCAATCCTCAAAAGTATCCATAACAGTAGCAGGTTCTCCTGGTTCTAAAGTTTCAGTTTCATCTATAGCAATATGTTCCGTTCTACCAATTTCTCCAGGTAGTCCTCTTGGTCCTTGTTCTCCTTGTTCTCCTTTTGGTATTTTAAAATCTAAAACCACATCAACAGGTGTTCCCACATTTATAACACTAGCTTTTTCAGTAGGTTCTATTGTTTCTATATTTCCAACTTTAATAGTGGAAGGTCCTTGTTCTCCTCTTTCTCCTTTTATTCCTTGTGGACCTATATCACCCTTTTCCCCTTGTGGACCTGGTATTCCTTGAGGACCAATTTTACCTTCAATTCCTTGTTCTCCTCTAGGTATTTTAAAATTTAAAATAACATCTTCATTAGTTCCAATATTTTCTACTTTAGCTTTTTCAGTAGGTTCTAATGTTTCGGTAATTCCAACATCTATACTCGCAGGTCCTGGTATACCTCGTTCTCCTTTTTCTCCTTGTGGACCAACATCTCCCTTTAAACCTTTAGGTCCAATTGGACCTTGTACATAACAAATTTTATATTTTTTTCTTTCTTCTTCAATTCTTTTTCTTATTTGATTATAATCATTACATTTATCCATTATACACACTCCTCTAATTTTTTAGAATTATTTTTCCTCTATATTAATTTATGAGAATAGTTTTAAATAGTTGTTTATTATTTAATAAAATATAAATAGCTATCAAATATATTTACAGATACGTTAATAAAGCTGTCATGATATAATTAATAATTATTAATCACGATAGAACTTATGTAACATTTGAATCCACCTTTAAACAAATAAGATTTTATGGAGCATACTATAACAGAAAAGAATCAATATAAGAATAAATACTAAATTTTAAGAGTAACTTTACAAAATAAAAAAATCCGGAAATCATCACCATACTTATTTCTTAATTATTAAGAAACCTCACTTTTTTATAACATAATTTTTTATTTAAGAATCACTTTCTTGCATATAAAAAAAGGCAAATGAAACTATTTAGTTTCATTCAACCTCTATATGTCATAAATCCTTATGACATTATTATAATATGCACTTATTCAAATAATATACATCATTTATTAATTATTTTTTTCTTTCTTATCTATAAGTTCTCCAACAGTAGTAGCAACACTAGCTAAATTTTGTAACTCAGATGGAATAATAATTTTTGTAGATTGTCCATTAGAAACTTCAACAAAAGCTTCATAACTCTTAAGTTTTAATACAGCCTCATCTGGTTTAGCATTCTTAATTAACTTAAGTCCTTCAGCCGTTGCTTCTTGAATCCTAAGAATTGCTTCTGCCTCACCTTCAGCTTCTTTTATTTGAGCCTCTTTCTTAGCCTCAGCACGTAAAATCATACTTTGTTTTTCACCCTCAGCAGTAAGAATAGCTGCTTTTTTTTCACCTTCAGCTTGAAGTATCTTTTCACGTCTTTCACGCTCAGCACGCATTTGTTTTTCCATAGCTTCTTGAATATCTCTTGGTGGTAAAATATTCTTAACCTCAACACGTGTAACTTTAATACCCCATGGATCAGTTGCCTCATCAAGTATTTCTCTCATCTTAGAATTAATAATATCACGTGAAGTTAAAGTCTCATCAAGTTCCAACTCTCCAATAATATTTCTAAGTGTAGTAGCAGTCAAATTTTCAATTGCACTTATTGGCATTTCAATACCATAAGTATAAAGCTTAGGATCAGTTATTTGAAAATAAACAACAGTATCTATTTGCATTGTAACATTATCCTTTGTAATAACTGGTTGTGGTGCAAAATCCCTAACTTGTTCCTTTAAAGTAACTCTATTAGAAACCCTCTCAAGAACTGGTATTATAAAATTAAGACCATTGTGTAATGTTCTACTATAAGAACCAAGCCTTTCAACAACATAAGCCTTTGACTGTGGAATTATTTTAACTCCAGATATAATTAGTAAAACTAATACAATAATAAGAATTATCATTAATCATCATCCTCCTTCTTTTTAACAATTAACTTTACTCCTTCTATAGAAAGTATCTCTACTTTACTACCAACACTAATCTTTTTATTCCCCTTAGCACTCCAATATTTACCATCAATTTTAACTTCTCCAACAATATTTCTATTTATTTCTTTAGTTACAATTCCAATCTTACCAATTAGCATATCAGCATTAGTCCTTGAAGGTTTTTTAACCAAATATTTCCTAACAATTGGTCTTGTAAATATCAAAGAAACAACACTAACTACTAAGAAAACCGTTGTTTGAATCATCAAATTATCCGTAATAAAACCCGTAATATAAGCAAGCAAAGCACCAAGTGCAAACCATATAGTTGTAAGATTAATCGTACATACTTCAATCAATATAAGTATAATAAATAATATAATCCAAGAATACATAAAACCACTTCCTAAAAATTCACCCTTAATATAACACACTCTAAATATCATGTCAATAAAACTATATGCAAAAAAGATAGAAATAATCAAAACTCTATCTTTCTAAAAAATCTTCACCTTTATGGGGCTCAGTTCTAAGTAAATCATTATAATTAAATTGTCTTAAAACTTCATATAAAACAATAGCAACACAATTAGATAAATTAAGACTCCTAACATCACTAGTCATAGGAATCCTCATACAATGTTCCAAATCATTCTTAAGTATTTCCTTATCAATACCAGTAGACTCTCTACCAAAAATCAAGTATATATCCTTATCATTATCCAAAGTATAATCAAAACTACTATGAGGCTTTTTTCCATATCTTGTAAAATAATAATAAATACCAGGATTATTTTCCTTAAAAGAAGAAAAATTCTCATAAACCCTATAATCAAGCTTATCTATATAATTAGCACCACTTCTTTTAATACTCTTCTCGTCTAATGAAAAACCAAGAGGTTCAATAAGATGAAGACGAGCACCCGTAGCAACACAAGTCCTCATAATATTACCAGTATTCTGAGGTATTTCTGGTTCATACAAAACAATATTTATCATAATTCATAACCCTTTAAAAAATCATCAATCTGTGACAAAGAAAGGACCTTATCAGAAGAAGACAAAATATCTATAATCTCACCACTCTTAAACACCAAAAGAGTTGGATATTTATTAATCTTCTTAACTAAATTAATACCCTTATACCTATCATATATTTTAACAGAATAATCATTCTCATCATTTTTAAATCCTAAACTAAGATAAACAATATCATCATTCAAATTATTATTTGCTACATAATCTTTAAACTTTGCCTCAAAACTACGACACATCTTCTCACTAGTAGTACACATATAAACTATTAAAAAATCTCTTTCTCTTAAAACACTATCTAAATCATCATACTTAACTTCCATCAAAGTATCAGAAATAACAGAATTAGACAATTTATTATCATTATAATGTTTATACCAAGAAAACAAGTAAAAACTAACTATTATTGTAGCAACAATAATAAGTCCTAACACAAAATAACTTTTTGGCTTTACATTCTTCATAAGCATCCTCCTATAAATATATTCTATCACATAAAAAACTTATTTTGAAGTATTTTTTACAAATCATTTAACACTTCAACAGCTTCATCGAAAGTACTAACCTTATATATCTTAAAACTATAGTTCTTTTTACTAATTATATCAGAAACTTCCTTATAATTATCAACAGGAACAAAGAAAATATCACACTTCTTTCTATTAGCACCACGAAGTTTATACTCTACTCCTCCAATTTCACCAACATTTCCATTCTTATCAATTGTCCCTGTACCACACACTTTATAACCCTTAGTTATATCATTAGGAACAAGTTTGTTATATATAGACAAGCTTAACATAAGACCCCCAGAAGAACCACTTTGTTTACCAGAAAAATCAAACTCTACCTTTGGAGAAACATCATATTCATAATCATTCAAAATATAAACCCCAATCTTTTTTTCATTATCTATTAACTTTACAGTAGTCTTTGTATCAATTAACTTCTTATCCCTAAGTACCTTTATATTAACAATAGCACCTTCATTATAACCATTAATAATACTCTTAAAAGACGCATTATCAAACACATCATTACCATCAATAGAAATTATTTTATCTCTAACCTTTAAAGAAGTAGTAGCAAAAGAATCAACATATAAAACATACAAAGAACTATTCTTAACAGCAATTTTTTTATTAGCCTTAGAATATGCTACAAAAGTAGCATTAGAAATAGAACTATTAAAATACAACTTTTCTCTAAAAAGTGCATCTTCAACAGTTTCATCCTTATATATAGAATCACTAACCTTTTCTCTATCAAAAGATGGAACAACATAAGAAAGAAGATAAAAAAACACAGTTCCCTTTAAAGAATTAACATAAGTAGCATTAATCGAACCCTTACTAACACTCTCACCAGAAATCTTAATATCATCATCTAAATTCATTGCCCCTCCACCAATAGTTATATAATAATTAACCGGAGTTACAACCATTAAAAAGATTAATAATAAAACCAAAAAATATACAACATTCCTAACAGTAAATATTTTTTTTAAATTAATTTTATTTTTCATACAATAATATCTCCTTAATATAATTATAACAGGAAAGTGAAAAAAGTATGAAGAAAAAAATAAATTCATTAACAATTATTATATTATTAGCACTAATAATAATTTATGTCTTTACTAATTCTAAAAATATAACCACAGCAATCTTCGAAAGCTATGAACTTTTTCTAAAAAACATATTCCCTTCACTATTCCCTATGTTTATTATATCATACATTTTAGTAGAAATAAAAATACCTGAAGTACTAGGAAACATCTTTAAAAAACCATTCTATAAACTATTCAAAACAAGAAAAGAAGCAAGCTTTGTTTTTTTTATGAGCATGCTAACGGGCTTCCCCAGCAGTGCCAAGTACATTGAAAGCCTTATGAATAAAAATCTAATAGATGAAAAAGATGCAAATAAAATACTTCAGTTCACATTCTTTTCAAACCCTTTATTCATAATAAACACCGTCGGAATAATGTTTCTAAATAATATAAAACTAGGCTACATCATTCTAATATCACACATCACTGGAAACATTATAACAGGACTAATCTTTAGAAACTATAATAAAAAAGAAGAACTAAAAGAAGAAAACATAAGACAAAGCATTAGAGAACTAATTATAAAAATAAATACTACTAAATTTTTTAATGTCTTATTAAATGCTATTAAAGATGCTCTAAGTACAATGATATTAATATTTGGTATCCTAGTAACATTTCAAATAATAATAACTATGATGCCAAAAAGCACAATTATAAAAGGACTAATTGAAATGACAATCGGTTTAAAATACACGTCATTACTAACCAACACCAATCTAAAATTAATTTTATCAACATTCTTTCTATCATTCGGAGGACTATGCATTCATACTCAAATAATGAATATTCTAAACAAAAAAAGAGTAAAATATTTACCCTTTTTATTAGCCAGAATAATTCATGGAATAACTAGCTCAATAATAGCTATAACAATCACTTTAATATGGGGTGCTTAATCTCAAAACCATAAGGAAAACTTTCTTCTTCACCCTCACTAGGCTCATCATTAACAAACCTATACTTAAAATGAATTGTTATAAGATTATTATTATACTCTATTCTATTTGCAGTATCAAAAGTTAACACATCACTATTAGGAACTTCATACTCTACACCATTATATTTGATAACTGGATACCCATTAGAACCATTAACGATAGCTATTTCTTTAGAGTCATCTTTATAATCACACTTAAAAACATTATCAGAAATACTACTACAACCAGTAACTTGTTTTGTAATAAAATCCCCCTGAATCCTTGTAATCATAAGATTATCATAATCCTTAAAATCCTTTATCATTTGCCTATCAGAAACATCAGACTTTACATCAAGAATTATATTAAATAAACCAACTAAGATAATCATAAGAAGAGCAAATGTTACAATTACTTCAACTAAAGTAATACCCTTATTATTTAACTTCACTATTACACCCCCAACTGATATGGTGATTCATTAGTACCATCTCCACCAACTATTTTAACATTAGATAAAAGACTTAGAACCGGACGAACCGCATACGATTTAGTATTAACAACCCCGTCATTATAACTTATATAATTAGTACGTATAATAAATGCATAATGAGTATCAACAGAAGACTGTGATAATATCCAAAAATTTGCACTTTTATCCAACCAATTATTTGTAGTCTTACAATTATTAGAATTATAATTATACAAAGTATCACTACATTCTTTTGATGCTCCATATCCATAATCACTTGCATACATTATTGCTATCTTTTTATTTGCATCACTTTGCACTACTGAATTAGATCCATAAAAATAACCAGTTCTATTAGAATAATTTTTTCTTTCATATTGCCACATCACATCTACTGTTACATTAGAAGAGTCATATCCTCCAAGATAATACTTAGTAGTTCCTATCATACTCTTAGCTTCAGTACTTAAACCATTATAATAATCTCCATTCAAATACGTATTAAGAGTAGCAACTGTCCAATCATTAGTCCCATTAGTATTCCAATAATTAGCACCAATTGACTCATCTCTTATTATTTTAAATCTATTTTCTACATTGCCATTTGTGTCTTCAGTAGGAATAATTCCAATAATTCTCCATACCTCATTATTAAATGTCACATAATTATTTACGCTTCCACCACGATATCTATATTCATTAGTAAAATTACTATCTACTTGAAGACTACTATCTATGCCATGAGAAACTTGCTCCAATCCACCTTTCTTAACATTAGCATTAGCAAATTCTAAAGCAGTCATATCACTACCAGAATTAGAAACATTAACATCAAAAAGTGCTGATGTAGCATATCCAGAATCAGTCTTTATCATTAAACGATAAACCTCTTCTTGATTATCTCTATTTTTATAATCAGGAGAACTACTTATATAAGATGAAAATTCTTTTAAAGTTTCATCAGTTGTATTAGCTATATCACTTTTTAATTCACTTATATTATACTTAGTAAGAATCAAATAAGGATTAAAAGTATTAAATAAACTAGTACACGATGCATCACTATTACATATACTACTATCTAAAACTTTAAATTTTTTATTATCTAAAGTAAGCGCACTTTTATCAACCTTAGTAAGTAACATCTTCTTAAAATAATGTAAAGTATATTGACTAGAAACATCTTTATAAGAAATATTCTTTTCATATTCCCCTGCTAAAGGCATGAAATTACTATAAAGAACAGTAAAAATCACCATTAAAACAAGCGTAACAGCCAAAATTTCCGCTAAAGCAAAACCCTTATTATTCTTTTTCAACTTCATAAAAATCACCCTTGATTATTAACTAAAACTATTATATAATAATTATGAGATAATTTCTAGTATAAAATAGAAAAAAGAATAAATTAAGAATAAATGAGGGATTACATATGAGAGATATGAGAGAATTTGACTTTTTAAATACTCCAATTGTAGATATAGTAAATGAAATAATTATTGACTCTGCCAAAAGAAACGCCAGTGATATTCATTTCGATCCAATGGAAAACTACTTAAAAATAAGAATAAGAATCGATGGTAGTCTTATTGACTATGCCATAATTGAAAATAAATATAAAAGAAACCTAATTACAAGAGTTAAACTTTTAGCGGGAATGAACATTACTGAATCACGTCTGCCTCAAGATGGTGCCATAAAAACCACTATTGAAGACCTAGATCTAGATATGCGTGTTTCAGCTTTACCAACCTCTTTTGGAGAAAAAATAGTAATCAGAATTCTTGATTATTCAATGAGTTTACAAGGACTAGAAACACTAGGATTCACTAATGAAAACTATGAACTAATCCTAAAAATGATTGCTAACCCTAATGGTATCATTCTGGTAACTGGAGCTACTGGTTCTGGTAAGTCAACAACAGTATACTCTATTCTTCAAAGACTTAATCGCGAAGAAACCAACATTATTACCGTTGAAGACCCAGTAGAAATGAACATTGAAGGAATAAATCAAGTACAAGTTAACCCTGAAATAGGATTAGACTTTGCAAATGTTTTAAGATCAATCCTAAGACAAGATCCGAACATAATTCTAATCGGAGAAATAAGAGATAGCGAAACCGCTAAAATAGCAGTACGTGCATCAATCACAGGACACTTAGTACTATCAACACTACATACCAACAACTCCCTTACTACTATTGAAAGACTTATTGACATGGATGTTGAACGTTACCTACTAGCATCATCACTAAAAGGAATAATATCACAAACACTAGCTAGAAAACTATGCAAAAAATGTGCTAAAAAAAGACCTACAACCGAAGCTGAAAAACAAATATTTAAAAAAGCTTTAAATATGGAAGTTAATGAAGTCTATGAACCTGGAAAATGTGATGAATGTACAAAAGGATACAAAGGAAGAATAGCTTTACAAGAAGTACTACTTATAAATGAAGAAATAAGAGACGCAATAAATAAAAATGAAGATAGACACACTCTAAGAAAATTAATATATCAAAAAAATATAAAAACTCTATTACAAGACGGTTTATTAAAAATAATAAATGGAACAACAACATTCGAAGAAGTATTTAGACTAGTTGACTTAGATGACGATGTTGATGACATCTTCAGTTCCAAAGCAAATGAACTAAACGACATCCTAAACGATGCCCCAGAAAATATTGAAATAACTATGGAAAGTGAGAAACAAAAAATAGAAGAACCAAAAGAAAATAAAAACCAAGTGCAACCAAAAGACACTGTAGAAAATAACACTATAATAAGTATTCCAACCGGAGATACAACAAACAATAAAAATAAAATAAACACTGCAAATGAAACAATACCTGACATCAATAACACTATAAGCGAAAGTGTAAACAATGATGTAAACAAAGAACAAAACATTGTTAATAACAGTGTCAACAATAATGTAAACGATAATTTGTTCAACAACTTAAGAACAGAAGAAAGCATCACTCTTAAGAATGTTAATACAACCCCAGAAGAACCACGTACTATTAAAACTGTAGAACAGAACAATGAAATAAACACTATCAAAGAAACTCCACTAAATGAAACCGTAGTAAATGATGAACCTCTAGTAAACTATACTCCAAATACTACAACAACAATTAATAGCACACCACCACTTGACACTCCAAACACTGCACCTATATCTGAACCAACTCCAATAAATAACACCATAGAAAACAATACAATACCAAATAACAATATAGATATAGGACAAACTTCTGTTTCAAATCCTACACAAACCAATCAAGTTACAAATAACACAACTTTAAACAATCAATCACCAATAGAACAACAAACAAAAGATGAAACACAAAAAAGACCATCTAATTATACAGATGAACTTATTAATTTAATAAATCAAGACAAGGATATATTCTAATTGAACTTGTCTTTTTTATTTTCTATTCTACAAACTTATCTAAATTATCAGGAACCTTATCATTCATAATAGTGCTAATGATTTTATCCTCTTTTTCCTTAGAAACATCTCTACCTGTTAAAGCACTTATCTCCTTTATGACATCTCTTAAGGCATCCTCATTTTTCATATTATCATTCTGAAGTTTTTCAGCTAATGAAAGGATTGTACTCTTATCAACATTAGTCTTCTTCTCAACTTTCTTAAAAAAACTATCACTTAATTTCAAAATAAAACCTCCCTACTAATATAATTTATGTAGAGAGATTTTTTTTGCTATTATTTTCTGTGCTTTTTAATCATTTTTATAGAATATCATTTTTATTTTTAAACTGTATTTCTATCGGAGTACCTGAAAAATCGAAACTTTCTCTTATCTTATTTTCCAAGTATCTTTCATAAGAAAAATGAACCAATCCCTTATCATTAACATTAAATGTAAACTTTGGTGGCTTTACACCAGTTTGACAAACATAATAAATCTTAAGTCTTTTCCCTTTATAAGAAGGAGCAGGATTAAGTTGATAAGCATCCGCTATCACATTATTAAGAGTACTAGTCTTTATTTCTCTTATAATACTTTCCTTTACTCTTTTTACCTCAGGCATCAAAGTATGAATTCTTTTCTTAGTCAAAGCAGACAGAAATACTATCGGAGCATAAGAAATAAACTTAAACTCCTCACGAATTTCTTTAGTAAAATTCTTAATATCCTTATCCTTTTCTATAACAGTATCCCATTTATTTACAACAATAATTATTCCTTTACCCTTTTCTATAGCATATGACGCGATATGTTTATCATGTTCAATAATACCCTCTTCTCTATTAATTACCAAAAGACAAATATCACTTCTGTCAATAGCTCTCATACTTCTAAGCAAACTATACTTTTCAATAGCCTCAAACACTTTACCTTTCTTCCTCATACCAGCTGTATCGATTAAAACATAATCCTCTTTTTCATATTTGAAATCTATATCAATAGCATCTCTAGTCGTTCCAGCAACATCAGAAACAATTACTCTTTCTTCATTCAATAAAGCATTAACCAAACTACTCTTTCCAACATTAGGTCTTCCTATAACACATATTTTAGTTATATCTTTATCTTTATTTTCTTTCTTTTCAAAATCAATTACTATTTCATCCAACAAATCAGCAATTCCTCTATTATGTTCACCACTTATTTCAATATAACTATCAAAACCGAGTTCATAAAAGTCATACAAATGTTTCTCAGCTTCTTTATTATCAACCTTGTTAATAGCAACAATTACTTCCTTACCAGATTTTCTAAGCAAATCTCTAACCTCTAAATCATTCGATGTAATTCCTTCTTTTGCATCAACAACAAAAATAATCTTATCGGCTTCAAGAAGTCCTATTTGTACCTGAACCTTTATTTCGTCATTAAAAAGTTCTTTAGAAACATCAATACCACCCGTATCAATCAAATTAAAATTATACCCACGATAACTAACTTCACCATAAATACGATCCCTCGTAACACCAGGCGTATCCTCAATAATAGATATCTTCTTACCAACTAATTTATTAAACAAAGTGGACTTTCCAACATTAGGTCTCCCTACTATACACACTGTAGGCATCATAATATCACCTCTCAATTGCTTAAAATTATACCAAAAAAAAAAGAAAAAATCCAGCCTTATCCAGATTTTTAAACTTTTCTATACATCATATGATAATTTTTTATAAACATACACTTTGTACAAATAACCTAATGAGTACTATTACATATCAATTTATTTCAAACTACCAATTAAAACATAAATAAAAAGAAAACTCTATCAATAGATAGAAGTTGTGAACCTCACACAATTTAAAACCGCGTGCTTCTAACATCACTATTAGAATTTTCTCCATTTAATAATATCATTATTAATGTAAAGAGACATAAACTTGGATAGTTCCTACCCTATATAATTTAATTAAACATTTTCTTTCGGGATCATTTATAACTCGCACCACCCGTAAGCGAGAAACATTGTCAATCGGGATCATTTATAACCCGCACCACCCGTAAGCGAGAAACATTTTCTTATTAATGCACTATCTCAAATGCAATAATAATATACTATATATTATGCTAAAAGTCAATAATAATCTAGCCAGATATTTAAACTTTTCTATAAACTATTAACTGCTCCGGTAATAAAAAAATATTATTATTACTATAAATCAAATCTAATACACCAACCTTGAAATAATCTGAAACATCTTCAATTGTATCTCCTTCTTTTGTTATATAAACCCTCACATCCTTTTTAGGAATTAACAAAGTCTGCCCATTATAAATATATTCATTCTCCTCCAAACCATTAATCGCAGTAATTATATCTACCGAAACTCCAGAATTATTCGCAATACTATACAAAGTATCACCACTTTTTACAACATAATAATCATAAATATTATAAGTACCAACTGGTATACTAAGTACTTGACCTGTTTTTATATTATAAGGTTCCTTTAAATTATTAGCCCTTATTATCTCAATCGCAGGTATTCCAAATGCACTAGCTATAGAAAATATTGTATCATTATTTTTAACAGTATAATCTTCCATATAACACCTCAGTTAAGTATATGAAACAATACATAAGTTAGTACTAAAAAGAAAAAAGAGTATTACTCCTCTTCATCTTCCTCTTCTTTATCATCAGATTCTTCCTTATCATTAACATTAAGAACCAATCCTATTTCTTCATTAAGTCTTTGTAAAGTTGCATCAATATCTCTTACTTTCATATTTTCATCTCTAACTGGCATTATACTTCTCAAATTATATATGAAATATTTTCAGTTTTAAAAAGTTTTTTATAATATAGTAGAGTTATATAGCTATTTCAACTATTTTTTAGCAACTGCTGAAAAACAATTATTCGCAACAGCATTTTTAAACTCGCGAGATTTCGCTAGTTTAAAATCTTCATTAAAAATTTCTTCCTACAATGAATAAAAATCAAATGAACATTATTAACTCTCATCACATTGATTAAATTTCCTTTTACATTCATATTTGTCATAACTTTATTGTTCATAGACTCAATCATCCTCTTTAAATTTAATCTTAACTACTATTATAATTTCCCGTATAACATCTAAGTTAAGCATATGAAACAATACATAAGTTAGTACTAAAAAGAAAAAAGAGCATTACTCCTCTTCATCTTCCTCTTCTTTATCATCAGATTCTTCCTTATCATTAACATTAAGAACCAATCCTATTTCTTCATTAAGTCTTTGTAAAGTTGCATCAATATCTCTTACTTTCATATTTTCATCTCTAACTGGCATTCTATCCCTCCTTTCCAATTATTTTTTATAAACAGCATACCTATTAACACTATTAAAAGACAACTCATCATAAGAAAGAACCTCTTTTACTGTTCCATCATATAAATATAATTTATTATCAGATATAAAATAAACATCATCATTAGCCATTGATACATTACTTATACTATCAGCTTTAAAAAGTAAAACATCAACCTCAAAAACACTATTATACTTATAAAAACTTCCATTCTTCAAATAATAATAATTATCAAAAATTTTATTACTATAAGAAGAATCCCCAATCAAAGAAGAATAATCATTCTTATAAAGAATATCACTTTTCCTAAACTCATAAATATTTATACTTTTAAATTCACCATTAGAATAAACAAGTCCCCCAGACTTAACATCCCCAACAATAGAAACCTTTCTCTTCTTAGCATCTATCTCATATTGAATTAAATTATTCCTATCGAATAAATAAACCTTATCATCAACTGCTCCATTTATATATGAATCATAAGAAACCTTCTTCTTAAACTTTATCTCTTTCTTTTTATTATTAGTCATATTATAAACATACATAGTTTTAAAATCATGCTTTTCATCATAATTAGGAACTAAATAATATTTATCTACCATAATCCCAAGATTATTTACATAAGTATCATTAGAAAAAACATTTAACTTCTCTAATGATTCATTATTTATAGAAAAGAAACCATTATACTTCCATAAATAAATATAAGTATCATCATCAATATTATTAGTATTAACAGAAACTTGATCAATCTTTTTTATAACTTGATCTTTATCTTTACTATCCCAATTAGGATTAGAATAACCAAGTTTCTTTAATTCCTTAATAAAAGAATTAGAAGAAGAAGCATAACTAGACTTCAAAACCCCATTCTCTAAACAAACAATATCAGAGTCTTCTAAAGGAGCATAAATACACTTAGTATCATCATCCTCATAATAATATAACTTATCAATAACTTTCTTCTTTTTATGATAATTATTATCAGTATCAAAAACAAAATAACTATCATCAACTTTTACTTCAAAATTATACCTTTTATTCTTAAAAACTTCATGTATCTTATAATTCATATCATTAAAAGACAAATCATAAGAAACATCATGTTCCTTCTTAAAAATAAACACTATTAATTGAAACAATAAAAATATAAAAAATAATAAAATAACACTCTTAACTACTTTTTTCATAAATACCACCTAAGAAATAACACTAAGTCTTATAATCTCATCCATATTATCATCACTAGCACATATATTTTTCTTTAACATACCACACTTATCACACTTATAAATTATCTTATAAGAATCACGAAACTTTTCTATACCAATCGGAACCAAAAACCCTAAACAATCACAAGCCCTGTCACCTGGATTATTATCTACATGAATAGAATATAAACAAACAGGACAATGATCTCTAGCAGTATACAAAAGTGGACTAACTAAGCTAGAACAATTCTTACAAATAAACTCTTCATCAATCATCTTAAAGCGTTTCACTAAACCTCACCCAATATAATTTTATCACTTAATTAAAACATTTACAAGAAATTAAAAAAATGAAATAAATTATAAATATCATTATTTTCACATATACTAATAATGAACATGTTCAATTTGACAGATTATGGTAAGCATGCTATAATGTGTACATAAGAAACCAGTCCCACTGACTATAACCAGAGAGGCTGGTTTTTTATTTTTGTCTACTAAATATTCCATATAATCTATTACAATTCTTAATTATTAGAACTTCTACATAAGAAGTTTTTTTTGATTTAAATACAACATTAATTCTTTGTTTTATTTCTTCATTTGTTAATTTTGATTTTGTACAATCTATTAAGAATATATTACTTTGATTTTTCTTGTCTTCTAAAGCATGATAAAAAACATTTTTTCCTTTTCCAAAAGTTTCTTTTTCTTCAAGAAAATACTTTAATTTACCATCACTTGATATATACAAGTAATCAGCACATGAGACCCCTCCATTTTCTGAAATAGTAGGAAGATACAATAATGTTCCTCCCATTAATTCAACATACCATAACCCATTCTTATACTCATTATTCATATAAATAATTTTATTGATATTATTCGTATAAATAATTTTATTGATATTATTCGTATAATATGTTTTTTCATCTTTTATTACATATTTTGCTTCTTTTACACTTTTTTTGGTTTTATCTACATGCTTTAACCATTCATTAGTTATATCTATATATACGGTGTCTTTACACATTTTATCACCTCATATATATAAAATGAAGTTTTATGAATAATTCCTAAGTTTTTTTATTTATTTTGCATTTATTTACACCATATTATACAAAGTCTTTTAAAGTATTTAAATATAACATAAATACACAAAAAAAGAAACCTTTAACCGTAGAGTTTCTTAGTTTTTTAAAAGTTGAAAAAAGTCATATCAATGCATTCCAACATTTACAACCGAGATCACTTATTGCTCGCACCACTCGGAAGCGATTAACATTTCACGACTAGGATCATTTATTGCTCGCACCACCTAGAAGCGATTAACATTTACTTATTACAGCATTTTAAATGCAATAATAATATACTATATTCTATGCAAAAAGTCCATACTTTATTAGTTATCATTATCCCTCAATAACCAATCCACAACATTTATTTTAGTTATACCATCATAATCAGTTTCTAAGTCCATATCTAAAGTTAACAATATCTTAGGATAATGGTCTCCTGTTTTTTGTAATGATTTAAGCTCTCTTTCTAAAACCTTTTTATCCCTTACAGAAAGTGCAACTTGATAATACTTTAACCCATTTCTATTTTCTGCTACAAAATCAACTTCTAAATCATCAACCTTACCAATATAAACTTTATAACCTCTTCTAAGCAACTCAAGATAAACTATATTTTCTAATATATGTCCCATATCACTATCCGCTTTTTTACCCAAAAAGTAACTCCTCAAACCAGTATCTACTGTATAATACTTATAATCTCTTACAAGTAGATTCTTACCTTTAACATCAAATCTTTCTGCTTTATATATTAAAAAACTTTCTAAAAACGCTGTTATATAATTTTCTATCGTATGATTACTAACTTTTCTACCTTTACTAGTTAAAGTATCACTTATCTTTTTAGTAGATATAGGACTTCCAATACTATCAAATATAAACTTTAATACACCATCAAGCAACATTTTATCAGATATATTATTCCTAGCCATTATATCCTTATATACTATAGTAGAAAATATTCCATCCAAATACTTATCTATATCATTAGCATTAGTTTTTAATACACTTATACTACCAGGCATTCCACCATTTTTCATATAATCTAAAAATAATTTTTGATAATTATTATTATCAAATACTGTTACATACTCCTTAAAAGATAAAGGTAACATCTTTATCTCCACATATCTTCCTGATAATAGTGTTGCAAGTTCTCCAGATAAAAGATAAGCATTAGAACCAGTAATATATACATCAACATTCTTTTTTATATATAAACTATCAACAGCCTTTTGAAAACCAAAAACATTTTGTATTTCATCTAAAAATACATAATAATTTTCTTTAGAATTTATTTCTTTATTTATATAATCATATAACTCTTTATAATCCTTAAAATCATAACCAATATCCTCTAAATTTATATATATTATTTGTTCATCCTTTATACCATTATTCTTTAAATAATCAATAAAAAGTTCAAACAAAGTAGACTTACCACATCTACGTATTCCCGTAACAACCTTAATCAAATCCTTATCTTTCCATCTTATTAATTCCTCAAGATATTCTTTCCTCTGTATCATAATAGTAATCACCTCAATATAAGTATATATCAACCACACAAAAAAGTCAAGTTCTGGAAAAATATTTCCAAAACTAATACATTTCGACAAGTTTTGGAAATAACATAATCTCTAAAACCAAACAGTTTTTATTATTCTATCCTATCATTTTGCTCTATATATTGATAAGTTAAAGCATTATCACTTGTAACAGCAGACTTTTTAGTTTGTTCTTCATACAAATCCCTTGCTCCTTTAGCAACACTACCTCCACGAGATGCAACTTTTATATTTTCTTTTAAACCTTGAGGATGTTCTTCTTTTGCTATATCTCTTGTAGTTATTTCTCCCAAAGTAGTAAGAACTAATTCTATATCAGTCATATTATCTCTTAAAGATTCTTTTCTAAGACCTTTATATTCTTTATATTCACTTGCTTTCATACCAGACCAACTTTTATATATTTCATTAGTAAGCAGTGCATATTCAATAGGTTTATCTATTCCTCCATCTTTCCATATATCTGTTAATTTAAATCTATCTACAATGCCAGATAATCTTGCTTTTATCCATTCATCACTATAACCCTTGTTTCTATAATAAGAAACAGCTCTGTTAATAGCAATCTCTGGATCGTATACTTCATCTATTCTCTCTTTTCCAAGAGAGGCTAACCACATTTTAAATGGTTCTGCTTTAGGACTAGGTACTGATTCAATTAATCTAAGTATTCCTTTAGTATCTAAAGTATCAGTCATTCTTAATTTACCGTCTTGTGCTTTCATTTTCAACTGGTTAGTATTACTAACCAGTTCACTTCCTTCATTATTTAACTTATTTTTAAGCCATTTCCAATAATTTCTAGACGTTTGATAATCATTATCTGTCAATGCCCTAATAACATCAACTACACTGAAATAATAGTCTTCTTGTTCACTATTCCATACACTCCTTATTTGTTTATCTTCAAAAAGATTAGATATTGTTTTTAATTTGTTATTCATGTTATCATCCTCCTTACAAATATTTGTTTGCCCTCAAATAAATAATAACAGATAAGTATTAAATATGTCAAACATTTTTTTGTATTTTTTTAAATTAATTAAATCAAGTAAATAAAATTAACACTCCACTCCAGATATTTTCTTATTAATAACACTAACTCTCCATCATAAATTGTTTTCATTATGATACTTATTAATTTATAATTAACATGCTATATAAAGTTACGTATATAGTAAACTTTCACCACATAGTTATTGTCATACTATTTAATAGGTTTTAAAGGCCAATCGACAAGCGAAGTTTAGTCCTATACTAAGTTATAAAAAAAGAAACTCTTACTTATAAGGTTTCTTTTAAAATATCTGATAATATTAACTTACCGACAAAGTGTATGGATTACTTGAAGTTCCTTCTCCACCTGAAATCTTCACGTTAGATGACAGACTTAGGACTGGGCGCACGCCACCAAGATCACTGGCACTGGCGAAACTTTTGTGAAATACACAGCCATCCGAATTCACAATAAGCGCATAGTGGATGTCGCCTGAACTCTGCGGAAGCAACCATTCATATTGTGATTTATCTAACCAATTATTTGTTGTTTTACAATTTGTAGAATTTCTATAATCATATAAAGTACTTGTACATTCTTTTGATGCTCCATATCCATAATCACTGGCATACATTAATGCTATTTTTTTTGACGCATCACTTTGTATTACTGGATTAGTTCCATAATAATATCCACTTCGATTAGCATCATTCTTTCTTTCATATTGCCACATTACATCAGATGTTATATTAGGCACATCATTGTATCCTCCAAGATAATACTTTGTTGTTCCTATCATGTTTTTCGCATCAAAACTCAAACTGTTATAATATGTATCATTAAGATATGTATTTAACACGCTAGGTCTAGCCCAATTATTTTCACAGTTAGTACATGATATATTTAAAACTTTTTTTATTATATTATAATTACTGTTATAGTCTATTAAGTTATTAATATCATTTGAATTAATATTATAATTTTCCAATAGCTTTATAGAATCATCATTTTCATAATTATAAGTTATTGCAGTATCACTATCCCAATTGTAATCTCCAATAGATTCATCTCTTATTATTTTAAATCTGCCTTCTACATTACCATTTGTATCTTCTATTGGTATTATTCCTATTATTCTCCATGTTTCATTGTTAAATGTTACATAATTATTTACACTTCCACCTCTGTATCTGTATTCTGTTGCAAATTTATTGTCTACTTGAAGTGTATCATCTATTTCATGATTTACTATTTCTAATCCACCTGTATTAACGTTGGCAAGAGCAAATTTTGTAGCTGGAGTATTTAAATCTAAAGTGCATGTATTAACATTTCCAGCAATGTCTTTTACGTATGCAGTATGATTTCCTGCTCCTACTACCTTGGTAGATAACTCTTGATAATTTGTTCCATCAAATGAATAAGGTTTTCCTGCTAATTGGTTATTATCTTGTCCTGTTATTTTTAATCTATAACCATTTCCACTCTTTGTATATGTTAAAGTACATGTTGGTTTTGTTGTATCTATCTTATCTACTGTTACTGTTTTTGATGTACTTATATTATTTGATTTATCTTTTACCCATACGTAGTATGTCCCTGCATTATATTTAGTTGTTGTCGTTACTTTCGCAGAAGTCATACTAACCCAATTATTATCATTTGAGGCTGGTATTGCACTTGTTGTTGTTACATTATATGCCCCTACTCCAGAACCTTTACTTTCATCATATCCTGATATTGTTATTTCTTTTCCTGTATTTGTCCACTTTTGTGTTACATTTGCCATTTCTATTGTTGGCTTTGTTGTATCATTATAGGCCTCTGGAAGATTACTATATATTCCATTTACACTATATTTATTTGAAGTAGAACCTTCTCCACTTATCACTGCATCTTTTGTTATTGTAATTGTTGGCCTTATACCTAAACTTGTTGTCTTATTTACAATACTTATTTGCTTTGTTCCACCATATGAGAATGCATCATTTGCACTTTGTGCTGGTGTTAAGGTATATGTATTTGTATTACTATCTAAATATGATGTTTTGTTTGTACTATTATATACTGCACTAGATAACATTACTTCATCTACTGATAATACACCAATACTTTTCTTTGTATTATTTGTACATTTTATTCTAGGCTTATTATTTGTAACAACTCTTTTATATGCAAAATCTTGATCATTACAATAATTATCTTGTACTATATACTTTTCATAATCTTTTCCTTTTATATTACTATTATACCAAGTATTTAATGTTGTATCTATATTTTGATATGTACTTGTTCCTATACTATCATTTAATACTAGTTTTATACTTCCATCTTTATTTATTCTTACTATCTTCCAATCTTTATTCATAAAACTAAAATTATTATTTTGATTAGTTCCTCTGAAATAGAAAGTATCTATATCATCATTTCTTTTTTGATAATATAATCCACTTGTTACCTTTGTATAATCATAATCTTTATTTATAGTATTAGCTTTTAATACAGTAGCTCCTCCGGAAAGATTAGTTAATGTTTCTGCTTCCTTAGCTATTCCTGTAACTAGTATTTGACTATTAAAAACATTATTAAACTCTGTAACATCATACCCTATCCACATAGCCAAATTAAACTCTTTAGATGTTTTCGCAGGCAAATACCCTTCATCTATTACATGATTAGCTATTGAATTAGTAAGAGGATTTGCAAAATTAGCAGTCACCTCACCTGTTTTTAAACTAGATAAAGTTGATGGTGTTAAATATCCATCACCATAAAGTGCAACCCTTACCTTTGAAGCATCACTCACTACTGATGGAGAAAGAACATTTATTGTTGTTTCATAATACGCATCCATATCACATGTATTAGTTATCTTATATTTATAAGGATTTGTATTAACACCAATAGTATCTTGTGTAGGTATAGCATTATTCAAACTAAGCTCTCCATTATCTGTCATTGTTATATCAAAACAACTATTAATACTTTCTTCTTTTTTAGAAGTATAATTTATTTTTACAAATGCATAAGATAAACCACTTATTAAAATTATTATAACAAATATTGACAAAGTTAACTTTTTAATTCTTCGTTTAGTTTCTTTATCTAAATTCTTAATTTTCTCTTTCATATTATCACCGTACTTAAAAGTATTCTCATATCTTAACTCAATTATATAATATTTTTATTATTGTTTCAAGCATTATCTAATGAAAGTTTAAAAACATAACAAAAATACAAAAAAATGTTTGACATATTTAATACTTATCTGTTATTATTTATTTGAGGGCAAACAAATATTTGCAAGGAGGGTGATAATATGGATAACAAATTAAAAACAATATCTAATCTTTTTGAAGATAAACAAATAAGGAGTGTATGGAATAATGAACAAGAAGACTATTATTTCAGTGTAGTTGATGTTATTAGTGCATTGACAGATAGCAGCAATCCAAGAAAATATTGGTCAGTACTAAAAACAAGATTAAAAAAAGAAGGTAGTGAACTGACTACAAATTGTAGTCAGTTGAAAATGCTAGCACCAGATGGAAAACAAAGATTAAGGGATGCAATGAATACTAGAGATATCCTTAGACTTATTGAATCAGTACCTAGTCCTAAAGCAGAACCATTTAAAATGTGGTTAGCTTCTCTTGGAAAAGAGAGAATAGATGAAGTATATGACCCAGAAATTGCTATTAACAGAGCCATATCTTATTATAGAAACAAAGGTTATAGTGATGCTTGGATTGAAAAAAGATTAAAAGGTCTACTACATAGATTTCAACTAACAGATGTATGGAAATCAGGTGGTATAGATGAACCTATTGAATATGGTGTGTTAACAAATGAAATATATAAGGCTTGGTCTGGTATGAAAGCAAGTGAATATAAAGAATATAAAGGAATTAGAAAAGAATCTTTAAGAGACAATATGTCTGATTTAGAAATCTTATTAACAGATATTGGTGAAACAGCAACAAAAGAATTAGCAAAAACATATAATCCACAGGGATTAAAGCAAAATAAGGAAATTGCTAAACGAGGAGGACAAATTGCAAAAAATACCCGTGATAATTTAGAAAAAGAACTTAGAAAAAGTATCATTACAAAAGAAAACAATATAAATCGTAGGTATGTGGAAAACAATGAAAATATAAAACAAATTGAATCAAAATAATTAATTTAAGTATTATGAAAGTTTAAAAATATAACAAAAATACAAAGAAACGTTTGGCATATTTAATACTTATCTGTTATTATTTATTTGAGGACAAACAAACATTTGTAAGGAGGCTGGTAATATGAATAACAAATTAAAAACAATATCTAATCTTTTTGAAGATAAACAAATAAGGAGTGTATGGAATAGTGAGCAAGAAGATTACTATTTCAGTGTAGTTGATGTTATTAGGGCATTGACAGATAGCAATAATCCAAGAAACTATTGGAATATGCTAAAAAAGAGAATGACTGAAGAAGAACAAAGTGAACTGTACACAAAATGTGTACAGTTGAAAATGAAAGCACAAGACGGTAAATTAAGAATGACTGATACTTTGGATACTAAAGGAATACTTAGATTAATTGAATCTGTTCCTAGTCCTAAAGCAGAACCTTTTAAACTTTGGTTAGCTTCTCTTGGAAAAGAGAGAATAGATGAAGTATATGATCCAGAGATTGCTATTAACAGAGCTGTTTCTTATTATAGAAACAAAGGTTATAGTGATGAATGGATAAAAGCAAGATTATCTGGTATTGTAGATAGATTTAAATTAACAGATATATGGAAAGAAGGAGGAATAGATAAGCCTATTGAATATGCAATGCTTACTAATGAAATATATAAAAGTTGGTCTGGTATGAAAGCAAGTGAATATAAAGAATATAAAGGTCTTAGAAAAGAATCTTTAAGAGATAATATGACTGATATAGAATTAGTTCTTACTACTTTGGGAGAAATAACTACAAGGGACATAGCAAAAGAAGAACATCCTAAGGGTTTAAAAGAAAATATAAAAGTTGCATCTCGTGGAGGTAGTGTTGCAAATGATGCAAGAATTTCTTATGAAAAAGCAACTAATAAATCAGCTATTTCAAATGAAAATACTTTAAACCATCAATATATAGATGAAACAAAAAAAATAGAAAATAAATAATAAAATTTTATCAAAATTCAAAAAACCAGGGACAAGCAAGTCCCTTTTTCTAGTGAATTATAATTTTAACAAAACAGTATACTCTAATATTTCAGAAAATTTATTATTTATACAATCAATAACTTATCTATTTATAAACATTTTTTGTCATAATTAATTACTTCCAGCTTCAAAAAAAGTATAATCATTCCTAGCCTCTATTACTGACGTTGCCAAAACCATATTTTGGCTATTGCCACCATAAATAAGATAACAACTCCCCATAACTTTAGGAATAATTATCTTACTCCCTGAAATTTTTATTGTTTTAATTGTATTATACTCACTATTAATCCACTCTTCCCACGTCATACCATTATTAGCATAATATGTTTTATTATCTATACTAAAACTAATTGTTTCAGGTCCCTCCAAATCATAAGGTTTTTCACTAGTGCCATTCCCTCCAGATATCTTTACACCAGATGATAGAGTTAGGGTTGGTTCTACACCATACTCACTACTGGTGACATAACCCATACTGACAGAGCCACTTGAGTCCACATAGAGTACACTGTAGGAAGCACTAGACGATTGTGAAATTAGTAATGTATTTTCACTTTTATCTAACCAATTATTTATTGTTTTACACAACACATCATTTATGTAATTATATAATGTTTCTTTGCATTCTTTTGATGCACTGTATCCATAATCACTTGCATACATTAATGCAATACTCTTAGATGCATCATTTGACATTACTGGATTAGTTCCATAATAATATCCTGTTCTATTATCATCGTTCTTTCTTTCATATTGCCACATTGCGTCAGACGTTACATTAGGAAAAGTATTATAACCTCCAAGATAATATTTGGCTCTCTCAATCATATTTTTAGCATCAGTGCTTAACTCATTATAATAATTATAATTTAAATACTTATTCAATGTTGCACTTATCCAATTGTTGGTATTGTTACTATTCCAAGCATAGTTTCCTATTGACTCATCTTTAATTATTTTAAATCTATTTTCTATGTTGCCAGATGTATCTTCAGTTGGTATTATTCCTATTATTCTCCATGTTTCATTATTAAATGTTACATAGTTCTTTACTACTGAGTCTCCTCCTCTATATCTATACTCTGTTGCAAAGTTGCTGTCTACTTGAAGTGTATCATCTATTGTATGAGTTACTAGTTCTAATCCATTTGTTCCTACTGTTTTTGTTGCAAATGTTGTTGCATCCATCCCACTTTTTACACTTAGTTTTATTATATTCTTTGATTCTGTACTACTACTCCATTTAGCATATGATGCATTGGTAAGATTATAAGAAATTACTCCTGTTACTACAAGAAAAAGAACACCTACTAAACTTAATAGATATTTATTATAATCGTTTATATCTTTAAATAAGGGGTTTTGTTTTATTTTATTACTAGTATTTTGCCCCCCCCCCTAGCGAATATTTGTTTTTCATATTACTTATTAGGTGTTTATACATCTTGTAAATTTTCGAATTATTTTACCCGACATTATGTGGTTTATAATTATCATAACCTGCAGTTACACCTTTCCTCCTCTTTAGTTTTCTATAACTTAATTCTATAACAAAAAAACTCCTTTTTCAAGAAATTTTTTCAATTTATACAAAATAGTACTTTTTAGTATCCTTTTTTATATTAAAAGTTATTTTTATCTTAGGACAATTCCTATATTTGAATACTATTTTTTTATACCAGATGTCATTTTTATTCGTTTACATTGTACTTTTACACACTTTATACTTAATCATGCATGTAAGATTAATCTAAATGTTTTAATTAATATCTAAAGCGACGTTTCTCTATATCAGAGAGACGTCGTTTTCTACACAAGTAGCTTTAATACAATTTTAATCAGTAGACTACTCAGTCTTTTTTTCCTTATCCTCTTCTAATGCCTCAGTTTCTTCATCCTCTTTACTTAAGAAATAAATAATTAAAGCTCCAAGAAGCACAACTACCACTATCTTAATTAGACTCTTAATATTTATTTTATCTTGGTCATCAATGTCCTTTGATGTAACTTTAACTGGATCCTTATCTGAATCGCTCACAGAAGTATCATCCTTATATATTATAACTTGTCCTTCTGCATCATCTACATTATCACTAAGAGGAACCACTTCTTCATTAGTATTATTACTTTCTTCATCAGTGACATTCTTAATTACATCACTAAAACCAACATTATCAGTACTCTTATCTGAATCAGTAGCTAGTATTCCATTACTTATTTTAAAAGTTGTATAATCACTTACTTCATCTCTATCATATATCAAAGAAAGAAGCAAATCACCATCATTAAAATTCCCATAGCCTACAATAAACAGTTTATGATTATCATTTTTTAACAAAACATTGTTATTAGTAATCATCTTATTAAATACTAAATCACTGCTTGTATCAACATCAAAACTAAATCCATTAACAAGACCATTACTCTTTAAATAAATCTTATAACTAATTGTATTATTACTAACTTCCTTTACAACTTTAATCGATGCCTTTATATCATTTGTAAAAATTCCAGAAACAAGATTATTTAATCCCACTAAATCCTTAACATCAAACTTACCATCATTATTAAAATCACATCTTTTAAATAATTCATCAGATAAAGAAGATGAAACAAGTAATTGATGCATCATATCTACATCTTGTTGATTAATCAATCTGTCATTATTAACATCACCAGAAATTTCAATATCATAAGTACTAAGTAATTGACCAGCCCTGTCATAAGTATAAAGTTTATACTCATCATCACTATAAGTAAATGATGCGTTGTAGACTATCTTTCTTGCTAAATCATTTGGAACATTTTTTACATCATAAAGTATAATCGAATCATCTAAAATATTATTTTTATAATCATTAATAGAAAGACTATAAAAAGATTTTTTTGAATTAAATAACTTTTTCTTGACTGCTTCACTAACATCATAGTCCCTTATAAAATATAAATTATCAACTGTATCTTCACTAGTAAAACTTGTATCATTAACAACTCTCTCTAAAAGACTAATAATCTTATCTTTATTAAATCTATCATGGGCAATATTTAATCCAGCAAGCAAGTTATCAATAACACTCTTATCACTAGGCTTTCTTTTTAAATAATCATTTATTTTTTTAATCAAATTATTATAATCTTCTTCTAAAAGAACATTATTTTTTACCAAAACTTTGAAACTATTATCAATCTTACTAGACAAAGAAACATAATCAATTGCATTAATATCAAGACCTGCACTAGTAAACCATGTATTAAAATCATTATAGTTACTATTATATTTATCAATCAAAGCAGTTATTTCACTATCAATTCCAAGTTCTATATAAGACTTATTATTAGCAAAAAACAAATTCTTACTATTCTTTGCATCAGAAACAATCAAATCAACTTCACTAATCACTCCATCAAGCTCATTAACATTATAAACATCATTTTTACTTGAAACTTTTTTAATATCATTATTAATTAAATCAACAATATTCTTACCATTAACCATAACATCAGGTCTATTACCAAGAGTATTTTCATTATTAATATAATCATTTACTTCATTATAATAACCATTTAAAGTATTAACACTAGTAGCTAAAGTTGTATTAATATAATGATTATAAACATTTTTATAGTTATTAAACTTACTATCATAACTATTATTATAACTAATTATCTTACTATTCAAACTAGAAATATAAATACTATCTATTTCATTTATTAAATCAGAGCTACTAATATAAACAATCTTACTACTAACGCCATTTAAAGAAACAGAACATTCTACATCCTTAATATCATCCATATCTATAATATAATCACTTCCACAAGCATTTATATAATCATTATATCCTGTAGAAATATTACTATTCGAAGTATTCCTAGCAATGTCACTAAGTTTAACACTAGATAAATCATTCTTTACCAAAGTAACCTGATTTTCTAAATAATCCACATCAGAAGACACCGTAACAACTGCAGAACTATAAGCCTTATCAGTATTATACAAACTATTATTTTTAGATAAATCTATTTTATTTTTTATATTATTTATTCCTGTATCTAAATTTGAAACAAGAGTATTAACATTAGCCTCATAAGCATTTACAAGTACCATTAAAGGACTAAATACATTAATCAGCATCACAAGCAACACTGCATTTACTATCTTTTTAAATCTTTTCATTTAAACCACCCTTTCATATTATTACGTCTTACCGTATACTTAAAGTATAAAACAAAAAAATAATATTAGCAAGAAAATACAAAAAAAGTGTCAAGTTTTGTCAAGACACTCATTTTATTATTTGAATAATAACAGGTTTTAATCTAGGCTTTCTCTTGCTAAAACAATAAGCTTGATAAACAACATCAGCATCAAATTCTTTCTTAGTATACAAACGACACAATATCTCATCCTTTGATACATAATCACCAACATTCTTCAAAATTTCTATTCCACAATTATAATCTATTTTATCATCCTTACTATGTCTACCAGCACCAAGCTCCATAGATAACTTACCTAAAATAAAAGCATCTATACTCTTAACGTAACCACTCTCTTTTGCCACGATCACCGAAGAAGGATCCAAAGTTATCTCCAACTTTCTACCATGATAAGCAACCATTTCCATAAACTTATCATAAGCCGAATTATCAGAAAGAACTTTAGCAACTTCTTTTTCAGCAACACTAAGACTAATGTTCTTATAAATTGAAACCATTATACTAGACATATAAAAACACAAATAATACAAATCATTTCTAACTTCATTTTTTAAAACATCTAATACTTCCAACACTTCAAGTGAATTTCCGATATTATTACCCAAAGGATTATCCATTCTAGTTAACATACAAACAACTTTTTTTTGATACTTATTTCCTATTTCAATCATAAGCTTTGCTAGAATCTTAGCTTCTTTTTTATTTTTTATTAAAGCACCACGTCCTACCTTTATATCAATTAAAATATTATGAGAACCACCAGCAATTTTCTTACTCATTATACTAACCGCGATAAGAGGAATCGAACAAGTCGTTCCTGTAACATCTCTTAAAGCATACACTTTCTTATCCATTGGACAAATGTTTTTAGTTTGAGAAGAAATCACAAAACCAACCTCATCAAGTTGTTTTTTTATCTCTTCCAAGCTAAGATTAGTTTTTATTCCAACACTCTCCAGCTTATCAATCGTACCACCAGTATATCCTAAAGCCCTACCACTCATTTTAGCAAAATTAACTCCCAAAGAGGCAAGAATTGGTCCAATAACAAGGGTTGTCTTATCACCAACACCACCAGTTGAATGTTTATCTATTACATCACTTAAAAAATCTATCCTATCTCCACTCTTAACAAAAATGTCAACCAAATCAAAAGTCTCCCTTTTACTAAGGCCATTATTACATATATTCTTTAAAACAATTGTCATCTCATCATCAGTAACATCACCATTCAAATAACCATTAAAAAAATAAGACAACTCATCATAAGAAAGTTCTAATTTTAAATTAGATTTTTTAATTATTTCTTCTTTCATAACAAATCCCATTCCTTTTTCTAAATTTAAGACACAATCATAAATTATCTCTTAATACAAAGAAAAGACCAATAACTAGTCTTTTAATTTATTTCCCTTTGCATCACAATCAATACTACCTGTCAAAATAAGTATTCCTTCGATAAAACCCCATGTCCACGAAACAAAAGATAATATTCCAAATGATAAACAAGTTATCAAAAGCTGTGCGATAGCTTTTCCATTATAACCTAAGTAAAAATTATGAATACCTAAGCCACCAAAAATTATTCCAAATATTCCTGCAGCAACCTTTGATTTTTGATTATTTTCAGTCATATAAAATCCTCCTACTTATTACAATCAGTACACATTCCTTGTTTACTAACTTGTTCAAAAACAACTTTAAACTTTGTTTTAATCTTTTCTTTTTCTTCCTTAGTCCAGAATTGCGCCGGAGTAATATCATCCTTCATTGTTGAAGTTTCATTATCATAATCAATTATCTTTCCATTAGCAATAAAAGCCACATAAGGAACAGTTACTTTTTCCTTACCCTCATTATCAAAAACAAGTTTTCCTCTAAGCAAATTAACTATTTCTTGATATTCCTTACTATTATTTTCTCTATCATTCTTAATATTTAAATAATAAATCTTATCAACACCATTTTCTTTAGCAGAATCATTAAGTATCTTTACATAAGCTTGACACCAAGGACACTCAGGAAATCCCATATAAACAATACCAGTTCCATTCTTTAAAATATCCACTACTTCCTTAGCGTTCTTATAAACAAAAACATTGTCTTCTCCAATCGAATATTCTCTATCAAACTTTTTAGCATCGCTTCCTCCGATAAATAAGAAATAAACAGCAATAAGTACAATAAATAAAATTACTGCTCCAATAATTATTTTTAAACCTTTATCCTTCATATTTAACACTCCTTTATTAAAATCATTTTATCATATTCCAGTTATAAAAATCAACATTTTTGTTAATAATATAACTGAAATTAGGTAATAGTCTAAATTTTTTTTGATAACTATTGACATCTTAAATAAAGTGAAAGGAAGGGTTGGTTTTTATGAATCTAGAACAAATTATATCAAAAATTAAAAAAAAATATAATAACTCTTTTGACTTAATGTTTAGAACCATTAATACAAAAAATAAAAAAATAACCCTTATCTACATCGACTCTTTATGTGATTCCAACACTATAAATGAAACAATCATAAAAAACATAGCACAAAATCCATCATTTAAAAATCTAGAAGAAGTCTTAACAAGTCCTAGTATTAAAAAAATAAAAGAAGAAGAAATATTTGAATACTTAGACAATGGTTGTTGCATTACAATAGAAAAAAATCAAATTATTTCAGTTGAAACCAAAAAAAATCTATCTCGTAACATTACCGAACCAACCATTGAACAAACAATAAATGGTCCAAAAGACTCTTTAAACGAAGACTATATAACAAACATTGGTCTAATAAGAAAAAGAATAAAAACCGATACTCTTACGATAACTGAAAAGAAAATCGGTAAAAAATCAAAAACAAAAATAGGTATATTATATTTAAAAGACATAGCAGAACAAGAACTAATTGACAACGTAATAGAAAAAATTGACAAAATAGACTTAGACTACGTCATGGACTCAACCTTTATCTCTCAATGCATCGTCTCCAACAACGACGTCTTTCCTCTTGCTGAAACAACCGAAAGGCCAGACCTCATTTGCATGTCTTTGCTTCATGGAAAAATAGCCATAATCGTTGAAAACTCACCATTTGCTATTTTAGTCCCAACCTTCTTTATCGACATGTTTCATTCTCCAGAAGACTACTACCAAAACCCAAAAAACGCCACATTTACCAGACTAATTAGACTAATATCATTCTACATTGCCATTATCCTACCAGCATTCTACATTGCTCTTACTACCTTTAACCATGAAACAATTCCTCTAACTCTAATCGTAAACTTCGCCCAACAGCGAAATGGTGTTCCTTTTCCTACCTTTATCGAAGCAATAGGCATGATTCTAATCTTTGAAATTCTAAGAGAAAGCGACCTCAGAATGCCCCAAGTATCAGGAAATGCCATAAGCATTCTAGGAGCCATCGTTCTAGGAGACGCCGCCGTATCTGCAGGAATCGTATCCCCAATCATGGTCATCGTAATAGCTATATCATCAATATGTAGTTTAATGTTTTCCCATGTTTCAATGGTAAACGCCATAAGAATATGGAAACTAATCTTTTTAATATTTGCATCCCTCCTAGGAATCGTAGGAATCGTCTTCTCAATGTTTTTATTCCTAATTATAACAACAAGTATAAAATCATTCGGAAAACCATACCTATACCCAATTGCACCACTTGGAAAAAGCAAAATAATGGACTCCTTCATCGTTACAAATAAAAACAACCAAAAACAAGACCCTATCCTTAACAAAAATGAGGTGCTAAAATGAAAAAATATATTTTCTTAATTATTCTAATTTTCTTAACAACAAGTTGTACCTATAAAGAAATAAATGACCTTGCCATAGCAAATGCTATAGGTATAGACTACGAAAACAAAGAATACACCATAACTCTTCAAATAATGGACCTCAACAGTGGTAACAACGAAGAAGAAAACCAAGCAACCAGAACTTCCCTAATGTACGTTGGAACAGGAAAAACAATACCAAGTGCCATTAGAAACATTACTCTAAAATATCCTAACACAATCTATTTAGGACATCTAGAACTAATGGTAATTGGACAAGGCGTCATTGAAAACAACATCGAAGAAACCTTCGACTACTTCATGAGAAGCCCTGAAGCAAGAACCGAAGCCCTTCTTGTGGTAAGCAACGACAACAAAGCCAAAAATATCCTAAACACCAATGATGAAAAAAACGAATCATTTCCAGCCAAAGACATCATAACAACCATTGAAAATGGCAATCAACGAAATGGCAAAATAACCGAAATCGTAATGGAAGACTTCGTTGCTACAAACAAAGAAAAAGGAATCGATCCCATTGTTCCTACAATCGTCACTTCCAAAAACCCCAATGAAGACTACAAAAACACCAAACTAATTGGGATGAGTATCTTCAAAAACAATAAACTTCAAGAAGTCCTAGAAGATGAACCAATTATTGCTTATAACCTAATAAATAATAATTTTTCTGACATAATCGTAAACACAACCTACGAAAACGAAAACATCGCAACAGTTTTAATAAACCCAAAAAACAGTATAAAAATAAACATTAAAAACAATAAACCAGAAATAAACATCAATATAAAAACTGACTCATACCTAGTAGACGTCAACAAAAAACTAAAATTAATAACTGATCAAGAACTAACAAAAATACAAGAGAATCTAAACCAAACCATAAAAGAATACATAATAAGCCTAATAAATTATTCAAAAAAAACAAACACTGACATCTTAGGTATTAAAAACAAAATATACAAACACTATCCCAAAAAATACAACCAATACAAAAACAAAAACATATATGAAATATCAAACATAAATATAAACACAAAAACCAAATTATTTAGATACGGAAACTCTAACACCAGTAACTATGGAGGCAACAATGAATAAAATAAGTACAAAAGAATTATTTACCGTAGTAATATCTCTTCTAACCCTATGTTTTCCTACCTTAGGCACCCAACTAATTCTAAACAAGGGAAACACATCATCCCTTCTAATTCTAATAATTGGTTATACAATAAGCATAATCCCCTTCTTCATAATAATAAAAATAAGCAATAAACTAACAAATCAAAATATATTCCAATATAACATAGAAAAATTCAAAATAATAGGACACATAATAAACACAATCTACACAATATTATTATTATATTTAGCATTTATGCTTGCATGGATAACACTAAACTTTACAATAAATCAACTCCTAATAAGAAACTCCTACTACATAGTAGCATTCATCTATTCATGTATCTTAGCATTCGCTGTATGCAAAGGAAAAGAAATAATCTGTAGAACATCACTAGTCCTATACTTCATCCTAATCTTCTCATTTATAATAGGATTCTCCCTTCTAATACCAGAAATAGATCCAGAAAATATCCTTCCAATAATAAGTGTTTCAAAAAGTAAAATAATTACCCTAGCCCTAACTATTCCTTCTTATTTTATCCTGCCATTAACAGCAATCCTTTGCATCAAAAGAAATGACATAACAGACAAACACAAACTAACAAAATCACTTATAATAGCCTATATAACCGGAGCAATCCTAATCTTTATTTTTTACTTTTTTATAATAAGCATTTACGGTATAGACCTAGCATCCATTTTTATCTATCCAGAATATGTTCTATTCAAAAAAATAAACCTCTTTAACTTCATACAAAGAGTAGAAAACATAATGTCAACATCATTCTTTATAAGCTCATTCTCAGGTATATGTTTCATTGTATATTTTATAAAAACATATATAAAAGACACTCTAAAAATCAAAAATAAAAACAAAATAAATATAACAACATTTATTATTACAATAGCGATATCCTTCACAAGTATCTATTTTTTCACTAACTATAAAATTCAAATCTTAATTCTAAAATTCCCATATATATTTGGCTTAATATTTCCAGTCTTAATAATAAACTTTATACTAATAAAAATAAAGAGAGATAAAAACTAATCCCTCTTTATTTCATTTTCTAAAGGTATTGATATTTTATTAGAAAGCGACTCTGGTGTATACTTTATTAAATTTTGTTTTTTTAATGTTTGATAAATAGAAGGTGCACCAATAAAAGAGAAAATCGCTACCCAAATAGAATCTCCAATCGAAAGATCATAAAACCATATTGCAAAAGGCACACCAATTAGAAATGAAGTTATTATATTAAGTAATAAAATATGGCACTCTTTCTTAACACATTTAAACTTTTTACACTTTTGTATAAAAGTCATTTGTATAATTGAAAAAGCAATACTTATCAATAATATATTTATTAATTTATTTGTTACTAATACGTCCATATATACCTCCTAGAACTTAAATATGTAATATAAACCACCCTATTTTTTTTAATTTAAGTTCTATAATATACTATTAATAACATAAAATATTGATTAATGAAAATAAACAAGTTTATGAAAATATTAAAATTATTTATATTAAACAGGCTTAAGAGGCCTGTGCGATGAGCGAGGCCCGAAACGAGTGGTAATGGTCCGCAATACCAACCTCGTAGCTGAAACCGAAAACGCCCGCGTCCGGACCATCATTGTAGTGACCCCCACGAGTGAACCAAGAATTGGACGAGTACGGGAAGTAGGCGAAATCTGAATACCACGAAGTATAAGAACTAGATGAAGGACTCATTTCTACTATTGCATCTCCTAATCTTCCTCTTGTATATGTTGTATAACTACCATTATATGTATAACTATCATAATACTTTGCTAATGGATATGTTGTTGTACTCCAGTTTGATGCAGATAATGTATAAAATTGATTAGAGGAGTTTACCATGTTACCCATTGTATATTCCCATGGGCCTCCAGACATATCATACACACCATATACATTTCCTGTAGTTGACGCTTTTACTCCACTTTCTCCATTATATTTATTCTTATCTGTTGTACATGTTGTTGATGAATAACTTGCACTTACTGAGTCTGCTCCAATTCCTGTTGTATAAGTATTACAGTTATTTATTGTTAGCTCTTCACATTTACCATTTGTGCATCTTCCATATTTAGAATGATATAAGTATGTTACTGCTCCCCATTCTGTATTCTTCATCATATGGATATCTATATTATTTGTATCTCCATTTAATTCTCCATTCCAATTAAATGTTGTACTACTACTTTGTGGAAAGCCATATACATTATTTGCTTTCTCCATTTGTCGGGCATCGCGAAAGAAATACGATACTGCTTTATATCTTAATGATTGTACATTTGGTTTTATTATTACTGTAGATTCTGTTGTTGAAGTACTTGTTGGTATTGTTGTTGCACTACTCTCAAACTTACCTACCCATAATCCTTTTAGTTCTTTATCTCCAAAGGTAAATGCTGGGTGGGTATATGTAGATGTTCCTGCAACTAAAGAACCATTTGTTGTATCTGTACATGTTTGTGATGTTGTACCACTTCCTGATACATTATCAGTACATTTTATTGTGCCTGTACTATTTGTTTCTTTTTCAAACTTTATATTTATTTCTTGTGGTGTATTTGTATTTAAATATGTATAAGTATACCTTGGTATCCATACCCACATTGTATTTATATCATTCATATTTATTTCTGTACCTACATTTGCACTTAGATAAGTACTCCTATTAGTTTCTGTAACAGTTACTGCATTTGCCCACATCTTATTATCATAATCATACCATTTATAATTTTCTTTACTATTATTAGCATCTGCTTTTCTCCATACTGCATTTGTACTATCATAATATACTGGTATCATATTATTTGTAAGTTCTGGTTTATTCGCACCACTTTTATCAAGACCTGATTGCACACTAAGCTTCAACACATTCTTAGACTCTATACTACTACTCCACTTTGCATATGATGCATTTGTAAGATTATAAGAGATTACTCCTGTTATTACAAGAAAAAGAATACCTATTAAACTTAATAGATATTTATTATAGTCGTTTATATCTTTAAATAAGGGGTTTTGTTTTACTTTATTACTAGTATTCCGCCCCCCCCCCCGACGAATATTTGTTTACCATATTACTTATTAGGTGTGTGCGTATCATGCATATATCTTTTTGTTTACACCTGTCCTCCTCTTTAGTTTTCTATAACTTAATTCTATAACAAAAAAAATACTTTTTCAAGAAATTTTTTTAATTTATACAAAATAGTACTTTTTAGTATCCTTTTTTATATTAAAAATTGTTTTTGCCTTAGGGCAATTCTTGATTTTGTGCACTATTTTTTATACCAAATGTCATTTTTGCTCATTTGCATTGTGTTTCTATATAGTATATAGTGATATTAGCACGTATCTTTGGGCGTCGGCTTTACTTTCTATGAAAGTGAGGTGGTTATTATGATGAGCAAGAAAGATTGTACAATCTTAATGTTTTTTATAATCTCCCTATTGCAATTATATATAATCATCATGTTAATACATAAACTTTATATGTAATACAATAGCGACGTCTCTCTGATATAGAGAAGCGTCGCTTTCTACAAAACTAGGAAGCCGACGTTCAAGGAACGTGCTTCTTTATATATAATATACTACTTATTTAATGTTTATACAAGTAGTTTTGATTAATTTATTGTGACAGAGTGTATGGATTAGAAGAAGTTCCTTCTCCACCTGAAATTTTTACGTTGGATGATAAAGATAAAATTGGACGAACTGCAAAAGAATAGTAAGTCAGAGTCCAACCGTTGTAATGTTCGACGTTGCTGGACTCAAGATAAAACAATCTACCACCATCTGGATACTGTGGAAGTAGCCATTCCTTTAGAGACTTATCTAACCAATTATTTGTCATTTTACATAATGTATCGTTCTTATAGTTATTTAGTGTTTGTGGACACTCTTTTGAGGCTCCATACCCATAATCACTGGCATACATTAATGCAATACTCTTAGATGCATCATTTGACATTACTGGATTTGTATCAGAATAATAACCACTTCTGTTGACATCATTCTTTCTTTCATATTGCCACATTACATCATTTGTTATATCAGAAGTATTATATCCTCCAAGATAATATTTTGTTGTTCCTATCATATTTTTTGAATTAGTATTTATTGAATTATAATATGTACTATTCAAATATGTATTCAATGCACTAGGTCTAGCCCAATTATTACTACAAGTAGTACATTTTTTTGTTCCCAAATCAGGTGCTGTCTGTATAGTTTCATATTTTTCATTATGGTTAATTAAATCATTTGGGGTGATTATATCATTATTATTGTTATTCAAAAGATTAAAATTATTATTTATTTCATAATCATATGTTATTTCGGTATCACTATCCCAAACATAATATCCAATAGATTCATCTTTTATTATCTTAAATCTGTTTTCTACATTACCGTCTGTATCTTCTGTTGGAATTATTCCTATTATTCTCCATGTTTCATTATTGAATGTTACATAGTTATTTACTATGGAATCTCCTCCTCTATATCTGTATTCTGTAGCAAACTTATTATCTACTTGAAGTGTGTCATCTATTTCATGGGTTACTATTTCTAGTCCGTCTGTTCCTACTTTTGACTTAGCAAAGGTTAATGCATAGTCTACTTTCATATATTCATCACTTGATTCTATGTTTAATGCATATCTGTATTCCATTGGTTTTGTCGTATCTCCATTTATAAATAAGTCAGTATTGGTTGCACTTTCATCTATCCATAGTCTTATTGTGTATGTTTTTGTATTTCCTTTAGTAAGTGAATCACTTATATTAAAGTTATCTGGGTTTTTATCTATTGTTTCTGTATTTGTACTTTTATCTATTACTTGATAGTTAATCTTATCTTTATTTATAGATGAATTTACTAAGTCTTTTATTGTTACTTTATAATAAGCTGTATCACATGTAGAATTGTTTGTTATATTTATTTCTTTTGCATTATACTTTAATGCTTCTTCTTTTGATATGGGATATTTACTTACTAGCATTAGTTCTTCACTTTCTTTAAAGTTTATATCTAGTTCGCATTTAGATATTTTTATATTTCTTCTTCCTAGTATATTTATATCAATATTTCCTAATGCAAAAGATATACTAATTACTATTAGTATTAAAAGTATTATTATTGATATTATTTTTATTGTTTTCCCTTTCTTATCTATAGGGTTAGTAGTATTTTGCCCCCCCCCCCTAGCGAATATTTGTTTACCATGTTACTTATTAGGTGTTTGTACATGATGCATGAATTTTTGTAGTTACACCTGTCCTCCTCTTTAGTTTTCTATAACTTAATTTTATATCAAAATTTTACTTTTTTCAAGTACCTTTTGTTTTTTATCTTCTTGATTTCGCTTATTATCACTATTATGTAGTTTAGTATATGAAAAAAAGAAATAGAATTAATCATTAATCTATTTCAACTTTTTTATTTCTTTTTACTTTTTCTTGATAGTTTTCTTATTTGTTTTTGGATTTCTTCTTCTATTTTATCTACTTTTATGTCTTTTGATGTGTCTTCTTTTCTTAGTTTTATTTCTACTTTATCTTTATCTACTTTCTTTCCTACTGTTATTCTAATTGGTATACCTATTAAGTCCATATCATTGAATTTTACTCCTGGTCTTTCTTCTCTATCGTCTAGGATTGTGTCTATACCTTTTTCGTTTAGTTTATTGTATATTTCTTCTGCTACTTGTTTTTGTTTTTCGTCTTTATTATTTATTAGAACTATTGCTACTTTATATGGAGCAATTGATATTGGAAATATTATTCCTTTGTCGTCGTTGTTTTGTTCTATTACTGCTGCTAGTACTCTATCAATTCCTATTCCGTATGATCCCATTATTGGATGTCTTTCTCTATTATTTTTATCTAAGTATTTTAGATCTAAAAGTTGTGAATATTTTGTACCTAGCTTGAAGGTGTTTCCTATTTCTATTCCTTTTTTAAAGACTAGTTTTCCTCGGCATTCTGGACATTTATCTCTTTCTTTAACATTTTTTATGTCTGCTACTCGATAGTGGTCAAGGTCATAGACGTTTGCGTTTTTGTAGTGGTAGTCTGTTTTGTTTGCTCCGACTACAAAGTCTTGCATTAGGATTACTTCTTTATCTACGATGATTGGAATTTTTAATCCTATTGGTCCAATTGAACCTATTTTAGCATTTGTTACTTTTTCTACTTCTTCTTCAGTTGCTAGTTCTAGTGTTTTTGTTTCTAGTAGGTTTTGTAATTTTAGTTCATTTATGTCTCTGTCTCCTTTTATGAGGCAGGCTACTAATTCAGTGTCTGTTTTATATATTAGAGTTTTAGTTAAGTCATTTATATCGAATCCATTTTCTACTAGGTCGTTTATGGTTTTTATGTTTGGGGTATGGATTAGTTCTTTTTCTTTATCTGATAGTGGAATGTCGTCGTATTCGATTACGCATTTGCATATTTCTATGTTTGATCTGAAGCCACATTCTTCACATATTACTATTGTGTCTTCTCCGATATCGGTTATGGCTTGGAATTCTTCGGATAGGAGTCCTCCCATTAATCCTGTGTCTGCTCGTACTATTTTATAGTCTAGTCCTATTTTGTCAAATATGTTTTTATAGGCTTTGAACATTGTTTTATATGATTTATCTAGTCCTTCATAGGTATGATCAAATGAGTATGCATCTTTCATGGTAAATTCTCTTACTCTTATAAGTCCGTATCTAGGACGGGCTTCGTCACGGTATTTAGTGGCCATTTGATATATAGTGAATGGCATGTCTTTGTATGATTTTATCATACTTGATGCTGCATTTACAAATAGTTCTTCGTGGGTTGGTCCAAGGACATAGTCTCTGTTGTTTCTATCTTTTAGGTTGAACATGCTTTTACCGAAGTTTTCTTTTCTACCACTTTTTTCATAGGCTTCACTTGGAAGAAGGCTTGGCATTAGAAGTTCTAGAGCTCCTTGTTTGTTCATTTCGTCTCTTACTATTTTTTCGATGTTTCTAATAACTTTTAGTCCTAGAGGCATGTACATATAAATTCCACTTGATACTCTTTTAATCATTCCACTTTTTACTAATAGATTACTACTTTTGCAGTCTTCATTTTTTACGTCTTCTCTTAAAGTATAGAAGAAGTTTTGACTTAACTTCATTAAAACACTTCCTTTTTTATTATATTTTGGGTACTACTAATATATTTTATCATATTTTTTATTTTTTTGTATATTTATCTATGAATTCTTTTTTATATTTTTTAAAGTTATCTTGCTTTATTGCTTGTCTTATTTCTTCGGTTAGTTTGGTTAGAAATCTTATGTTGTGGATTGATAATAGTCTTTGGCCTAGGGTTTCGTCGACGCTTAAGAGGTGTCTTATATAGGCTTTGGTATAATTTTTGCAACAATAACAATCACAATTTTCTTCGACTTTAGTAAAGTCTTCTTTGTATTTGGCATTTTTTATGTTTATTTTTCCTTGTCTTGTGAAGGCATTTCCGTGTCTTGCAATTCTAGTTGGAAGGACGCAGTCAAAGATGTCTACTCCTCGTTCTACTCCTTCTAGAATATCAAGGGGATCTCCAACGCCCATTAGGTATCTTAGTTTGTTTTCTGGTAAGTAGTCAATGCAGTTGTCTATCATTTCGTACATTGTTTTTTTGTCTTCGCCTACTGATGTTCCTCCGATTGAGTAGCCATCAAAGTCCATTTTCACTGTTTCTTTAGCACTTTTTTCTCTTAGATCTTTAAATTCTCCACCTTGGACTATTCCAAAGAGCATTTGATTTTCATTGTTATGGGTGGCTTTTCCTCTTTTAGCCCATCTAAGGGTTCTTTCAATGCTATTTTTCATGTATTCATAGGTACATGGATAGTATGGACATTCATCGAAACTCATGATTATGTCGGCTCCAATTTTGTTCTGAATTTGAATTGATTTTTCTGGTGTTAAAAAGAGACTTGAGCCATCAATGTGGCTTTTAAATTTTACGCCTTCTTCGGATATATCTTTTGGTTGGGCAAGTGAGAATACTTGGAAACCTCCAGAATCGGTAAGCATTGGTCCTTTATAGTTCATGAATTTTTTTATACCACCAGCTTTTTTAATTATATCTTCCCCTGGTCTTAACCATAGATGGTAAGTGTTGGCAAGGATAATACCAGCATTTATATCGTATAGTTCTTCTGGTGATAGGGTTTTTACTGTGGCTCTTGTTCCTACTGGCATGAACATTGGTGTTTCGTAGTCTTTTTCGCCATGGATTATTCCTAATCTTGCTTTGTTGTCCTTTTTTATTAATTCATATTTTAATTTGGTCATTTTATTACCTCTTTTTTTGTTTTTTCTTAAATATGTCTTTTATGACTGGTAGTTCTTCATCTATTGTTATGTATTGAACTTCAATTTTTTCTAGATATTCTAGTGTTTTTTCTCCGTTTTTTAATGGAATACAGATTAAGTCATCATAGTTTTCTATGTATAAAGCGGTGCTGTCAAAAACGGCACTATAGTGGTTATTGCATGTTACTATTCCATTTTCGGTTGTTTCGTTTAGTTCGTAGAACATATTTACTTGGTTTTCTAAAAAGTTTTCATCGTTTAGATTGTAGTATTCTTTTATTTTATTGTATAGGTCTTTTATTAATACTTTTTTATTCATTTTCAAAATCCCCCAGTATCATAGAGTCTCCGAATGAGAAGAATCTATATTTATTTTTTACTGCTTCTTTATAAGCATTTAGAATTATTTCTTTGGTGGCAAAGGCACTTACTAGCATGATTAGTGTTGACTTTGGCAGATGAAAGTTTGTTATCTGAGTGTCTATGGCTTTGAACTTATATCCAGGATAGATAAAGATATCGGTTTCTTCTTTGGTTGGAATAAATTTATTATATTTAGTCATTACTGATTCTAGGGTTCTGGTTGTAGTTGTGCCAACGCTTACTATTTTTCTTTTGTCTTGTTTGGCTTTGTTTAAAATATCGCATGTTTCTTTATCTATTTCGTAGTATTCTTTGTGCATTTGGTGTTTTTTTACATCGTCTACTTTTACTGGTCTAAATGTTCCTAGTCCGACATGAAGAGTAATATAGCAGATTATTACTCCTTGTTCTTTTAGTTTTTTTAGTATTTCTTTGGTAAAGTGGAGGCCGGCGGTTGGTGCGGCTGCTGATCCACTTTGTTTGGCATAGATTGTTTGATAACGGTTTTGATCTTTTAGTTTTTCTTTGATGTATGGTGGGAGTGGCATTGTCCCTAGTTCTTCTAGTATTTCTAGGAGAATTCCGTCGTATATCATTTTAAAGTGACATATTCCTTCGTCTAAGCATTTTATGCATTCACATTTTAGCTTGTCTTGTATTTTTACAATGGTTCCTACTTTTATTCTTCTTGCTGGTTTTACTAGGCATTCCCATGTGTCGTTTTTTATTTCTTTTAATAGTAGTAATTCAATGGTAGCGTTTGTTTCTTCTTTTAGTCCTATTAATCTGGCAGGGATTACTTTAGTGTTGTTTAGAACTAGAACGTCTCCTTTATGGAGATAGTTTGTTATGTTTTGGAATTTTTCATGTTTTATTTTTCCTGTTTTTTTATCTACGACCATTAACTTGGATGCACTTCTGTCTTTTAAGGGTGTTTGAGCAATTAGTTCTTCTGGTAGGTAGTAATCAAAATCGTTTGTTTTCATCTTATCACCAACTTCTAGAATATTTTAACATATTTTTTCTATTTTTAATAGAAAAAACTACTTAATTTGTAGTTTTTCTTATTTTTTTATTATTTCATGTAATAAACTTCTAGTTTTTTGTTGTTGTGTAATAGTTTTACAGTTACGTTTGATGGGTAGCCCATATCTTTTTTGTATACTAATTTTACTTTTACAGTATAGGCTTTTTCATCGTTTATTTTTTTATATTTATAACTTTCTTGTTTTATTTCTTCAACGTCTACTTGGTCTACTTCTGGTAATTGTTGAGTTCTTGTTCCATAAAGGTTATGTTGAATATATTTGTATACTGTTTCTGATGCTTCAAGAACAAAGTTTTTACGATATGGTTCGTATATAAATTGGGAACCTCCAATGTCGTTTTTAGACATTTTATTGTCTAGAGTATAGAAGTCTGATGATGCCATTTGAGCGATTAGTTTGGCATATTCTTCTTCGTTTACTTCGTTTTCATTTAGAACTTTTTGAAGTTTTTTAAAAAGTTCTTTGTATAGGTTTGTAGCATCTTTTTCTAGAGTGTATCCATAGTTATCTATTTTGTCTACTACTTTTGTTTTTGCAGATGTGCTTTTATCTGTTGTTTGCTTAAATATTAAGTATCCTCCGATTGATAGTGCTACTAGTAATATGATTATGATTGGTATTATAATTTTTTTATTTTTTTTGGTGTTCTTTTTATTATTTTTATCTTTTTTCATATTATTTCTCCTTAATATATTCACTATTTGATAGTTCTTTTTTGAAATAGTTATAGACTATTATGTTGTTGGACATTTCTAGTATTTGGTCTGCTTGTTGTTTTTTTTCTTTGATGTAGTCTTCGCTTAATGGAACATTTTTTAATAGTTTGTATTGACTTTTATTGTTGTTGTAGTAGACATAGTTTGTTAGAAAGTTACCGTTTGGAAATACTACGAGATTGTCTTTTTTACTCATGACGTCACTTCCTAGTGTGTATTTGCTGTATATTCCAAGCATGTTGCCTAGGGTTGGGAAAACATCGTACATTCCGGTTGCTGTTTTTACTTCTTTGGCATAGTTTTCTTTAAAGTTTTGGTCTTTTGTCCATATTATAAGTGGTGTACTTCTGTTTAGTTCTTGCCAGTAGTAGTCTAATTCTTTATAGTCTTCGTCGGTTTTATCAAGGACATCGTTTGTTTTATAATCGTAGTTATAGTATCTATTCCAAAGGGATGTTGATATTCTAGCATCGTGGTCACCGTATATCATGATGACTGTGTTTTCTAAAAGGTTTTCTTTTTCTAATAGTTCAATTAGATAGCCTAGTTGTTTGTCGGCATAGTGGGCTGATACTAGGTAGTCTCCGAGTTTAGTGTCTGTTAAGTATGGATATTTGACACCGTCTTTGGTCATGGTAAGGTCTAATTTTTCAAATAGTTCATTGTAGGCAAATGGTGTATGATTGCTTAGAGTAATAAGGGTTCCATAGTATTTTTGATGTTCTTCATTTATTTGTTTTATGTAGTTTACTGATTGTTCCATGAATGATTTGTCTGATAGACCAAAACCTACTTTTTCGTCTTCTTGGTATGACTGTTTTTCATAGAATTTGTCGTATCCTAGTTTTTTATGCATGATGTTTCGATTCCAAAAATCTCCGGTGTTAGCGTGCATACTGAATGTATAGTATCCTTGTTCTTTTAGTAGTTGGTACATGGAAATGTATTTTCTGTCTGAATAGTTTATGAATACAGAACCGCTTTTTACAGGTAAAAGTGAAGTGGCAAGAGTGAATTCTGTGTCACTACTTGTTCCAAAACTAACTTGGGAATGGAAGTTACTGAAGTACAGAGATTCTTTGGTTAGTTTGTTTAGATTTGGTGTTATTTCTTGACCATTTATTTTCATATTAATAAGGACGTTTTGCATGCTTTCAGAATGGATTGCTATGACATTTTTTCCTTTAAAAATATTAGTATATTCATTTTTATAGTCTTTTTTATCACTTCTTGTTTTGTAGAATTCATTTACTTCTTTGTAGACTTTGTCTGAACCAAAAAGGGTTGCCATTTTGGGTTCAACGCTTTTTATAACATCATTTATTTGATATAAGTATACGCCAAATTTGTTTACTAAGTATTCCCTATTCCATTGACTATAGAATCTACCATAGTCGACTCCTTTTAGAGTTGATATTAACAGAAAAAAGAATACTGTCATCCAAATATACATGATACGCATACTACCTTTTTTGGTTAGTTTTTTAATAACTGGTTCTTTTTTCTTTTCTTTTTTATTTAGTATATAGAATACTATTGGTAACCATATTGGTAATAGGTATTTTAGTTCAATTAGATTTCCAACAACGTTTGTATTTCCAGTTTCACGATTAGTTAGGGCAAATGATATGAATGTTATGGAAATGAAAGAACTATAGTAATGATAATAGACGATGTTGGCGATGCAGATTAGGGTTGATAGAATTATCATTGTATAAAGGTATAAGAAGCGCCATTTTTTCTTTATTACAAAGTAAAATGAAGCAAAGAAAATTGTAACAAATAGATCTGCAAAGATTGGTGATATGGCTAGGATGTTTTTGGTTGTTAGGGCTCTTAGAATTATTCCGTTTAAAAGAGTTCCAATAACATAGATGAATACTAGTTTATTTTCTTTTATAAATTTTTTTGTTTGTTTGAAGAAATTTAGTGTTTCTTTAACAATTTTATTATTTTTTAGATTTGTTATTTTTTTCCTTTTCATTTTGACACTCCTTGTTTTGGTATCTATTTACATTGATGGCCATTCCTACGACAAAGATGTATGCTAGTAGATAGATCCAAATAAGTAATATTAATATATTGGCAAAGTTGCCATATAGTTTGTCATATCTTGCGATGTTTGATATATAAAAGGCAAATAGCTCTGTTGTTATGATGAAGCCTAGGGTTGTAAAGATTGAACCTAGAGTTGTGTGTTTGCTTTTTATGGTTTTGTTAGGCCCAAGTGTATATAAGAGTTTTATTCCCATGTATATTACTAAGAATGAGCCTAGGTATTTTAAGATTGTTATTATAGGATAATAATTTTTTATGCTTCCTGCCATGGGGAAGTAATAGCTAATGTTTTTTAGAATAATGTTCCCTAAGAGAGGAATTATTATAATAAATAGGAATAAAAGCACGATTATCATTGTCATGAGGCATGCTTTTATTTTTAGCTTTATAAAGTTTGGTTGTTTTAGACCATATATTTCATTTGATGATATTATGATGGCAGAGGGGCCATTTGAACCTAAAATGATGTAGCATATTATAATGAAAGCGACGTTTCCTATTGTGGTATTGTCGATTAGTCTTATAATTGTTGATGCTAGAACATCTGGGACAATTGAGCTTATTGTTTTGTATAAATCAAAGTTGTTTATTAAGTATGATGCTACTAAAGAGATTATGGCAATTATAGGAATAATTGACATAAGGATATAGAATGCTAATTGTCCTGGTAGAATCATTAATTCTGGTGTTTTTAAAGCATCTAGAAAGTTTTTGTATATTTTTTTTACTTCGCGTTTCATTTTATTTGAATCTCTCCTGTTTATCCTTTCTCATAGCAATACTTGCTTCATTTATGGCATCGTCTATTGTTTTTATTTCGTCTTCAATCATGCTGTAACCGGTTGATACACCGAAGCCATGTGGTAGTTTTTCGAATTCTTTTGATAGTTTTCCAATATAGGTTTTTATTTGTTTTTCATTGTATCCTATTAGGTATACTAAGAATTCATTACCATCAGTTCTTATTATTTCACTTTTTTCTAATTGAGTGTTTATAAGAACTGCTGCTGCTCTTTTTATTAATTCATTTCCTTCTTGGTGTCCATAGTTATCGTTTACGTATTTTAGGTTATTTAGGTCAAGCATGATAATAGTTCTTGGATAGATTTTGGTTTCATCCCAAGTATCAATGTTGGCATTTAAATAGTTTCTATTTTTCAAAGAGGTTAACATGTCATTGTATTTTAATACGTCTTCTTTTTTAGGATTTTTGAATTTAAATGTTATTTTGTTTATTATAACTACAGTTATTATTAGGATGATTGGTAATAGAATTATTGATAGAATTGCTAGGTATAAAGTGCTGAAGCTTTTGTTGTCTTCATCATTTTCTATTATAGTGTTCATTCCTAATTCTTTTATGTTTTTATTGTCTATATAATTAGTGATGAATGTTAGGATGTCACTTAAATTTTTTTCATTTTCATTTATGTTAAAGTGATTTCCTGATGGGTATGTGTCTTTAAAAATAATGTTGTATGTATCATTTAATTCATTTCTTTTTAGAAGATAATCTGTTTCATCTATTAAAAGGATTTCGTTTAGAGGAACGTTTTCATTGTTTGTTTTTGTTATGTTAGCATTATAATTGTTGTTTATATATGTATATAAATTGTTGTCTGTATAAACGTATAAACGATTGTTAGTTAATCCTTTTTTGTTATCTATGTTTTTGTAGTTTTTAGATAGAGCAAGGAAAGTTGTGTCAATGTTTGATGGTGTTTTATATCCTTGTTCATTTTCGTATTCAAAGTCAATGAATGCAAAGTCTATTTCATTTTTTTCAATGGCTTTTTTTAGCTTTTCTTTATTATCAAATGGAATATAATTGATATCAATGTTAGTCATGTTTTTTAAAGTGTTTATATATTCTCCTGCAACCGAGTATATTTTTTTATTATTTGATATGTTGTATGCATTAGTTTTTACGTATCCATATTTATATGTTTTATTGGATAATGATTGTTGATCAACGTCTTTTATGTTCATGTTTGATACGTAGAAATTCATTAATCGTTCGTCATAGTTTGTTCTTAGTTGTTCTTTTTTATATTTTTCAATGTTTTTGGCTACTATGTCGTTTAGTTTTTTGTTGGTAGACATACGTAGAACTATTTTATTTGATATGTCAGTGTAAATATAGTTTATGTATAAATTATTTTTTACTGTTTCTTCAAGTGAATAGTGTTGTGGTATTACTGCATAGTCTAACTTTTTTTGTTTTACGGCTTTTAGTAAATCACTTAGATTATTATATGTTTGATAGTTTATGTTATAAGTATTGTTAAATATTTCTTTATCTGTTTGTAAAATACCTATTTTTTTGTTAGTGATAATTGATAAATCATCAATGTTAGTATTTGTAGGACTTACTAAAACGTATTTATCTTCACTGATTAAGATGTCATCTTTTTTTAATGTGTCAGAGTTTGATAAAATCATTATCTTTAGCCCTGATTCTTCTTCATTTTTTGATGGATAGTTGTATGATATTTTATTAAATGTTAATTTTGTTTCATTTTCTAAATATTTTATATAGTTAAAAAGAACACCTTCTCCATTTTTTCCATATATATTTATATTATTTGGTATTTCAATATTAAACAGTGTACTTTTATTTTTGTCTATCCATTGTTTATCGAATAGAGTTAGCTTACTATTGTCGTCTTCGACATTTAGGAAAAAATAAATTCCTGTTATTACTGCAAGCAAAAGAACTAGAATAATAATTATTCTGGTTATATTTTTGTTATTTTTCTTTTTTGTTTTTTTCTTTTTTGTCTGTTTTTTCATTTATAACACCTACTTAGATTGTGAGTATGAGAAACTTTCATTACTCTTATTTTTATATGCAATTATTGGGTAGCTTTTTTCCTTATTGTTTTCATTTTTTATGAATACTTGGAAGTCATAGTACGCAATTTGATCTTTATCGAATTTTGATAGGACTTTGCTTGTTATTTTTTTAGCAGTTGATGCTTTAGTGCCCTCTTTTACTGTGATTACAGTGTTTAGAGTTTTCCCACTTAGATTTGTTTTAGCATTTGTTACGTATGATTCTTCTTCTAGGGCCTTGTCTAATTCGTTTATTTTGGTACTTGTTATTTCTACTTTTTCTATTCCGTCTAGGCGGTTACCATATACTGGAGTTCCTAGGGATGGCATGATGGCTTTATAGATTATGAAGACTAGAATTAGTAAAACGATGAATGCAATTATACCAATTGATGTGTATTTGTTTTTTTTAATTTCACTTAATATTGATTTTTTCATTTATAACACCTCTTTATTATAGTAATTATACATTATATTTTAATAATAATCAATTTACACTTTTTGACAGTAAACTTATTAGGGTTTGGTTGACATCTTTAGGATTATAGGTTCCTTTTGTTTGTTTCATTACCATGCCCATTAAGTATTTTAGAGCGTTGTCTTTTCCATTTTTATAGTCGTTTACGCTTTTTTCATTTTCTTTTAAGACATTTTTTATTATTTCTTCTAGTAGAGTTAAGTCTTTCTCTAAAGAAATATTTTTTTGTTTTAGTATTTCTTTTAAGGAAAGATCTTGTTCTAAAATGTCATTTATTATGTCTTTGAATATTTGGTTTGTTATGGTTTTTTCTTCAAGAAGGGTTGTTAGTTCAATGAATTTTTCTTTTGTTAGTTTAGTATCAAAAATGGATATTCTGTTTTTGTTTAAGTATGATTTTATGTCTGATAGAAGAATGTTGCTTGCTATTTTGAAGTTTACTTTTGTGTCTATAAATTGATTTAGGTAGTCTGATAGTTCTTTATCATTTATTAGTTTTTCAATGTTAATGTCTAGGATGTTTCTTTGTTTATAGATTTGTCTTCTTTCGTCTGGTAGAAGTTTGATATTTTGTCTTATTTCTTCGATAAGTGTGTCTTCGATTGTTAGGTATGGTATGTCTGGTTCTTCAAAATAACGATAGTCGTTTCCAGTTTCTTTTTTTCTCATTAAAATTGTTGTGTTAGTGGTAGCATCAAATTTTCTAGTATCTTCTTCAACTTTTTCATTGTTTTCTAGGAGTTTTTCTTGTCTTTTTATTTCATAATCGATTGCCAGACCAACATTTTTTATGGAACCAATGTTTTTTATTTCAGCGCGAGTTCCTAGAGTATCTGTATCACTTATGGAAATATTTACGTCTGCCCGCATGCTTCCTTCTTCGATTTTGCAGTCGCTTACACCAAGATAGAAAAGAGTTTCTCTTAGGCGTTCAAGATAAGCCATTGCTTCTTCTTTAGTGTGCATGTCTGGTTTTGATACTATTTCAATAAGGGGTACCCCTGCTCTGTTGTAGTTAAGGTATGTTTTGTCTTTTTTATGAAGGCTTTTTGCAGTGTCTTCTTCGATATGAATTCTTTCGATTCGTATTTTTTTGTCTTTTATTTCAATGTAGCCATTTTCTGCGATTGGGGTTTTGGCTTGGGTTATTTGGTAACCTTTTGGTAGGTCTGGGTAGAAATAATTTTTTCTGTCAAAGTGCATCTTTTTATTTATGGTACAGTTAAGTGCAAGCCCAGATTTTATGGCTTTTCTTACTACTTCTTCATTTACAGTAGGAAGTGTTCCAGGATAACCTAAGTCTATTTCACATATATTGGTGTTAGCTTCACTGTTGTAATCATTTTTTGTGTCTGAGAAGACTTTGGAGTTTGTTTTTAGTTCGATGTGAACTTCGATACCAATTGTTGGAAGATATTTACTCATTTTAAGCCTCCTTTTAGGTTCAGTTCTTTTTCTAGAAATGATCCGAGTTGATAGATTGTTTTTTCATCAAATTTGTTGCCAATTATTTGTATTCCTATGGGAAGATGGTCTTTGGAAAAGGCTATTGGTAAGGACATTGCAGGAAGACCAGCCATATTTATTGGATTGGTTAGGATGTCATCTAAGAAGCCTTTGTTAGGATCGTTTAAAGATTCTCCGATTTTGTATGGTAGAGTTGTGGTTGTTGGCCCGATTATAAGGTCATAGTTTTGGAATACTTTATTGAATTCTTGTTTAAAAGCATTTCTTATTTTAAGGGCTTTTTCGTAGTAGATATTAGCGTTTTCACCACTTAATAAATATGAACCGACCATTATTCTTCTTTTTACTTCGTCTCCAAAGCCTTCGCTTCTTGTTTTTTTATATAGTTCTTCTAAAGAGGAAGGATTTTCTGTTTTATAACCGTATTTTATGCCATCGAAACGGGCAAGATTACTGCTTGCTTCTCCGAGAGCGATTATTTGATAAAGGCTTACAGCATTTTCTAAGTATTTCATGTTTATTACTTCTACTGTTGCACCTTTGTTTTTTAACATTTCTGTTACTTCATTGAAGTTATTTAAAATTTCTTTTTCAATGACATCGCTTAGATAAAAGCTAGGAATTGCTATTTTCATGTCTTTGATGTCTTTTCCGATTAAGGATGTAAAGTCTTCGTTTGTTTCAATGTTGGTTAGGTCTCTTTTGTCTTTTTTACAAATAGTGTTTAGTAACAAGGCATTTTCATAGACGTTTCTGGTTATTGGTCCGATTTGATCCATGCTTGATGCAAAGGCAATAAGGCCGTATCTTGATACTCTTCCATAGGTTGGTTTTAGTCCTACGGTGCCACAGAAAGCTGATGGTTGTCTGATTGAACCTCCTGTGTCGCTACCTAGCGCTAACGGGGTGAGTGAGGCTGCAACTGCAACTGCTGAGCCTCCAGATGAACCTCCTGATACACGGGTTTTGTCCCATGGATTTTTTACTGGTCCAAAGTAGCTTGTTTGGTTGCTTGAACCCATGGCAAATTCGTCCATGTTGGTTTTTCCTATGATTATCATATTTTTTTCATTTATTAATTCAATGACATAAGCATCATATATCGGATTAAAATTTTCTAGCATTTTTGAAGCAGCAGTTGTGGTTAGTTTTTTAGTTAAAATGTTATCTTTTATGGCAATAGGAATTCCAAAAAGAATATTGTCTACTTCTTTTGTTTCTAGTTCTTTGGCTTTTTTTATGGCATTTTCTTTATCTAAAGTGATAAAGGCGTTTAAGTCGCTTTCCTCTATTCTTTTTAAGCATTCATTTACTAGATCAATTGGTTTTATTTGTTTTTCTTTTAATAGTTTGTTAATTTCTATTATTGGTAGTTCTAGGTAGTTAGTCATTTAAAACACCTCCTACTTCTATGAAGTTATCAAAGCTTTTTGGTGCATTTTTTAGGATGTCTTGTTTTAGGTTGTATTCTTGATATTCGTCTTTTCTTAGAACACATTCATTGGACCATGGCGCGATTAATGGTTCTTGTTCATCTGTTGATACTTCGTTTATGGTGTTAATACTGTCCATGATTTCTTTTAATTGATATGAGAATTTTTCTATTTCTTCTTCGGTTAATTGTAACCGTGCAAGGTTTGCAACGTGTAATACTTCTTCTTTAGTTAATTTATTCATACTTACCTCCGTCCTATATATTATAGCATGTATGAAAGAATAATTAAAGAAAAATGAGTTTTTAGTGTAAAGAAAACTGTTTGTATGATTATAATGTACTATTTCTAAAAGTAATGTGATAAAAATATATATTAATGAAATGATTACTATTCATAAAGATTAAAGTTGGCCAAAATGTAAAATGATTTTTGTCCAAATTGTAAAATAAAAATTAGCCAAAATGTAAAATAGGTGTTCACAAAATCAATAAAATACGAAGTTATTATATAAAAAAGACACCACTGTACCGTGAAGCCTTATTTGAAATTGACCCATCAAAAAATATAGAGCCTAGTTTTGTATGGTTTCTTTTTTATAAATCGTTGATAACATTATTTTTCTGATAAGGTGTAAGGACTACTCGAAGTGCCTTCTCCACCTGAAATCTTTACGTTAGATGACAGACTTAGGACTGGGCGGACTGCATACTCGTCGTTGCCGACGTTGCCGCCGTTATCGACATAGCCACTCGAGCTCATATTGAAAGCGCCGTAGGAATCGGCTGTAATCTGAGAAAGTAACCATATGGCTTGACTTTTATCTAACCAATTATTTGTTCTATTACATTCTGTACTTGAATCATAATTTATGCCAGCATAATATTTCAATGTATTCGTACAACTTGTTGATGCTCCATATCCATAATCACTGGCATACATTATTGCTATCTTTTTATTTGCATCACTTTGCATTATTGGATTAGTTCCATAATAGTAGCCACTTCTATTGGCATCATTCTTTCTTTCATATTGCCACATTATGTCGGAGGTTTTATTAGAAGAATCATATCCTCCAAGATAATATTTTGTTGTTCCTATCATATTCTTGGCATCAGTACTTAATGTATTATAATAATCATTATTTAAGTATGTATTTAATGTTCCTGTTACCCAGTTATTATATGAATTAGTTGTTGTATCTTTAATTGTATTCCAATATTTATTTCCTATTGAAGTATCCCTTATTATCTTAATTCTATTTTCTACATTACCATTTGTATCTTCAGTTGGTATTATTCCGATTATTCTCCATGTTTCATTATTAAATGTTACATAGTTCTTTACTACAGAATCTCCTCCTCTGTATCTGTATTCTGTTGCAAATTTATTATCTACTTGAAGTGTATTATCTATTGTATGAGTTATTTGTTCTAAACCATTTTGTCCTGCATTTGCTTGGGCAAACTCTAAAGCATAATCTGGTCCTTTTAATTTTTCATCACTTGATTCTATGTTAAGTGCATATTTATATTCTATTAGTTTTGTTGTATCCCCATTTATAAATAAGTCTGTATTGGTGGCACTTTCATCTATCCATAGTCTTATTGTGTATGTTTTTGTATTTCCTTTAGTAAGTGAATCACTTATATTAAAGTTATCTGGGTTTTTATCTATTGTTTCTGTATTTGTACTTTTATCTATTACTTGATAGTTAATCTTATCTTTATTTATAGATGAATTTACTAAGTCTTTTATTGTTACTTTATAATAAGCTGTATCACATGTAGAATTGTTTGTTATATTTATTTCTTTTGCATTATACTTTAATGCTTCTTCTTTTGATATGGGATATTTACTTACTAGCATTAGTTCTTCACTTTCTTTAAAGTTTATATCTAGTTCGCATTTAGATATTTTTATATTTCTTCTTCCTAGTATATTTATATCAATATTACCTAATGCAAAAGATATACTAATTACTATTAGTATTAAAAGTATTATTATTGATATTATTTTTATTGTTTTCCCTTTTTTATTTATAGGGTTAGTAGTATTTTGCCCCCCCCCCAGACGAATATTTGTTCATAGTTTTCCTCCTTTTAGTTACAAGTTATATTTTCGTATATTAAGTCTTTATTACTTTTTATTTGTTCTTCTGTTCCTTTTACTCCGTTTCCTTTTTCATCTTTTATACATATTGTTATATTGCTATAGTTTGTTAAGTATACTTTTGCCGCTGTTATTTTGTATTCCCAAGGGCTTTTGTTTAATGGTTTTTCTAGTAAGTTTTTGTTTTCTCCAAGAAAATCATAAGTTTTATTTTCTGGTGTTTCATCTTTTACTTCTAGTAGTTCTAAGTCGTCTAGTACGGCGTTTATCATTGTTTGAGCAGTTACTCTTGTAGCATCTTTCTTAGAGTTTTTTACATAGTTTCCTACCATCATTGTACTCATTGCTGCTAGTATTCCTAAGATTACGATTATGGCTAATAGTTCTATTAGGGTAAAGCCTTTTTTATTCATAGTAATCATCTCCTATGGTAAGTATAACAAATTTCTTGAAAAATGTCATTAAGATGTAGAAAAAAGAACTTCATTGTGTAAATTGAAGTCTTTTTTTATTAATTATTTTTCTCTTATGAATTGTTTCTTAGATATAATGATGAAAGTGTAGCATTGCTTATAAAAATATTGCTTCCGTCTTCTAGAGTGACTGTAACGTTATAGTTTCCATCTTTATCTTTTTCATATTTTGCATCTTTAACTTTAGAGTTTTTGTATAGTGATAAATCAGTCTTGTCTTTGCTATCTGTTAATAAGTTATTATCATTATCGATTACAAAGTTAACAATTGTATTATTTAAGTACCCATTAAAAGTATTTTTAACAACAACTGGTTTTTGGTTGTAAGTTACTTCTTTATAGTCTCCATTATCAGGGTTTGTTTCAGATACAACAAAGGCATATAATTTTTTATCTGTATCAATTCTCCATAGAATGGTATCTGCTGTTTTATATGCGTCTTGATAATCAGGGTATTTGTACGTTTCTTTGTAAGTATTGGTAAATCCTTCTGGAGAATGAATGTATAGGTTACCATCTCCGTAGTCAACGCCGATAAAGTTGTCACCTTTTAAATATTCTGTATAAACATTAGCAATTTTCTTAGTATTTATTTTTGTAAATGTAGGAACAGTTTCACTGTCACTGTAATTTTGGATGCAATAGTAAAGATTATTTTCTTTAGTTAAGACGTATAAAGATAAAGGCCCAACAAGACCACCTTTTAGGGTTGAATAGACTGCTACTGGTTGTTCAGTAATGGAAGTGTCTTTAATAAGTTTCCCTCCGATTGTAGCAACATAGTAGACACTGCCGTCTTTTATTTCTATTCCATCGCTGGTAGTAGAAGTTAACTTTTTAATATAGTGATTTTTAACTAAATTATTAATAGAATAAAAATCAGTATCTTCTTTCGTTTTGTTTGTGTTGTTAGGGCTATTAACATTATTGTTATTATCATTGTTTAAGAATTTATCATAATAAATATAACAAACTACCCCTAGAAGTAAGACTATTAATGTTACAATTATTATTGTTAACCCCTTATTATTTTTCTTTTCCATATTTAAAACTCCTTTCTTTTTTTATATTATTATTTTACTATGTATTTATTAAGTTTGTAAACATAGATTTAACTTTTTTTTTTGTTGTTTTACATTAATTTACATGAAAAAAGAAGCTATTTATTGGGCTTCTTCGATTAGTTTTTTTAGTTTATTTATTTGTCTTTGTAATAGTACGCATAGTCTATATATTCTTTTATCTGATATTTTGGTTAGGTATTGATATTTGTGTAACATGTTGTCAAATTCTTCTGGGATGTCTTCTAGTTTTGAGACATCTATTCTTGTAATGTCTTTTACTACTTTAATGATTTCATCGAATGGTTTTATTTCGTAGAATAATCTACCATGCCCTGATATAATTAGCTCTTCATCGTCGTAGCTTTGAATTGAAAGGGCCATACCATTATCAAATATTGGTGCAACGTCTATCCATTTTAAAGTATTTACGTCTCTTATGATGCCAAAGTTGTTTAAGTGTCTATCTTCATTCATTATAAGGAAGTCTAGAATGTACATGTTTTCTATTTTGATTCTTGCATCTTTTATGTTGTTTTCTTCCAGTTTTTTGATGTAATCTTCGTAGTCTTCTTCTGAGTCATGTCTTTTCATATTGTTTCTTATTTGGTAGCAAGTAATTAGTTCTGTGTTTTTGTTTATAAAACATGGACATTTTGAAACGACTGTATCTTTATAGGTGTCTAATGTGTATGTAACATGGTCAAATCCTAGTCTTTCACAAATCATTGATGCCAGAACTTCGTTAAATGGTTGGAGAATTTCGTTTTTGTATCCACCTTTTAATAGGTATCTTGTTTTATTTTCGATAATCCATGCTTTTTTTAGCATACCATCTGTTGTATTATTTGGTGTCTTTAATGATGCTTCTTTTTTTATGGTTTTGCTATTGAGTGAAAGTGATGCTTCTAAAAACTCAGCATAATCAAAGTCATTATCAAAAAAGTTGATGTCATCGTATTTTATTTCTAAATCGTATGGTTTTAACCAGTATTGGTCAGATAGTGAAAGTCCAAAGGCTTTATCTAATAATTCTGTGGGGGTTTCGATGTTAAGTCTATGAAGTAATAAGTCTAGTTTATCTCTCCATGATGGAATGCCTCTTCCGTTAAACCATTCCCCTAGTCTTTTGAGTAATATTAATGCATCTTGTTCTTCTTCATAGTAATTTTTAATGATTAATGGCGCGTAGTTGATGTCTATAATTTCGTACATTCTGTCAAATACATTCAGGGTTGTATTGTATTCTGCTACTAAAACAGGGGTGTTTTTATTCATTAATATGCACTTCATAGTTACACCTTCTTTCTTTATATATTATATCATTTTTTTTTATTTTTTCCTATATAAAAAAATAAACATATATAATTTATTTACATATGTTTATAGATACTCTTTTCTATTCTTTCTACTGCTCTTTTTGGATTTTCTAGTAGTTCTTTGTATAGTTTATCGTGTCTTTTTAATTCACGTATGATGTCTATTTCTTCTTTGGCCATTGCCATTCCATATTTTTCGTCATTTGATGCTACTACATAGTTATCGTTTCCTATTAGGTATTCTAATTCAATGTTGAATATTTTTGAGAGTAATATCAGGTTTTTGGTACTTGGTGTTTTTGTACCTTTTTCCCATTGGCAAATGCTTACTTTAGAAACGTCTATAAGGTTGCCTAGCTCTTCTTGTGTCATGTTTTTGCTCTTTCTACACTGCTTTATTCTGTTTGCTAAAACCATTTTATTCACCTCATGGTTACATTATAAGAAAATATAATGAATAAAATGTCGTTATTAGCCGAAAGTTAATTCGATTTTTGTTTTTTTATTTTAAAAGACAGATTATTCTGTCTTTTCTTTTTTATTCCCTGATAGGAATGTTACTTTTTCTGCGATTATTTCTTTTTTGTATATTTTAGTTCCTTCTTTTTCATATACTGAGGTTTGAATTCTTCCTCTTATTCCTATTATGTCGCCTTTGTCACAGTATTCTGCAGTGTTTAGGGCATTGTTTTGCCAGAGAATGCAGTCAATGAAGTCAGTTTCGTATTCACCGTTTACGTTTTTGAAGTTTCTTGGCACTGCTAAGGTGATGATACTTCTTTTGGTTTTGTTTTCTGACTCTACTACTTCTGGTTTTTTTACTAGTCTTCCTACTAGTGTAACTTGATTAAGCATTAAATCACCTCCTTTCTGGTGATATAATACCTAATTAATTTTGCGGTTGCAAATGGGCATTTTTTATTTTTTGTTGTTTTTTTTGTATTAAAAAAGTAGTTTTTCTCTAGGGAAAAATTACTTTTTTGGTTAGTTTTTTATGTTCAAAATGGTCAAAGTAGCATAATTTAACTTTTTTTATAAATTTTGTTTTAATAGTTGATTTAATTCAACAGCGTATTCCATTGGAAGTTCTTGTTTAAATCTGTCTGTGAATCCTAGTATAATTAGTTCAATGGCTTTTTCTTTGGAGATGCCACGGCTCATCATGTAGAATAGTTTCTCTTCGCTTATTTTTGAAACGGTTGCTTCGTGTTCAATGTTGCTAGTGTTATTGTTGACAATGTTATTAGGATATGTGTCGCTACTGGAGTTTTTATCGAGGATTAGACTATCACATTTTACAAGCGAGGTTGAGTTTGTCGCACTTTTTTTTATTTCTACCTTACCACGATAGTCTGATGAACCATTTTCCATGGCAATGCTTTTAGAGATAATGTTGCTGGTTGTGTTTTTTCCGATGTGAATCATTTTGGCTCCACTGTCTTGTTGTTGTTTTCCTTTAGCGATGCTTATAGTGATACATGTACCTTTGGAGTAGTCTCCTTTTAGGACGCAACATGGGTATTTCATTGTTTTGTATGAACCTATGTTTCCGTCTATCCATTCCATGGTTCCGTTTTCTTCGACTAAGGCTCTTTTTGTTACGAGGTTATAAACGTTGGTAGCCCAGTTTTGAATAGTACTGTAGCGACATTTACTGTTTTTTCCTACATATATTTCTACTACTGCTGCATGAAGGTTGCTAGTGGAATAGTCTCTTGCTGTGCATCCTTCGATATAATGAAGTTCACTGTTGTCGTCCACTACGATTAAGGTTCTTTCAAATTGTCCTAAATCTTTGCTGTTTATTCTGAAGTAACTTTGGAGCGGTCTATCTAGTTTGGTGTTTTTTGGTATATAGATAAAGCTTCCTCCTGAAAAAACAGCACCATTTAAGGCAGTGAATTTATTTTCTGATGGGGATACTATTTTTGAGAAGTATTTGTTTACTAGTTCCGGATATTTTTTCATAGCATTTTCTATTGAAGTGAAGATTACATTTTTATCGTTTAATTCTTTTAGCATGTTGTGATATATTACTTCGCTTTGGTATTGAACACCGATTCCGTCTAAGTATTTTTCTGATGATATTACCCCAAGGTTATTGAATTCATCTTTTACTTGATTTTCAATATTATTCCAATCGTTTTTTATGTTGTTGTCTAGATTGTTTTTATAGTATTTTACTTTGTCAAAGTCAATGTTTATTTTAGGTCCAAAGGAAGGAAGTCCTAGTTCTTTGAACTTATTGTAACATTTTAGGCGATAGTCTAGAATGGTTGGGTCTTCTTGTTTCATCTTTGATATTTGTTTTATTTTTTCTTCATTTAGTCCTATTATTTCCATAAGGTCCTCCTTTTACATGATATTAATTAGATTAATGATAATACCACTTATTACTCCGATTAGATAAATTGTTAAAATTATTAGGATGTTTTGTTTAATATTTTTGTTTTGTTTTATTAGTACTAGAAGCCCTATTCCACTTCCTGATAAAAGCCCTGATAATGATGTTCCAAGGGTGATGACGTCTTCTAGGTAAAGTTCTGTTAAAGCTATGCTTGCACCACAGTTTGGAATTAGACCTATTAAACCAGATATAAATGGGGCAAAAATATTATTATTTAGAAATAATGTTTTTATTTTGTCTTGACCTAGATAAGAAAGTGATAAGTTTAATATGAAACTGATGATTATGATGAATATCAATATATTTATGGTATGTTTTAGAGATGATTTTATAATGTTATTATTACAGCCACATTTTGAATGTTCACATATTTCGTAGGGAGATTTTTCTATTTCTTCTTTTTTATTTTTTTTGTATATTAGGTCTATTATAATACCACAGATCATACCAATTATTATTTTTATGCTTACTATTTTTATTATGATTATGGGGTTTGTTTTGTTTGCTATTAGGATTGGTAGCATTTCATCACTAGTTGATAGAAAAATTGCAATTAAGGTACCTAAGGAGATTATCCTTGTGATATAGAGGTTAGTGGCAGCGACGCTAAAACCGCATTGAGGAAAGGCTCCGAGAAGGGCTCCGATTACAGGACCGTATTTACTATTTTGTAGTTTTTGTCTTGGTTTGTCCTTTAGTTTGTGTTCGATGTATTCTATTACAAGGAATGTTGCAAATAAAAATGGTAACAGTTTTAAAGCATCGATTAATGTATCTAAAATGATATCAATCATGGGTATCTCTCCTTTATATACATGTGTATTATATCATTTTTGTTTAATAAAATAAAGTAATTTTTGTTAGGGTTTTATTTGATTATTATATCAAATAAAAATGATGGCTAAAGTTACCATCATTTTATTATTAGGCGTTTTACAACACAAATAATTGTAAATTTTCGAATCGTTTAAATTTCATCTTTTTTCGTTTTTTTAATTAGACAGGTTTGTTAATATTTTTATATTTTTTACATTTTGCGATTTTTTTCGCAAATTCTTTTTAGGAGTTTAAGTTTTTATTTTTTTAATATTGCTTTTTGTATGTCATATCTCACCTCTTTCATAAACAAATATTTTTGTTTACATCTTAAGTATAGTGGATATTTCTTAAATGAAACTGAATTTTTATATTTTTTTAATTTTTTTATATTTTATTTATTTTTGTATTATTCCACTGATAATTGGTATGGTTCAGTCTTAGTACCTTTACCTCCAGTAATTTTAATGTTGGAAGAGAGGGTTAGGACGTTAATGACTTGAGCGGTACTGTTAGTTTTCATTTCACTGAGAATAATCCTGGACGATGAAAAATGATAAATACTTTTGTTACTAGCAGAGCCTGCATTAATAAATATTCGAATGTTCCCTTGATCAAACCTATCTAATATCCAATTATCACAGGAATAAATGTTGTCTGAATTATCACCGTTTAAAGTTTTATCTTCACAGTTACTTGAGGCATATCCATGGTCACTGATACTTAAAAATGCAACTTTTTTAGTAACATTCAACTGATTATCTTTATAAAAATATCCTTCTCTGTTAGCTTCATTTTTTCTCTCATACTGCCACATTTGTTTTGGAGTAACGTCTATTGAGCTATAACCACCAAGATAATACTTTGCATAATCTACATAATCTGTATAGTTAGAGTTTATAATATTTTCCGAAAAACAATAATTATACATAGTATTGTTTGCGTAATTATTGTTGCAGCTATACAAAGTATCTGTAGAACCGTTTCCTCCACCTGATGAGCCACCTCCACCTGATGAGCCACCTCCACCTGATGGTTTTATTATACACAAATCTCCATTACGAATGATTTGTCTTAGCATTTTGAACCTGTTTGTAACATTTCCATTTGCGTCTTCTGTTGGAATTACTCCAATTATCATCCATTTTTCGCATGTTGAGTCTGTTTGATTAGAGGGATCACTGCAGTTAAAATATACCCAATTATTTACTGTGGAATTTCCTCCCCTGTATCTATATTCTGTTGCAAATCTTTCATCAACTTGAAGTGTATTATCTATAGTATGTGTTATTTGTTCCAAACCATTTTGTCCTACATTTGCTTGGGCAAATTCTGTTGCTGTCATGCCTGCTCCTTTTATCTCTTCATCACTTGATTCTATGTTAAGTGCATATTTATATTCTATTGGTTTTGTTGTATCTCCATTTATAAATAAGTCAGTATTGGTTGCACTTTCATCTATCCATAGTCTTATTGTGTATGTTTTTGTATTTCCTTTAGTAAGTGAATCACTTATATTAAAGTTATCTGGGTTTTTATCTATTGTTTCTGTATTTGTACTTTTATCTATTACTTGATAGTTAATCTTATCTTTATTTATAGATGAATTTACTAAGTCTTTTATTGTTACTTTATAATAAGCTGTATCACATGTAGAATTGTTTGTTATATTTATTTCTTTTGCATTATACTTTAATGCTTCTTCTTTTGATATGGGATATTTACTTACTAGCATTAGTTCTTCACTTTCTTTAAAGTTTATATCTAGTTCACATTTAGATATTTTTATATTTCTTCTTCCTAGTATATTTATATCAATATTACCTAATGCAAAAGATATACTAATTACTATTAGTATTAAAAGTATTATTATTGATATTATTTTTATTGTTTTCCCTTTTTTATTTATAGGGCTAGTAGTATTTTGCCCCCCCCCCAGACGAATATTTATTTGTCATAAAAAATTCAAAAATCTCATAACAAATATATGTATGTTTGTTATAAAATTTCTTCCTCCTTCCTTAGTTTTCTATAATTTAATTTTAATACAAAAAAGATACTTTTTCAAGTACCTTTTGGTTTGTTTTATGCTTGTTTGTTTTGATCAGTTAGTTTTACTTTGGTTGTTTTTGTTTTACCATTTCTTTCATAGGTTATGGTTATTTTGTCTCCTTTTTTATGTTTATATAGTTTGTATCTTAGATAAGCTATGTTTTTTGTTTCTTCATCATTCAGTTTTGTTATAATGTCTCCTTCTTTTAGTCCAGCTTTTTTAGCCGGTGAATTGTTTTCTACTGACATTACTACTACTCCATTTTCTAGGTTTGTTTTTTCTAAATAGTTATAGTAGTTTGGATATGATTTTATGTCTGTTAGGTTCATCATTGATATTCCTAGGTATGGGTATGTTGTTGTTTTCTTATTTATTATGTTATCGGCTTTTTCTGTTGCTGTTTCTATTGGTATGGCAAAGCCCATTCCTTCGACTCCGGTACCACTTATTTTTGCTGATATTATTCCTATTACTTCACCGTTTGCATTACATAATGGACCTCCTGAATTTCCTTGGTTTACGGCTGTGTCTGTTTGGATAACGTTCATAACATAGTCTGATTCGTTTGTTGATGTAGTTGATATTTCTACTAGTCTTTCTTTTCCTGAGATTATTCCTTTGGTTACTGTCCATGAGTAGTCACTTGTTAAGGGTGCCCCTATGGCGAAGGTTGTGTCTCCGATTTTTAGTTTATTGCTATTTCCTTTTTCTACTTCTTTATATGTGCTTTTTGTTTTTACTTTTAATACTGCAATGTCGGAGTATTGATCGCTTCCTACAAGGGTTGCATCTTGTTGTTCTTCATCAGTGGTGGTAATTTTGTAGGTTTCTCCTGATGCTACTACATGGTGGTTAGTAATTATATAAGTAGTGTCTTTGTTTACTTTATAGATGAATCCACTTCCCGATGAGTATTTTTGATTGTCTTTGTATGTTGTTACGATTACGGTTTTATCGTATACTTTGTCTACTGCTTCTGAAATACCTGTATCAGTGATGGTTACATTTTTTTGTTCTGTTATTTTGGTTAATATGTTTGGTTCTTGACATATTATTATAAAAGCTGAAAGTACTCCAAGGGCAAATAGTGTTATTCCTATTATTATGTTGTTTCTAATGTTTTTATTTTTGTCTTTTTTTATTGTTTCTTTTGGTTGTTCTTGTTTATTTTGTTCATTATTATTTTCCATATTCTTTCCTCCTTGTATTTAGTTTACTTTTTTAAACTTAAAAGAAACTTAAAAAGGAATCATTTATTTTGATTCCAGGTTATTTCAAATATTGTATAGTTGTCTTTGGAGTAAGCTTTTATGTTTCCCTTTTGTTTTTCAACGATGTTTTTGGCTATTGAGAGCCCTAGACCGTATTTGTTGTTTTGTCTGTTTCTTGATTTATCTGCTCGATAAAATCTTTCAAATATTTTTGTTTCGTCTTCTTTATTTATTTTTGAACCTTCATTTTTAACTTTTAGATTTATTTCTTTATTGGTACTTGTTAAGGTTATTTCTACTTTATTTTTTTCTTTGGTGTGGCTTATAGCATTGTCTATTAGAATACTCATTAACTCTTTTATTAAGTCTTGGTTGCAGTCTAGCATTATGTCTTTTTTGATGTTGTATTTTAGTTTTATGTTTTTTTCATAGAATAGACTTTCGAAGGTAAGGACTGAGCTTTCGATGATGTTTGATAGGTTTTCTTCTTGGATTGGGACTTTGTTATTGTTTTCTAGAGTGGCTAAGTCTAATAGTTCTGTTACTAGTTTAGTCATTCTGGTTGTTTCATTTTTTATATTTTTTATCCATTTATCATTTTTGTCATTAAAGTAAGCGTCACAACTGGCGTCTATTACTGTAAGGGGGGTTTTTAACTCATGTGATGCATCGGCGATAAAGGTTTTTTGTTTTTCGAAGCTTGTTTCGACTGGGGTTATTAACCATTTTGTTAGAGTGTATGCCACTATCACGGTGGATATTTCTAATAAAACAAAGGTTATTGAGGTTACTACTAGGGTTTCGGTTACTTTCTTTGTGGTTTTGCTATTGTCTATAATGATAAGAATTTCATCGTTTATGAATTTGTAAGAGTATTGATTAAAATAAAGATTACCAATGTATTGTTTTTGATTTTTTTTCTTTATAATGTTGTTAGCTAATTTTTCTATTTTTTTAGAGTTCATGTCTTCTAGGGTGTTTGATATTATAGCTTTGTAAGTATTGTTTTCTCCAAGTATGATGGTATAAATGTTGTATTCCATAAAAATTTTCTTTTGGTCTAGATTGGTTGATGGATCTTCTTTATATAGTTTATCAATAACGTTTGCAATATTATTTTTTTCTTGGGTGTAGGCTCTTAGATTTGAGAAGAGAAAAATGAATGTTGTGAAGATTGTGATGATTAAAAATATGGTTACAAATAATTTAGTTCTTAATTTTTTCATTTTGTACCTCTAATCTATAGCCTATTCCTCTTATGGCTTTTATTTGGACTTGGGATTTTATAAGTTTTAGTTTTTTTCTGATGAATGAGATGTATGCTTCTAGGGTGTTTATTTCGCATTCGCTTTCAAAGCCCCATATTTTATTAAATATTTGTTCTTTGGATAGAACGATGTTTTTATTTCTTATTAGGAGTTCTAGTAGTTGAAATTCTTTACCTATTACGGATACTTCGCTTTTGGTGGTGGTGTTTTTTAGAATTAGTTTCTTTGTGTCTAGCTCAATGTCATTGTATTTTAGAATGTTGTTTTCTTCGTTGTTGTCTTTTCTTAGTTTTAGGTTTACTCTTGCTAATAGTTCATCCATGTGGAATGGTTTAGTTAAATAATCATCTGCTCCTGTTTTGAATCCTATCATTTTGTCTTCGATAGTGCTTTTGGCTGTTAACATTATTACTTTGGATGAGATTTTTTCTTGTTTTATCTCTTTTAGAATTTCAAAACCATTTTTGTTAGGAAGCATGACGTCTAGGATTATTAGGTCGTAGATGTCGGTTAAGGCTTCATATAAGCCTTCTTCACCATCTGTTCTTATGTCAACCATATAGTTTTGAGCTTTTAGCATGGCAGATATAGCGTCTGCTAGATTGTATTCGTCTTCGATTATTAATATTTTCATTTTTATCACCACTTAAATATTATATTGTTTTTTCTTAAATAAAGCTTAAATTAGTTGTTTAGTTGTTGGTTAATATAATTTGCTAGTTCTTCGCATTGTTGGGTTATTTGATTTTTATCTTTTCCTTCGATCATTACTCTTATTAAGTTTTCGGTTCCACTTGGTCTTACTAATACTCTGCCATCTTCGTTTAGGATTTGGTTTAGTTCGGAAATTTTATTTTGAATGTTTTTATTGGTGTTTAACTGGTCTTTTCCTTGTTTAGTTGTTTCTACGTTTATGGTTACTTGAGGATATTTTTTCATGATGTTTTTTAGTTCTTTTAAAGACTTATTTTCTTTGGCCATGACGTTTAGGACTTGAAGTGATGTTAATTCTCCGTCTCCGGTGTTGGCGTATTCTTTAAATATTATGTGACCGCTTTGTTCTCCTCCAAGGGGATAGTTATTTTTTAACATTTCTTCTAGGACGTATTTGTCTCCAACTTTGGTTTTAGAAAAGTTGATGTTTTGTTCTTTGCAGAATTTTACTAGTCCTAGGTTGGACATTACAGTTCCAGTTAGAGTGTTGTTGGTTAGTTTGTTTTGTTTTTTTAGGTGGTTTCCACATATGGCGATTATGTAATCTCCGTCTACTTCTTCACCGTCTTCATCGACCATTATGCATCTGTCGGCATCACCATCGTAGGCTATTCCTAAATCGTAGTTATTTTCTTTTACTAGTTTTTGAAGATTTTGGATGTGGGTTGAACCAGCATTTTCATTTATGTTTAGTCCGTCTGGGTGGTTGTTGATTATATCATAGTTGATGTTTATTTTTTTAAATAGTTGTTCAGCGGTTTTGTAGCTTGCTCCGTTTGCGGTATCAATTAGAATTTTCTTGTTTTTTAATTCATCGTTTATATCAATTGTTTTTAGTAAGTGCTTTATGTATAGTTCGATTGAGTCTTTTGTTTTTAATATTTTTCCGCATTTGTTGATTTGATTGTTTTCTTCGAAGTTTATAATTTGTCGTTCTATTTTTTCTTCCATTTGTTCTGTTAGTTTGTATCCATTTTGGTCTAGTACTTTTATCCCGTTGTATTTACTAGGATTGTGGCTAGCACTTATTATAAAGGCTCCGTCTTTTTTTAGTTCTTTAGTTAGGTATGAAATGGCTGGTGTTGGCATTATTCCAAGGTCAATGATGTTACAGTTTTCGCTTAGGACTCCAGATATAATGCTTGCTGTAAACATGTCTTTGCTTATTCTAGTGTCGGTTCCTACCAGAAATGTCAAGTTATCCTTTTTTAGTTCTTGTTTTAGTACTTTAGCGACGCTTGCTCCGATTTTAAAGGCTAGTGATGCTGTTAAGTCATCATTTACAATGCCTCTTATGCCGTCTGTTCCGAATAGTTTTCCCATTATATTTCTTCCTTTCTTATTATATTATTTGTACTTTTTACTATGCTATTTTTTGGTATTACCCCTCTTACTGATGTTAAAGGGTATATATTTGTGTTTGGTCCAATTATTGTTCCTGGGTTTAGGACACTGTTGCACCCTACTTCAACGTTGTCTCCAAGGAAGGCACCAACTTTTTTTAAGTTTGTTTCAATTATTTTATTGTTTTCTTTTATTCTAACTGGTTTTCTATCACTTTTCACATTTGATGTGATGCTTCCTGCTCCCATATGAGCATGAGTACCTAGGATTGAGTCGCCAATGTAGTTGAAGTGTGGGACTTGTACGTTGTCAAAGAGAATTGAATTTTTTATTTCGCATGAATTTCCTAGGACGGTGTTTTTACCTATTATTACTCCTCCGCGAATAAAAGCACAGTGTCTTATTTCGGCGTTTTCATCAATAATACATGGTCCGATTATTTTGGCTGTTGTTTCTACTTTGGCACTTTTGTGAATCCAAATGTTTTCATCTTGTTTTAAATAATTGTTATCTAGTTTGTTTCCTATAGTTATTATATAGTCTTTTATTTCTTTTAGAATTTCGTGGGGATAAGAATGTTTTCTAATTAGTTCTATGGCAATGCTTTCATTGCTTATAAATATTTCTTCTGTTTTCATTTTTTCACCTATAACCTTTTATTTTATTATATCACTTATGTTTGTTTTCACAAAATAAAACCTCGCTTTTTACGAAGTTTTTATTTTTTTTATTTTTTAGTGGATTTTTCTTTTTTAAGTATTTGAATTATTAGGATTATCAAGGCTGTTAGTTTCAATCCCAATGATATTCCCACTAAAACTCCAGATGTGAAGTTGGTTATATTACCGGTTTTGTCGCCTAGTAAGTATTTGTTTACTAGAAATAATGCTTCTCCCATTATGATTAAGCCAATACTTATTTTTATTTCTTTTGTCATGTTTTGCCTCCTTTTTTGTGAGAAAACTAATGTTTTGTATTTTTAATAATTATTCAACGTTTTTTAATGATTCTATCATGTTTATTTTTTTCAAATTATAATGAGTTACTATGTTTACTATTATAGTAAATATTATTGTTATTAATGATGAGTATATATAACTTATGGTATAAACTTGGCGGTCAAACATTATATAATCAGGTTCACAAGTTGAAATGATGAAATGGCTTAAATATGAACCAAAGAATAGTCCTAATACTATTCCAATTATTGTTAAGATAATTGTTTCACTATTAATATATTTATCAACTTCTTTTGGATAAAAACCTAATACTTTTAATGTTGCTATTTCTCTTTTTCTTTCGCTAATATTAATATTAGATAAATTATATAATACAACAAATGCTAATGCAGTTGCAGCAATAATCAAGATTGCTACTATGGAATTGATCGAAGATAGCATGTCATTCATAGAAGTTTTAATGTCTTCATTATCAATTATTGCTACTGCATAACCGTTATTAATATAGTTTTTATCAAAAGAGGATTTTTCTTCTTTGGTTATATTGTTTAAGTCTACTAAAAGTGAATTAATATTGTATTCACCGAATAAATTGTTGTATGTGTTTTTTGTAATATATAGGTATTGGTTAATATAGTTTTTAGTTATATATGATACTTTTAATTGTTTTTGATTATTTTCATTATCTAATAATGTAATTTTATCTCCAACTTCGATGTTTAATAATTTTGATGTTTTTTCGCTTATAATGCATGTGTTTTCTATAATTTCGTTGTTTATTTTTTTATTATCATTTATATCAATAAGTGATATAACGTTATTTAATTCTTCAAAATTATTTGGTGTTAGTGTTGTTACATTTTGTTCTTCGCCATTATAGGATATTGTAATATTTTGTGTATTAACTTCTACTATTTTGTTTACATATAAATCGTTTTCTAAACTATTTTTTATTTGATTGTAATCTTTGTGTTCATTTATCATTAGCATTTTATCGTATTTAAATATATTGTTGAATTGATAATTGGTAACATTTTTAATGGAGTCTTTTAGTCCAAATCCAGCAAGTATCAAGGCTGTACAACCAGCAATACCAAAGATGGTTGTTAGGACTCTGATTTTATATCTAAAAATATTTCTTATCGTAATTTTATCTGAAAATTTTAATTTTTTCCAAATGAATGTTATTTTTTCTACAAATATTTTTTTTCCACTTTTTGGTTCTTTAGGTCTCATTAAGTTAGCTGGAACGTCTTTTAAATTATGAGTACAGACAAATATGGCAGTACCGCATATACATAATATACATATCCATAGTCCTATCGCATTGTAACTATTATTGATTAAGTATATAAATTCAGGGATAAAAAATAATTTTTTATAAATATTCCATATTACATATGGTATTAAGTATGAACCGAGGAAAATTCCTAAAATACTACCTGTAATTGTTGCAAATAACGAATATATGATATATTTTGATGTTATTTCAAAATTATTATAACCAAGCGATTTCAAAGTTCCGTTTTCCGTTCTGTCTTCTTCTATCATTCTCATCATAGAGATAAGACTTACTAATACTGCAATACCGAAAAATATTAGTGGGAAAACATTCCCTAGTTTTTTTATATTGTCGCTGGCATTTATGAGTTCTTTATATGCAGCATTGTCAAGTCTATTAAAAATATGCCATTTAGGTTTAACTAATTCTGATTGATTAAGAGCAATTCCATATTCTTGACTATTTTTGATTGTTTCTTCATATAATTCTTTATATCTTTCGTCTTCTCTATTTTTTTTGATTTGTTCAATATTATTGGTAACTTTTTGAATAATTGATTTGTATTTATCGCTGTTTGTAACTTCATTTTTGGCTCCTAATACGGTTATGTAGACATTTGTGAATGTATCACTTTTTATAGCATCTTCTGCAACATATGCATAGTAATTAACTTTTCCACTTCCAAGAGTTGTGTTGGGTCTTTCAGTTGAAAAATATAATGGACTAATTACTGTACCAACTATATTATAATTTTTATTTTCTATGACTATTGTATCGTTTATTTTTAAATTATTATCTTCTAGCAGTGTTTTTTCTACTACTATTTCGTTATTACTGTTAGGTAATCTTCCTTCTTCTATATAAGTATTATTTATATCGTTATTTATTCCAATTAATTTTACTACGTATTGATCATTGTTATTATGCATGTAAACGTCTTTTGAAAAGGTTCCGATTACTTTTTCGATGTTATTAATTTTTGTTAATTCTTTTATATCTTCACTTGTCATTCCTAAATTTGAGATAATTTCTATATCATAAACATTATTAGTATCATAAAAATTATCTAGAGTGTTTAGCATATCGGGACTGCATGCTTGAATACCTGCATAAAATCCGACTCCAAGAAGTGCCATAGATAATAATGACAAAAATCTTTTATAGTTGTCTTTTATTTTCATGAAGATATGTTTTATTATCATACTTTTCATATTACCACTCAATATCCTCAATACTTTTTGGCTTTTTATTTATAATAACATCGCTAACAGAACCGTTTTTAAATTTTATTATTTTGTCTGCCATTGGGCTTATTGCTGAATTGTGTGTAATAATAATAACTGTCATTTTTTCATTTCTGCATGTATCTTGTAATAGTTTTAGGATTTGTTTTCCTGTATTATAATCTAATGCTCCAGTTGGTTCATCACATAATAATAATTTAGGATTTTTGCATATTGCTCTTGCTATAGCAACTCTTTGTTGTTCACCACCTGAAAGTTGAGAAGGAAAATTGTTTTTTCTCATTTTTAAGCCTACTTTATTTAAAATTAAGTTTGGTTCTAAAGAGTCTTTACATAATTGAGTTGCAAGTTCTACATTTTCAAGCACATTCATGTTTTGAATTAAATTATAAAATTGGAAAACAAATCCTATATCATTTCTTCTATATTTAATTAGTTCTCTTTCTTTTAATTTATCTATTCTAACACCATCAACAATAACTTTACCATTTGTTAAGGTATCCATTCCTCCTAAAATATTTAGACATGTTGTTTTGCCAGCACCAGATGGACCTAGTATGCAAACCAATTCTCCCTTTTCTATTTCAAATGAAGTATTTTTTAAAGCTTCTATTTTTACTTCTCCCATTTTATAAGTTTTGTCGACATTCTCAAATTTTATATAAGCCATATTATCATCTCCTTAAGATTTAAATTTTTGGTTATTATATTTATTGTTTTTAATTTTATTATAGTACTGTTACTGATAAAGTGTTAGGATTTTTTTGCTTTATATATTATTATAAATAGTTATGTTTTTATTTTATTTTATCATATCATATATTGGTATAAATGTAAATTTTTTTGAAAAGTGTAAACTAAAAAAGAGCGAAGCAGTACAACTAGGCTTATTTGTACTATTTCACCTATAAATAAATCAGATATAAGTTTTTCTAATCTAATTAGAAAATTTAGTTTTTGATATAAACATCATTAGAATAATTAAAAACAAGAAACATTATATTATTGATAATTATTTTGTGAGGTTCAACATAAGCCAAATTAGATTTATCAATTTTTCTAATACTTCCATTTATAAATATAGGAGTAGTATTACAAAAATCACAAATAAACTCTAATTTCTTGTTTGATAATATTAATCATAAACACCATACTTTCTTTAGGATGATTTCTTTGTAAGACACAAAAAAATCAATCTTTCGATTGATTCTATATATCGAGTTCAAACTAAATAGTTCGAACAGATTCGTCAATGGAGCAATGACATGGGTCATTTGCGAAAAAATAGAAACAAGTAATTGATTAAATCAATCTATTAATAGTATAACATATTTGTTTATTTTAGTAACAATATATTAATATTTTTATCAACAGGTTTAAGTTTTATTCTTCTTTGTATTCTTTAACTCTTGTATTTACCCCATTAATAATTTTATATTTTCTATGTTTATTTTTATTTACTTTTTTTAAAATTTCGGTTTCTAAATCTACATTTAAAATCTCTGATAAGCCAAGCAAATATATTACTACATCCGCAATTTCTTCTCCAACGTCTGTTTGTTTTTTTCTCCAAGCTTCGTATGCTTCTGCCATTTCACCATATGTTAAGCAAAATTCTTTATTAATGTCTGTTACATTAAATCCCTTATCCAATTTATTTTTATAAATATCTTTTTGTAATTGTTTTAAATCTATCATTTATTTTTCCTCCAATACATTATTTATTATTTTTCTAATTTCTAATATTCTTTTATTCATAAAATTTGGGTGGTCCTTGAACCATTTTATATTAAGCGGAGAAGGGTGTGGTAACACTATAGCTGGTTTTCCATTTATGTAATTATCTTTAAAAATTAATTCATTAAAATTTTCCTTTGGAAAAAACACTTTTGCTGATTTTGCACCAATTATTATATAAATTTTGTTATTAATATATTCTAGTTCTTTTCTTATCCAAGTTTCATAACAAATCTTTGGCGGTATTTTATCATTTCCATTTTTATCTTTTCCTGGATAGCAATGAGCTAGAGCTGCTATATAAAAATTGTTTGGATTATAAAATGTGTCATCGTCTATCATATACCACTCATATTTTAGTTTTTTTCCACTTTGATCTGTAAATGGTTTTAATGTTTCATGAACGGTAGCAGATGGAGCCTGACTTATTTGAACTATCTTTGAATTAATATTTCCTAAAAATATAGGATGTGGTTGAAATCCAAACTTATCTTTGCAAATTTCACATTTTTTAATATTTTCTATTAAATTATTAAATTCTTTTTCCGTATCTTTTTTCATATCTTTTTCTGTACTCCTCAATATTACTAATTACTTCATCAAATATATACTCAATAGGTTGCATTCCATTAACATGTATTAGGTTATTCTCATTTATAATAGATAAATATGCATTTCTAACTTTTGCTAAGTGCTCGGCAGATGATTTAATATTAAATTTTGCATCAGTATTTCTCTTAATAGAGTCCTCTGGTGTGATATCAATAAAAAATCCAAGATCAGCCTTTGGAAAAATCGAATTGATGTTAGCCACCCAATTCTTATCTACACCTTCTACCATACGATAAGCTAAGGCGGAAGGTACATATCTATCAAACAGCATTATTTTTTCTTTAAAATCATCATTAGTAATATTTTTCATTCTTATATATCTATCAGTTGCAAATAAATAAGCCTTTAAAATCGGATCTAATGTTCCTTATTTTGCCATTTGCTTTAATTCTTTACCAATATTTGTTTCAAACTCTTTTGAAATTTCTACTGGAATATCTAATTTCATATAATATTCTTTTATCATTTGAACTAACGTCGTTTTACCACAATTATCTAATCCCTCAAAAATTACTAACATAGTATATCTTCCCCTATATATAATTATATCACAATTTCAACGAATTTTATCACTAATCTGCCAGATCCAATATTCAACCAACATTTTATAGTATATATCCAACTGTTGGAAGTGAAATTAAATCTCGCAAACTATTCCCGACTTTTTCAGTTACTAAATGAAAAAGTCGGGTTATAACACAGATTTCGTCATTATTTTAGTTTTTTAATGAAATCTTTTAAATCAGATAGTTTTATTTTGGTATTTAAATCTCTGTAGTAAGCAAATTCGTGTCCATTGAATAAAAGATATGTCTTGTTATTAATAATTGCTCTATGAGGCTCTAAATAGCCTATATTGGTAGGCTCTAATTTTAATAAACTACCATTAATGAAAATAGGTTTAGTATTATTAAGCCTACAAGCCCATTCAACTTTACTTTTAAGTTCATGATTTATTTTAATTTCTTGTTTGATTATTTTTATCATAATATCATCAACACCTTTCTTAAACGACAAAAAAATCAATCATCTCTGATTGATTTTATCATTAACATCGCTTTGGTGCGACGATTTTTGCTTCTGGAGCAAATGACGGGAATCGAACCCGCATCCTAGCCTTGGCAAGGCCATGTTCTAACCATTGAACCACATCTGCACTAAATATATTGTATTATATTTTTATAAATATAGCAATATATTTGGTTTTGTTTTTATATTATTTTTAATAGTTATGCTCTTGATACATATTTTCCATCTTTAGTAGATATTAATATTTTTTCTCCTTCGTTTATGAATAAAGGTACTTTTACAATGTAGCCAGTTTCAAGAGTTGCATCTTTCATTGCACTTGAAGTTGTATTTCCTTTTACTCCTGGTTCGGTTGTTGTTACTTCCATTTCTATTTTATCTGGAAGGGATAGTCCTAACATTTCTCCTTCGAAGAAAGTTATATCTACATCTAGATTTTCTTTTAGATATTTTATGTCATCTCCAAGATTAGATTTATTTATATCAATTTGGGAGTAATCTTCCATATTCATGAATGTATAGTCGTCTCCGGTTGAGTATAAATATTGCATTGGTTTTCTTTCAATTCTTGCTAATTCTACTTTAGTAGCAGAGTTAAATGTATATTCTGTTGTAGCTCCGGTTCTTAAGTTTTTTAATTTTGTTCTTACAAAAGCAGCTCCTTTACCAGGTTTTACGTGTTGAAATTCTAGTATAGTGTAAATATTTCCGTCGAATTGAATAGTCATACCTGTCTTAAAATCATTTACATTTATCATTTTTTCACCTACTTAATTATTTTTCTTCTTTATGTAATGTGTGTTTTTTACATTTAGGACAGTATTTGTTTAATTCTAAACGTTCTGTTGTGTTCTTTACATTTTTTTCTGTACGATAGTTTTGACTTTTACATACAGTACAAGTAAGTGTTTTTCCTTGTCTATTTTCAAATTTTGCCATAATATCCCTCCTCATTTCCATAGATATTATATCAAATTTTTTCAAAAAATCAAAACATTTTTATATATTTTTTCTTCTTTCTCCTTTAATTGTGTAATATTTGAAGAAAATGTTACTACTTTTTTCCATTAATCTATAATTTATGTTTGATTTATACTCTCCTCTTTTAGGATTTTGAACGTTAGGGGATGAGGTCATTATTGAAACTACTGGTTTATTATATGGGGCATAGGCTATGAAGTTATTGCTGACTGTTTGATTATCTATTGTTCCATCATTATCTGTGTCTATAAAACTTTCACTGGTTCCGGTTTTTCCTGCTGGTTTATAGGTCTCATTTATATAACCTACACCGGTTCCATTTGTCATTACTAACCTAAAACCTTTTTGGACTCTTTTTAAGTATTTTTCTTTGGTATTTATTTTGTTTAGAGTTGTTGGGGTTTCTTCATAAATTGTATCTCCTTGTTGATTTAGCACTTTTTTTAGAAGTTTTGGTTTTACTCTTGTTCCATTATTGGCTATAGTTGTTATGTATTGACTTAATTGAAGTGGTGTATAGGTGTCATATTGCCCTATTGCAAAGTTTATAAGAAGATCTCCGGCTTTGTTTTCTCCTTTATACCCTACTTCTTCTTTTGGATAATCTATTCCTGTTTTTACTCCTAATCCGAATTGATAGTAAACGTCTCGGTATTTTGAGAAGGCTTTTTCATCTATTTTTAGTTTTTTATGTGGATAGTAGCTAAAACCTCCAACTTTCATGGCAGTTAGGTATTGATAAACATTTGATGAGTATTGTAAGGCTTGGAGATCGTTTACTAGTCCTAGTGTTTTCCAAGAACATTTTTCTGGTAAATTATATAGGTATATACAGTTGTCGTAGAAGCTTGTTCCTATTTTTATAGCTTTATTATTGTATCCTACTATCATGCTGGCTCCTTTTACAACTGAACCTGGCGTTATTGTCATTAGCATGTTACCTTCTTCATAATTATATGTTTTGTAACCGTTTTTATCATAATAAACTTGTTCTCCAAGCAATGATAGTATTTCTCCAGTTTTTGGTTGTTGCATTATTATAAAACTTCCACTGTAGAAGTCAGTGTTTCTTTCATATTTTGTTTTTATTACTTCTTTTTTTAGCATTGTTTCTAATTCTTTTTGAAGATTTATGTCTATTGATAGAACAATATCGTTTCCTCTTTTTCCTTTTTCTACTAGTTTTAATGAGTTATCGTCCATTATTTTGTATTTGTCTTTGGTTCCTTTTAGGATTTTTTCGTATTGTTTTTCGATTCCGGTTAGTCCTACTCTATCGTCTCTGGAATAGCCTTGAGATAGGTAGTATTTTAGGTCTTCTTCAGGAATTTTGTTTGGTTCTGATACTTCTCCAAGGATTGATTTTAGAGTATCACCGTATAGATATTTTCTTTTCCATTCTAATTTTGTTGTAAAGCCTTTTAATTCGTTTTTGTTTTCTGATATGTAGGCATATTCTTTGTCTGTTGCTGGTGTTTTTATTAGTTTTTCATCATATGAGTAGCCTTTGTTCATTAAATAGTATATATATGCTACTTTTTTGTCTTTATTGTTTAGTTTTTTTAGATCTTCTTTGGTGATTCTTTTTATTTTTAACTCGTAGATGTCTTCTTCGGTTAGTTTTCTATTTTTTAATTTTTCTAATTCTTGTGATGTTATTTTTTTGTTTGTTAATTCTTTATATTTTAAAATAAAGAATTCTTTTTGGATTCTAGTGGTTGCTTTTTTATAGCTTATGTCTAGTTTATTGCTTATTTGATATGCTAGTTCTATTTCTTCTGTTGGGGTAATATTTTTTTCTTTTTTATAGTAGATGCTTTTTACTGATGTATTGTCTACTAAGAGGGTCATGTTGCGGTCATATATTTTACCACGTGGTGTAGAATCGCCATAGACATAGACGTTTGTTTTGTTGTTTAAAAGCATTTTGTAATAATCACCACGGAAGATGTTTAAATAGCTTATTCTTATGAAGACACAGATAAAAATAGAAATAATTAGTATTTCTATGATTAAGATTCTTTTGTTAATAGTTTTTTTTATATTATTATTTGTTTTTCTCATATTATTATTTTGGTTCATTTTTAAAAAAACTTACATATAAATTATTAGGTGATTTTAAATGTATGAAAGTATTATTGGAAGTTATGTAAAGAGACTTAGTAAGGATGATATTAAGAATTATTGTTTTAAGGAAAATTTGAGTATTTCAGATGATGAAGTTGATATTATTTATTATTATGTTAAAAATAATTGGAAGGATATTATGTATGATTGTACTCCTTATTTAAAGATTGCTAAGGAAAAACTTAGTAAGGATGTTTATGAAAAAATTTTGTTTTTAAAAGAAAAATACAAGTTTTAGCTTGTATTTATTCAAATTTATATAACATGTCTTTTGTTGTTGTATCATTATTCTCTTCTTTTACTTTAGAAATAATGACATAGTTTTTTGATGAGTTTGTTTCTCTTATAGTATAGCCTTTTTCTTCGATTAGGGCTATTTCGTTGTTGTTTTTGTTATAGATTGTCATTTTGGTTATGTTGCCTTGATCGTTGTAAGTTGCTTGATAGTAATAATTACCTTCTTTGTTGTAATTATACATTTCGTTTTTTTGGACTTCTTTGTTGTTTTTGATGTCATAGTAGATTGTTTTTAGTTCGGTGTCATTTTGGGTTGGAACGCAGTATTTTATTAGAAGATAGTTTCCGTCTTCGCTTATGTCATAGTCGTAGTGATCATGTGATTTAAAATGATCATCGTCTGGTATGTTTGCATCACATGAGTTTTCACATTGACAGAAAATGTTGTTATTATTATCTGGGATGTTGGTGTCGATGGCATTTATTTTTTCTAAGTTTTCATCGTAGATTGTTACTTTTTTTAGTTTTGAATCGTTATCGTATGTGGTTCTTATGATGTATCTTTTGTCTAGTGATTCTCTTACTAGGACATGAATTTCTTCTTCTTTTAGGTCTATTTTATCATCTTTTATGTAGAAGTATTTGTAGCTTGTAGATTCGTTTTCTTCAGTGTCTTTGTTTATTGTTTTGTCATTATCTTTTTTTAAGGATTCGACTGCTAGAATGTTGGATGATAGTTTTTGGTAGCCAAAGATGTATGTTCCTAGTAAATCACAGTAGTCTTTTTTTCCTGAGCAATATTTTTTGTCATATTCAATGAATTTAAAACTATATAGTTCTTTTAGGTTTTTATCATATATTTTTAGGTTTGTTCCTTTGGCTACTAGTATAAAGTTTTCAATTAAGTCAATATTGTCATATTTTCCTTTTAGGACTTGTTTGTTGGTGCTGTCTACTAGTGTGTATTTACCTTTTGTTGCGTAATAGTTTTTAAAGGTATTGTCTCTTATTACGAATAGGGTTTCATCTTTATTTGTTTGGACAATGCTTTTTGTTTTTTTAGTGGTGCCATACTCAATTGGGAGAATTAATTTTTGTTGTTTTATGCTGTAATAGCCGTATTTTTTTCCTAGTTGTTTTTTGGTTGTTACAAGGTCTAGGAATTGTTCGTTGTGACTGAAGTCTTCATTGTATATGTTGTCTAGTGAAATATAGTTATTGTCTTTTATAGTTTTGTTTAGATCTTTATCGTAGTATGTTATGGTTCTTGTTTCATCTTTTATGTAGTCATAAGCAAAATAGCTTTTTTCTTTGGTATTGTTTATTTCTTTTTTTCTTAGATAGTTATCTATTTCTTTTACTTTTTCTCCGGTTTTAGAGTTGTATACTATTGTTTTATAGTTTTTTTTGGTTGAAGCATAGGTTAGTCTTAAGTCATCTTTGGCTTTTTCAAAGTGACTGTATTCTAACTTTTTAGTATCTTTATTTTTTTCAGAGTATAAAAGAATGTAAGGGGCATCTTTTTCGTTTTCATCTTTATATAGTTTGTTTCCTTCGTATTTACTTATGTCACCTACAGTGTTTCCTTTCCTCTTTAATGTTACTTGATCTTTTAGGGTTGTGTAATAATAGTCGTCAATCAAATAGGAAATGTCGTCGTATTTTATTTCTTCGATTATTTTACCATTGGTGTCTATTACACCGTATTTTTCATTTTCTTCGATAATGAAATAATTGCTTCCTATTGAAGTTATAAGGTCGTATTCTCCTACTTTAGTTAATTTGGTTGGTTCTTTTTTTGTTTGGTCTTTTAAATTGTTTATTGGGTTTTCATTATTATTGTTGTTAAGTTGTTTATAAATGTAGTAACCACATATTGCTAGAATTACTAATAATATGATTAGGATAATTATAATAATGGTTTGCCCTTTGCTTTTCTTTTTCATAACTTTTTCTCCTTTTATTCTTTTATTTTATTATAATATATTGTTACTGTAATGTAAACTTTTTAATAAAAAAAGATACAAGTTAGTGCTTGTATCCAAAGTTTTTTAACGGAAATAGGACAATGTTTGCTTTTCCTTTGATTTGGTCTTTTTTAAAGCAACCGAATACTCTACTGTCGAGTGAGTCTTTTCTATTGTCACCAATTGCGAAGTAGCAGTTTTCTGGAATTTTAGTGTATCCTAGGTCTTCAATATTAAAGTCTTCTGTTTCTTGGTTTAAGAAGGTTTCTTTTTGTTCTTTACCGTTTATGTATAGTTTATTATTTTTGTATTCTAGGGTTTCTCCAGGTAGTCCGATTACTCTTTTTATTAGTTTTGTATTTTCATAGTCTATTACTATTATGTCGAATCTTTTTATATCTTTGAAGTAATAGCTAAATTTGTTTAAAAGCATTATTTCTTTATCTTTTAAGGTGTCATCCATGCTTGTTCCGTTTACTCTTACAGGGGTTATAATAAAGGTTCTTATCAGAATAATTAAGATTATTATTATGGCGTAGGTTATTAATTCTTTGTATTTTTCTTTTTTGGTTGTTTCTTTTTTCATAGTATAACAAAAATAAGGCAGGTGCCTTATTTTATTCCTTTTTCTTTGATTCTGTATTGTCCAACATAATCTTTTAAGAAGTTTAGTTTAGCACGTCTTACTTTACCACGTCTTACGACAGTAATTTTTGCTAATTTTGGAGAATGAACAGGGAAAATTCTGTTTACTCCAACACCATAAGAGATTTTTCTTACTGTGAATGTTTCACTTAATCCAGAACCTTTACGACTAGTGACTACTCCTTCATATGCTTGGATACGTTCTTTTTTTCCTTCGATGATTTTTACATCAACACGAACTGTATCTCCAACTCTGAACTCAGGAATATCACTTTTGATTTGTTTAGCGGCCATTTTGTCTACTAAATTCATATTAACACTCCTTTTCTTATGCAATCATGGTTCTTTATTATTTTATTTAGCCAGCGGATTGCTTGATAACGTATATGATTTTATCATATTTTTTTATTATTGTCTAGTATTTTTATTAATTTATGCCTCTTAGTTTTTTTTATGACCATAGATTGTTAGGATAGATGTTTTCTTTTATTTTTTCTTTTATGGCTTCTTCTACTTGGTGTTTATCTTCTTTATAAGTTACGCCATATGTCTTTTCATTGGTTGGGAAAACTTTCACTTTAATTTGTCCTCTTTTTATACAATTGAATACTACGTCTGGTAAAAAGAATTCTTTTTCTAGGAGATTGTTTTTATTTTCTTCTAAAAAGTTTTTGAAGTCTTGTTCAATGTAGGTTAAGATATTTTTCTTAAATCCGAAAAGGTTCATTGATACTAAGGTGTCTTCACTTATTTCGGTTGTTTTGTCTGTTCCGATTGGAGTTTTCATTATTTTTTTATCTTTTATTTCAATTACTGATTCTTCAATTCCTTTTAGTTCGTTTTGTTCTACTAAGCAAACTCCTCGTTTTACACTTCCGTTTGGGGTAATTGTATTTTTTACTTTGTAGGGAATCATTATGTATTCGTTTTCGTTTGCTTTTTCTAGTTGTTCACTTAATAGTTTGAATGCTTCATAGCCATAGAAATCATCGGCATTTATTACTGCAAAGTCTTCATTTATATAGTTTCTTGCTGAATATATTGCATGGGCTGTTCCAAGTGGTTTAATTCTTTCTTCTGGGATTTTATATCCTTCTGGAATGTCTGTTAATTTTTGAAATGCATATTCTACTTTTATGTGATTTGATATTCTGTCTCCGATTTTTTGTTTGAAAAGTTCGTAGTTTTCTTCTTTTATTATGAATACTACTTTATTGAAGCCTGTTCTTTTGGCATCATAAATTGAGTAGTCTATTATTAATTCATTGTTTGGTCCGAAGGATTCGATTTGTTTTAGTCCTCCATATCTTGAGCCCATTCCTGCGGCCATGATTACTAGTGTTTTATTCATTTTAATTCACCTTCCTAATACTTTTATGATTTTTTAATAGTTTTTTTATACCGATTCCGTTTTTAAAGGCTACGGTTATTATTGTTTTTGATACTTCGATTACTACGCCACTTCCGTAGGTTTCATGTTCTATTTTGTCTCCATATGTGAATTCTTGGTCGTTATCGTATAATTTTTTTTCTTTTTTGATTGGTTTTATTTCATCTTTGTTATCTAGTTCTAATAGATCGTTGTCTATTTCGTTTATAAATCTACTTTTTATACATATTTGATCTATTCCATAGATTCTTCTGTTTTTGGCCCAAGTTATGTATAACTTTTTCTTGGCTCTTGTTACCGCTACATACATAAGTCTTCTTTCTTCTTCTTGTTCTTCTTTTGTTAAAGAGTTTTTATGTGGAAATAGACCTTCTTCCATTCCAACGAGAAAGACGTATGGGTATTCTAGACCTTTTACAGAATGGACTGTCATTAGAGTTATTCTGTTAGGATCGTTTTTATATTCTTCGATGTCGCTTACGAGGCTTACTTCAAGTAGGAAGTCTTCCAATGATATTACTCCACTTTGTTCTTCAAATGTTTTTGTAACTGATTTAAATTCTTCTAAGTTTTCTATTCTTATGTCTGATTCTAAAGAGTGCTCTTCTTTTAAGGCTTTTCTTAACCCACTTTTTTCTAATACTAATTCAACGAAGTCTGTTAATGAAAGATTTTCTTTTTCGTTTGTTAATTCAATAATTAGTTTTTTAAATTCTAATTCTTTTCCTTGTTCTATAGCATCGAACAGACTTATATCATTGTTTGTAGCTTTTTCTTCTAGGTTTGCAAGGCTTTTAAGTCCTATTCCTCTTTTAGGAGTGTTGATTACTCTTCGAAGACTAATGTCGTCATTGTGATTATTGATTAGTTTTAAGTATGCTAATAAATCTTTTATTTCTTTTCTTTGATAGAAGAAGAAACTTCCTACGACTTTAAATGGCAGATTGGCTTTTAAAAGTTCTGTTTCGAAGATACGAGATTGAGCATTTGTCCTATAGAGAATTACTATATCTTTGTAGCTTACTTCTTTTTTTAACAGTTCTTTTATTTTTCTTATGCAGTAAAAGACTTCATCTAATTCATCATGGGCCTTATAGATGGTTATTTTATCGCCATCATTATTGTCGCTCCATAGATTTTTATCTTTTCTTTGATTGTTATTTTTTATTATTGAGTTTGCTGCATTTAAGATGTTTTTGGTTGAACGATAATTTTGTTCTAACATTATTGTTTTACAATTGGGATAATCTTTTTCAAAGTTTAAAATGTTTCTGTAATCGGCATTTCTAAAGGAATAAATTGATTGATCATTATCACCGATAGCACATATATTATGATATTTAGCACTTATCATTTTTGATAAAATGTATTGAGCACGGTTGGTGTCTTGATACTCATCTATTAAGATGTATTTGTATCTTTCTTGATATTCTTCAAGGACGTGTTTGTTTTCATTAAATAACTTTATTGGGAGAATTAATAGGTCATCAAAGTCTACAGAATTATTTTTAAATAATGTTTCTTGATATTTTTTATAGACTTTGTAGATAATGTCGTCTTCTTCTGAACAGACGAATTTTTTATATTCTTCTGGTAAAACAAACTCGCTTTTATTATTTGATATTTTATTTCTTATCATGTATGGACTTATTCTTTTGGGGTCAATGTTATAATCTTTCAATATTTTTTTTATTAATGTTAGAGAATCATCACTGTCTAAAATATTAAAGTTTTTTTGATAACCTAAATAGCTGTAATTTTCACGGAGAATTCTTACTCCAAATGAATGGAAAGTGCATGCTAAAAGATTTGTTTTTCCAATCAAATTAGTTATTCTTTCTTTCATTTCTCCTGCTGCTTTATTAGTAAATGTAATAGCAAGAATTTCACTTGGCTTTACGTTGTATTCTTTTATTAAATAAGCAATTCTAGTGGTTAATACTTTTGTTTTTCCGGAACCAGCTCCCGCCAGTATAAGAAGAGGTCCATCTTTATGTTTTACTGCTTCGATTTGCATGTCATTTAAATTTTCTGTCATTTTATCACCTCTTTAAGTATACTACAAAAGTAATTACAACAAAAGTAAAATAGGTTTTTTGTTTAATTTTTCTTTTATGTTTTTACTATATCATAGTAAAGAATAATGTGTCAAGATTTTCGATACATTTGTTTGTTTTTTTGATGATGTACTTTTTTGTTATTATAGTAAATTTAACATAATTATATATAAAAAAACCTTTTTTTATGGTATTTCCAAAATATGGTTTATATCATTTAAGGTTTTCTTATTTTATTACTCGTCTTTATAGACATTTAACATTTTTTTATAGATATCCGGTTCGACAATGTTTATAGCTGCAATTGCTGTTTCTAATGATTTTTTATAATTTCCTTTGAAGAATAGTTGACTTGCAACGTCTAGTCCTTTTTCAATGTCATCATCCATTGGTTTGTATCTGTTTCCATATACTATTGTCATTTCAGCTAATTTTGCTGTTTTTATCATTTCATTGGTTGTGTTGCATAATTTTAGCGATAAGTCTCTTGCTGTGTCTACTCTTATATTGAGTGTTTTTATTGTTATTGGAGTTTTTTCTAGTTCTTTTACTATTTCATAGATAGAGTCATTTGCTTCGCTTAATTCAACGAAATAATTGTTTGAAATGATCGGTAATTTATAGTTTCTTATTTTACTACGACATTTTTTTAGGAGTTCTGTTATTTCTTCTAATTGTTCTCTTGCTCTTATTTCATCGTCGTGCATGCTACCAAGTGATTTTAGGCATTCGTTTAAGTCATCTTCGATGTGTTCGAAATTTATTGATAGATTTAGTATTTTGTCTTTTAACTTTGAGTATGGTTCTTTTTTACTTTTTAAGTCTTTTATCATGGTGTTAAATTCATTGTTGGCATCGAAAAGATTTTTATTTACTGTTTCTAAGTCATTTAGGTCATCTTGGTTCAGGTTATACATACTTTTTATATCGTCTAGTTGAGCATAGATGTCTGCAACTATTTTGTTTACTTTTTCTATTTTATATTTGAATGTTTTAGCTGTTTCGTCGAATATTTTGCGACTTCTTTTTTCGTTGTCAAAGTCGGTCATTAGGTTGTCGAGATAACTTAGGAATGTTTTTAATTCAAACATACTATCTTCTAGATTGAGTATTTTTATTCTATCGTATGCTTCTTTAGTTTTGTTTTCTATTTCACTGGTGTTGTATTCTACTTTTAAATAATCAAGGGGATAGCCTTTTGATAGCATTTTGTTATATATTTCTCTTATTTCTTTTATTCTAGTTGGTATTATCTTGTTAATAAGTAGGATTAAGTCTGGAGTTTCTTCAACAACTACTCCGATGTGGGCAATCATTTCATCTAGGACTTTTACTACTTTTACTACTTCATCGTATTCATTATTTTCCATTACTTCTTCAAAGTCTTGAAATTTTTTTTCAATGTTTTCAAATTGTAGTTCAATATTTTGATATATTTCTTGATAAGCATTGGAATTGTTATTAAATGTTCTTTCTAGATCTCGATATCTTGATTTTAGTTTGGTTACGATTGCCCTGTTTCTTTCTTCACTCATTGTTACTTCGCGAATTTCGTCTAGTAAATTATCTGTTATGACGCGAAGTTTATATATTTCCATTTCTAATTCTACAGCTTTTTCTTTTGATTCTTTTATGTCTTTGTCTTCAATTAAACCATCTAATTCTAATAGTTTATCTGTAATTGCATCATATTTTTCACCTTTTATTATTTCGTATCTTTTTTTCCATTGTTCTAATTTTTCTTCTAATTTTTCATTTTTTAGGATTACTTCTATTTTTGATAGTTCTGACATAATAGGAGTTGATACAATTAGGTTTCTTTGTTTTTCTAGTTCCCTTGCTTTGGTTCTTAGTTTTTTTAAACTACTAAGTCTTAGGATAATAAAAAATATTATTATAGCAAGGACTAGAGCAATAATGCTAATAATATAAATTGTATTCTTATTCATAAGACCACCTACTATAGATAGTTTATCATAGTTTGTTTTTTTATTCAATAAAATTAGAATTTTTTGATGTTAAAAAAGTGCTGTTGCACTTTAATCTTCAATATGAATTATTTTTTTATCTTCTATGTATACTCTTTTATTGTTTTTACCAATATCTAGCATTATTTCATGCATGTGTTTGTCTGCGAAACGTCCTAATTGCCCGATGGTAATGTTTTCGTTGTCCATCAGGATCACTTGGTCTTTTTTTGTTACTTGGTCATCTATTTTTATTATTGTCATATTCATGCTTGTTTCTAAAACGTTATATCTTTTTCCTTTTATGACAACATATCTGTTTATATTTTTGGTTCCTATGCCGTTATTGTATCCTAATGGTAGAATTGCTATTTTGGTATTTTCTGAAACTTTAATTTTTGCTCCGTAGCCAATTTTATCTCCTTTTTTTATTTCTTTTATGGCTAAAATATTGGTGTAAAATTTCATGCATTTTTTAACGTTTATGTCAATATTTGTGTAGCATTTACTTATATTATATTTTTTTTGACATAGTTTGTTTCTTAAAGTTTTTAGTTTGTTTTTTATTCCTTTGTTGCTTTGGTTAATTGATATGTTATATCCATATATAAGGGTTGCGCTTCTTACGGCATTGCAAAATTCTATTTTAGGATGGTTTATTAAGGTTGCACTGCTAGCCATATGTCTAATAGGAATGTCTTTTAGGTTTATTTCGCTTGTTATGTCTTTGAATCTTTCTAATTGGATGTCCCATCTTTTATCAAATAAGCCAATTGTGGCAAAGTGGGAATATATTCCTTCGATTTCTACTAGCTTGTTTTTTGATAAGAGGTCATAGCATTTTTTTAAGTCTTTTTTGTCTGTAAAACCTAGTCTCCCCATTCCTGAATCTATTTTTAAATGAATTTTTAGGTTGTCTTTTAAATTTTCTGTTATTTTTTTGGCATATTCTAGCTCATGTATTACTAGGGTTAAGTTATTTTTAGTCACTTGGTTTAAGTCTTCGATTGGTACTGGTTGTAGTAATAAGATTGGAATATTTTTGTTGTATTTTCTTATGTCGTTTGCTTCTTTTAGACTACTTACTGCTAGATAGTTTATTCCAGATTTTTCTAGGGCATTTGCTATGTACTGACCGTGACCATAGGCATCTCCTTTTACGACGGCAATATAATAGTCATAGTTGTTGTATTTTTCTTTTATAGTTTTAACGTTGTGTTTTAAATTGTCTAGATTGATTTCAATATAAGTTCCTTTCATATTCTTTTTTCCTTTCTTTGTTTTTTTGTTCTTTCTTTATTTGTTCATAGTTATATAATAATTCATATGCTAAATATACCATTTCCTTTGCTTGTTCAGTTCTTAGAAAGTTGGTGTTTAAGCCCCATATTGTTCCACCACGAGTTCTATCTAAAGCGTCTGAATCTTTTAAGATGTTACATAGCAGTTGTAGGTTATCTTTATCTTTTATTTCGCAATGGTTTGCTAAGTTGCTTAATAGGTAGTCATCGATGCTATGATAGGTTATCATACATTTTAGGACTTTTAGTTCTTCTTTTGTTAGGGTCTCAAATGTTTCAATCATTTTTGAACTTCGATAACCGTGGGCTTTGTCTTCAATATCGTTTATTCTTCCTATATCATGGTATTTACAGGCTTCAAGAAGCAACTTTAAGTTTTGGTCTTCGAGATTATTTTTTACTCCTATGTAGAATCCATAAAGGCTTACTCTTTCATTGTGATTAATACCGTGAATGTTACTTTGGTAGATGTAGTCTTCTTTTATGTTGTCTAAGCTTTCTAATAGTATATCTTTTTTATTGTTTTCGTTTATTTCTTTAGTAAAGTTTGTTAGGTCTATTTGATTTTTTAAGTGTTTTTGTTTTTCTTTTTTGTACGGTTCATATGATGGGAAGTTTTTGTCTACCATTTTGAATGTTTTTTGATTTAATAATTGTCTATATATTTTCATGTCTTTTTCCATATTTATATTATATTAAATATATTTATTATTTGCAATGTTTGTTTTATTTTTTGGTTTGTGATATACTTTTTTTATAGGAGTAATATATGGAAAATTGTAGTAATAATAATCGTTTTTTTAATTTGGATTTAATAAGGGCTGTGGCTATTTGTTTTGTGATATGGGTTCATACATTTTTATATAATGGATTTTATGATAGAAGTGTTGATAATTTGTATATGTTTTTGTCCATTTTCTTAAGACAGTTGCTTTTTATTTGTGTGCCTTTATTTGTTCTTCTTACTGGTTATTTGAAGATTAATAAGAGGGTTAATAAAGACCATTATTTGAAGATTTTGCCAATTTTGATTTCTTATTTTATTATATCTATTATTACTTTATTTTTTAGGTATTTTTATCTTGGTGAAACTGATATAATAAAGCTTATAATTGATATTTTTAATTTTAATACGATTGGTTATGCTTGGTATGTGGAAATGTATATTGGTTTGTTTTTACTTATTCCTTTTTTGAATATTTTATATAAAGGACTTAAAAAAAAGGAAAAGCTTATTCTTATAGGTAGCTTAGTTTTTATTAGTTTTTTGCCTAATACTTTAGCTATGTTTGAGTTTTCTTCTTATAAGCTTGATATACTTCCTGATAGGATGCTTGCTTTGTGGCCTATTTGCTATTATTATGTTGGTTGTTATATTAGGGAGTATGGTTTTAATATTAAGAGATGGATTAATGTTTTGTTAATATTTGGTCTTATTTTACTTCAAAGTTTTATTTTATTTTTTTATTGTTACGGTTCTAGTTTTAAGAGTACAATTACTATTTATTATAATGATTTATTTACTTTTGTTATTTCTATTTTGGTGTTTGGTTTGCTTCTTGGTTGTTCTTGTAAGAATAAGGTTGTTGTTGGGGCTGTTAAGAGAATTTCTTTGGTTTCGTTTTATATGTATTTATTTTCTTTTATTTTTGATAGTATTCTTTATCCTCTTATTGGGATTAAGGGATGGAGATGCTTCTTTATTAGTTCTTTGGTTATTGTACTTTCGTTTAGCTGTTCTTATGTTTATTATCTTATTTATTCTTATATTAAAAAGAAGAAAGGTATTAAGAGTTCTTAGATTGGACTCTGTACCTTTCTTTTTCATCTAGTATCTTTTTTCTTAGTCTTATGCTGTCTGGGGTTATTTCTACTAGTTCATCGTTTTCTATAAATTCTAGGGCTTCTTCTAGAGTGAATTTTTTAGGGTTTATTAGGGTTAAGGCATCGTCACTTCCTGCTGCTCTGGTGTTTGTTAATTGTTTGTTTTTGCAAGGGTTAACGTTTAGGTCGTTGTCTCTGTTGTTTATTCCTATTATCATGCCTTCATATACTTCGGTTGATGGGGATACAATCATTGTTCCACGGTCGCTTAGATTGTATAGAGAATAAGCCATTGTTGTACCATTTTCGCAAGAAACTAATACTCCGTTTTTTCTTCCTTTTATTGGACCGGCATATGGTTTGTATGAATCGAAGCTTCTTACCATTATTCCCTCACCTTTGGTATTAGTTATGAAATTGCTACGATATCCAATTAGACCACGAGTTGGCACGGAAAAGATTATTTTGGTGTAGCTTTCATTGTTTGATAGTTCTTCCATTATTCCTTTTCTTTCGTTTAAGTCATTTATAATAGTACCACTGTAGTCATTTGGAACGTTTATTATTACTTTTTCATATGGTTCTTCTTTAATACCATTTTCTTCTTTAAAAAGCACGACTGGTTTTGATACTGATAGTTCGTAGCCTTCTCTTCTCATTTTTTCTAAGAGAATTGATAGGTGTAGTTCTCCTCGTCCTGATACTTTGTATCCGTCGCTGTTTTCTAATGGTTCTACTTTTAGACCGACGTTTGTTTCTAGTTCGCGGTCAAGTCTTTCTTTGATGTGTCTATTGGTTAAGAATTTGCCACTTCTTCCTGCGAATGGTGATGAATTTACTAGAAAGTTCATTGATAGTGTTGGTTCTTCAATTTCAATTGGGTCCATTGGATTTATATTGTTTACATCGCAAATTGTGTCTCCAACTTTGATATCAGGATATGTTTGAACTGTTACTATTTCTCCGTATCTTGCTTCTTTTACTTCTTTCTTTTTTATTCCTTCGTTTACGAATATTTTTCCAACACGATTGTTTATTATTTCACTATTGTTTTTGCTTATAGCTACCATTTCTCCACTTTTTATTATTCCTTTGGTTACTCTTCCGATTCCCATTCTTCCTAGGTAATCATCGTATTCTAGTGATGATATTTGTAGTTGTAAAGGGTCGTTTTCATTTCCTTCGTATACTTTGGTGTGATTTATGATTGTTTCTAAAAGTGGGGTTATGTCATTTGATGGGTCATTGATGTCAAGTTTAGCAATTCCGTCACGTGCTATTCCATAGACGATTGGGAAGTCTAATTGAGTGTCATTGGCATCAAGTTCAACGAATAGATCGAATGTCATGTTTACAACGTCGTCTATTCTAGCGTCTTTTTTATCTATTTTATTGATAAACAGAATTGGATTAAGGTTTTGTTTTAGGGCTTGTTGTAGAACGAATCTTGTTTGAGGCATTACTCCCTCAGCTGAATCAACAAGTAGGATTACAGTGTCTACGGTTTTGATGATTCTTTCTACTTCACTTGAAAAGTCAGCATGTCCTGGAGTGTCTACTATGTTTATTTTATAGTCTTTGTATCTTATTGAACAGTTTTTAGAATAGATTGTTATTCCTCTTTCCTTTTCTAGGTCATTACTGTCCATGATTTGATGTTCGTCTGTTTCTTTTTCTAAGGAACCGCTTTGTTGTAGTAGTGCGTCTACAAGGGTTGATTTTCCTACGTCTACGTGTGCTACTACTGCAATATTTATTATTTTTTCATTTTTATTTTCCATTTTTACCACCTCTTATGCGACTTGTAAATTATATCATATTTTTTAGGAAAAGACAAGGAAAAGTAATTTAAAAAGTTCCGATTGGAACTTTTGATTTTTATAATGTATTGTTTTAATTTATGTTATTGAAGGGATAAGGTATAAGGGTCAGTGCTTGTTCCAGTTCCTCCGGATATTTTTACATTAGATGAGAGACTTAGGACTGGATACACATAAGGGGTTGCCATATTATCAAAGATATCTACATGAATATCATCATTAAAGTTGATCGTATGGCTACTATCGACGCTTGTCTTTACATAATCAGTTTTGCTCCAATTCAATTTTAAAATCTTAGAATATTCAAAAACAGATAATAAGTCTGCTTGATATAATAAAATTGGAATTTCATAGTTATAACCGTAATATATATCACTTGGATAAACTAGTGATATTTTATTTGTTTCTGACAAGGGATTATTCACACCATTATATGAATAATAGTTTTTACTTTCGTTTGACCTTTCTGCTTCCCATATGTAATCATTAAATTCATCGCCTGAACTTCCAAGATAATACTTTGTTGTTCCTATCATGTCTCTTGCTTCTTTGGTTAGGGAATTGTAATAAGTTGTGTTTAAGTAAGTGTTTAAGGTTGATCCAGTCCAGTCATTTAGGAATTTACCTGTGTCATTGCATGTATATACAGGATTACTATCACTACCAATATTTGAATACTCACAAGCATTCCATGGCATTTCTCCGATTGATTCATTTCTTATTATTTTTAATCTATTTTCTACTTTACCTGTTCCATCATCGGTTGGGATTACTCCGATTATTCTCCATAGTTCATTATTAAATTTTATGTAGTTGTTAGGATCGGTTCCTTGATATCTATATTCTGTTGCAAACCTATTATCTACTTGTAAAGTATAGCTCATACCATGAGTTACTTTTTTTATTTGGCTTGTTCCTACTGGTAGATTAAGTATTGGTATAGTAGTAGTTTGCTCTATTTTGTCTGTGTTTACGTTTACTCTAAATTTTATTGTTGCTCCTCCAAGTTGTTCTAATTTTTTCCATACTATGCTGTTGGCATCTACTTCATAGTCTATCCAAATTCTTAGCCTATACTTTGTTGTTACTGGTTCTTTGGCGTTTTTGAATGTTTCTTGTTGTTGGGTTATAACTCCATTTAAATCTTCAACGTTAATTGGCTTTGCTACTTCTGTTTCTGTTCCATTGTCATCTATTTTTGTTAGATATGTTTTGAAGTGATAAACCGAATTAATTATACGATAATATTCTGCCATTTCTGATGCAGATATTTCTTGTAAGGAAGCTGATTGTCCTAGTGCGGAAAAATATGTTGGTTCTAGGATTATATTATATTTTAATACTTGTTCATTGTTATCATCTGTTTTTGTTTTTATATATGATGACACAGTAAAATCAAAGTAATTGTTAAGTTTTTTACCTTCTTCATCTTTCATAGGTAGGGCGTTGTTTAAGCTTAGTTCATTTACTTCTGTGTAGGACATTTTTACTTGTCCTGTTTCTATTTTATTTATACCTGTTATTAGTTCATTATTATATAGTGCATAAGTGCTTAGTGTTATTATACCTATGCTAAACATTGATAAGGCTACTAAGTATAGTATCTTTCTTTTTTTATTTATAGGGTTGTTAGTATTTTGCCCCCCCCCAGACGAATGTTTGTTTATCATATTGCTTGTTAGGTGTATAAATGTAAATTTTCGAATTATTTTACCCGATATTATGTGGTTTATAATTATAACCTACAATTACACCTGTCCTCCTTTTTAGTTTTCTATAGTCTAATTCTATAACAAAAAAATACTTTTTTCAAGCATTTTTTATCTTTTTAAGGTTCTTGCATATCTTGTGTAGTATTCTGCTATTTGGAGGTTTTTTTGATTTAAGTAATCTGCTTCTTTTTTTAAGTATTCTTCAAAGGCATAGTATTCTTTGTTGGTTGGTTTATTAAAATATAGAGTGTCTTCACATTCATTTACTAGAATGTCGGCGTATCTTCTGTTAGGCGAAGTGCTATAGCAATAATATTCTTCATTTATACCATCGTGGTGAAATACTTTGTCTGAAAAGTATGCTTGATTGGTGATTGAATTTATTATTTTTATAATTTTTTTGGTATTTTCGTCTTGAGGATCGATGTCTTCGAAATTTTTTATTTTTTTTAGTTCGAAATTTCTATATATTAATGGGAGATTGTGTTGTTTAAAGTATCTTGCAACGTTAATATTATTAAAGACCATTAGGGATTCAATTAAGGTTTCGCTGTTTGATTGATTTTTTATGTTATAGTTTTTGGTTATAATGTTTCTTATTTCGTGTAGTTGTTCTAAGGTCTCGTTTATTTTTTTGTCTTTGTACTGGTTGTTGTTCACTTTTTCATATGATAGGTTTTTGCTTACAATGATTGGTGATTTTTCTATGTAGAAGTCTATTATTTGTCCGTCTTCTGATATTTTGTAGTTATAAATTCTAGCTAGTCTTTGTTTTTCTTCATTTAATGATAAGTAGTTCTCTATTATACTTTCAGGAAATATTTCTATTGTTCTATCACTTAGGTAGATGCTTTGGGATCTTTTTCTAGCTTCTTTTATTAATAGAGAGTCCATTGTACAGAAAGTGTTAGGGTCTGATATGTATATTTTTAGGTTATAGTTTTCATTTTCTTTTTCTATTGATACAGCATCATCTCTATTATAGTTGTCTTCGTCGTCAATCGATATTATGTAATCTTCTTGATTTGTTGGTGTTTTAGTAAGATTAGTCAGGTAGTAGATTCTTCCTTCCTCGTGGAGAGCTTGTTTAAAATAAAATCTGATATTATAGAGGTTATTTATTGTTTCTATTGTTGGAATGTATTCTTTATCATTCAACATGTTTATTAAATGGTTTATCCAATAAAACATTTTTATTCTTTTTTTCTCTTCGATGTTTTTGTTATGTTTTAATATTTTTAAGCATTTATTTGTGTTTTCTTTTAGTGTCTTTTCTTCGATTATAATTTTTTTGTTTTCAAAGATAGCGTTTATTATTGATTCATAGTAGCATAGGTCGTAGTTTATTTCAATGTCCATGTAGTTATATAGTTCTTTTATGTATTCATTTACCAATTGGTTTATAATGTTTTGATTGGTTTGATTATAAGCATTTATTAAGTATCCATATTCTTTTACTATTTTTTGACTGATATTTGCGTCTTTTAGGTCGATTAGAACATATTTTATGATGTTATAGTTATCGATTGTTTCTTTGTTTTTATTATAGTTTATATTTAGTTCAATGTTTTCCAATCTATTTATTATTTTTTGATATATTTCTATTTTTTTATTGGCTTTTGGTTTTGTTTTATCTGTTTCCTTTAAGTAGGTTATGGTGTCTTGTTTTATTTTTCTTAAATATTTTGTTTTTATTTGTTTTTTATGTTCTATTTGTTCTAGGGTTTCATCTAAATAGTTAAGGGTTTTTATTACTATTTGGTATTTATTTTCGGATATTGTTCCTTGAAATATGGATTTTATTTCGTTTTTTAAATTATTTAGCAAGTTGTTGAATAATTCTTCTTCGGTTTTGATATTGTTTTTTTGTTTATATTCTTCTTTGGTTGTGGTTTCTATAATGTTTTGATTGTTTTTCATCTTCGATTTTCTCCGATTAGCTTTATGTCTTTTGCTAGGTATTTTATTCTTTCGATTATTCTTCTTGCTTTTACTTTGTCTATGTTTTTATTGGTTGCTCCTAGATGGCTTTCTAGTTCATCAAGGGATAGATTTGATGTGAAAAAGGTTGGAAGGTTTTCGTCCATTCTATATTGGAGAATTGTTCCTAGTATTTCGTCTCTTCCCCATGGTGTTACGTTTTCGGCGCCGATGTCATCAATTAAAAGAAGTGGTGTTTTTTTTATGTATTCATATTTTGCACTGTAAGTGTTTTCTGTTTCTTGAAATGATTCTTTTAGGGTTCTTAGGAATTCTGGAAAGTAGATTATTGTTGATTTTATTCCTTTTTTTGCGAATTCATTGAAAAGGGCTGCGATTAAGTAAGTTTTCCCGCTTCCGAAATTTCCATATAAGTATAACCCTTTTTCTTCATTTGGGTAGTTTTGATAGTAATTGTTTATGTATTTTATTGGTTCAATTCGTGATTTATCATCAACATAGATGTTTTTCATACAGGCATTTTTTATTGATGTTGGAACATTGTACAGGTCAATATTCTCCTTATATTTTTCTTTTTTTAGTTCGTTGTTTTTATATTTGCATGCTACGTAGGAAAAGATTAATTGGTCATCGTTTATTTCTGGATAGTAGCAGTATCCTTTTATTTCATTTTGACAATTAGCTAGTCCTTTACAGTTTAGACAGTTATCAAATTCTATTGATGAGTCAATTAAGTTTGGTACATGTTTGTATATTTTTTGATCTTCAATTTTTATTCTTTCTCTTAGTTGTAATACTTTTTTATTATTTAAGGCTTTTGTATAATTTTCTTTTAGTATTTTATCATTATATTTTGTTTTATTGAATATATCTTTTGTTTGTTGCATTGTTATCACCTATTTAATTATAAAACAAATTAAAAAAAATAGCACTATAAAAGGGCTAATTTAGTAGAAAACTTTTTACCGTATACTCCTGTGTCTGAGTTATAGTCAATCCACATTTTTATTTCATAGGTACTATTTTCTGTATTGTTGTCTTTAAATAAGATGCCTGTTTCTTTGATGTTTGTTGGTTTTATTATTACGTGGTTGTCTTTTGTTACTTGGTATCTTATATATTTGTAGTTTAATTGATCTTTTTTATCTATTAGATTGTTTTTTAAATAGAATGTTACTTCTTTATTTTGATAGTTATTTTTTACTTTAAAAGTGTAACCTTTTTCTTTTAGGCCTTCTTTATCTTTGGTTGGATAAGAGTTTTCTAGGGTTATCGGGTTTGATAGTTCTTCGATGTACATAGTTTTTCTTATTTGACTATTGGTGATGATGTTTCTTTTTTTGTCTTGGTTTTCTAACCAGATGAATGTTGATGTTGTTAGGATTATTAGTGTTAGGACTAGTTGGTTTAAATATTTTATTATTTCTTTGTTCATATTATCCCCCATTTAGTGGGGCTTATTATAACATATTTATTTTTAAATGTAAATAATTATTTGGCTTTTTATTTAATGTTTTTTAGATTTATATTGGCATTGTATATGTCTTTCTTTTTATAGTTGGTTGTTTCATTTAAGATGTTTATTGCTTCTTTTAGAGATGTTTTATTTTTTATTGCTATATCTATTAGTTGTGCTTCTAATGAGAGATTGGTTTCTTGTTTTTCAATATAATCTTTTTCTATTACAAAGGTGTATTCTCCTTTGGTTGCGTTTTCATTGGCTTTTAGTTCTGTTATTACTTGTTTTATTTGTCCATAATAGTTTTTTTCATGGAGTTTGGTTAGATCGCTTGATAGACTTATTTTTATATTGTCTAGGTTTTGTTCTATGTATTCTAGAGTTTTTATTATTCTTTTTGGGCTTTCATAGAAGACAAATGTATTTATATTACTTGTTTTTATGTTTTTTATTAGTTCTTTTTTTTGTTTTGTTTCTCGAGGAAAGAATCCATAAAAAGTGAAGTTGTTAGTGTTTAAACCGCTTATTGATAAGGCTGTAACTAATGCTGATATTCCTCCGATTGGAACTGTATTTATATTATTTGTTTTAGCTTCTTTTATTAGGATGTATCCCGGATCTGATATACATGGGGTTCCGGCGTCTGTTATTAGGGCAATGTTTTTTCCTTGTTTTAGGTAGTTTATTATGGTTGTTGTTCTCTCTGTTTCATTAAATTTATGGTATGAAATTAGTTTGTTTTTTATTTCATAGTGGTTTAATAGTTTTAGGCTGTGTCTTGTGTCTTCACAGAGAATAATGTCTACTTCTTTTAGGGTTTTTATTGCTCTTTTGGTAATGTCTTCTAGATTACCGATAGGAGTTGCTACTATGTATAGTGTTCCCATTTTATCACCTACTTTTCGTTTAGTTCTTTTTTTAATTCATCTAGAATATTAAGGGCTTCTAGGGGAGTGATTTCTAGAGGATTTATTTCTTTTATTCTTTTTTCAATTTTTGATTGTTCTTGATTGTTAAATTCTAGATTTAAAGTTGTTTGTTCATATATTTCTTTTTTTGGTTTTTTATTTTCATAGACGTCTAGTATTTCTTCAGCTCTTTTTATTATTTCTTTTGGTAGGTTTACTAATGATGCAACATGAATTCCGTAACTTTTGTCTACTGGTCCTGGTTTTATTTTGTGAAGAAAGGTTATTGTTCCTTGTTCCTCGATGGCGCTTACGTGGATGTTTTTTAGGTTTCTTAGTTTTTTATCTAGAGTAGTTAGTTCGTGATAGTGGGTTGAAAACAAGGTTTTTGCTTTTACATGGTCGTGGATGTATTCTAATATTGCTTGGGCTAGGCTCATTCCGTCATAAGTTGCTGTACCTCTTCCTAGTTCATCAAAGAGAATTAGGCTGTTTTTTGTTGCTCCTTGAACGGCATTGTTGGCTTCTTTCATTTCAACCATGAATGTTGATTCTCCACTTACAAGGTCATCGCTAGCTCCGATTCTTGTGAATATTTTATCAAAGATTGGAAGGGTTGCTTGTTTTGCAGGAATGAATGAGCCTATTTGATTCATGATTACAATTATAGCAAACATTCTCATATATGTTGATTTTCCACTCATATTTGGTCCGGTTATTAGGAGTATATTGGTTTTTTCATCCATTATTATATCGTTTTGAACGTATTCTTTTTTTGATACTTTTTCTACAACAGGGTGTCTGGCTTCTTTTATGTATACGTTCCTTTCATTTGTTATGGTTGGTTTTATAAAGTTGTTTTGTTCTGCAACATTGGCTAGGGATACGATGGCGTCTATTTCACTTATTACTTGGGCTGCTTGTTGAATTTTTTGGATGTATTTTCTTACTTCGTCTCTTATTTCAATGAATAGTTTGTATTCTAAAGCAATGCTTTTTTCTTCAGAGTTTAAGATTATGTCTTCTTTTTCTTTTAGTTCGTTTGTTATATATCTTTCTCCGGTTGTTAGGGTTTGTTTTCTGACATAGCCATATTCTTCTTTTATTTGATGAACGTTTCCTTTTGATATTTCAATGTAATATCCATAGACTTTGTTGAATCCTACTTTTAGGTTTTTTATTCCGGTACGTTCTTTTTCTTGTTGTTCTAGTTTTAAAATGAATTCTTTGCCTCCACTTGATAGGTTTCTTAGATTGTCTAGTTCTTCGTTGTATCCTTGTTTTATAATATTTCCCTCTTTTATCGTTACTGGCGCATCTTCATTTATTGATTTTTCTAGGGTGTTTTGTAATTCTTCTAGAGTGTCAAAGGTTTTTTCATAGTTTATTTGTTTTAAGATATTTTTTATTTCTGGGAAAGTTTTTATGGAGTTTTTTAGTTGGATTAGGTCTCTTGCGTTTAGGTTTCCATATGATATTCTTCCTGATAGTCTTTCTAGGTCATAGACATTGTTTAGGAGGTCTCTTAGCTCTTCTTTTAGAATGAATTCGGTTAGAAGGGTTGTGATCAGATTTTGTCTTTTTTCAATTTCTTCTTTGTTTACTAGAGGGGCCTCTATCCATTTTTTTAGTAATCTTGAACCCATGGCTGTTTTAGTTTTATCTAGGAGCCATAGTAATGAGTATGTTCTTTCTTTTAGTCTTAGGGTTTCTACTAGTTCTAAATTTCTTTTGGAATGAATGTCTATTTCTAATGATTCGTTTTTGTCTATTATGATACTTTTTTGAAGATGACTTAGATTTCCTTTTTTGGTGTCTTGAATGTAGAAGAGCAAGTGTTTTATAGAGTTTATTATTCTTAAATCTTTAATGTCTTCGTATATATTTTGATATTGTTCTTCAAGGAGATTATTATTTATGGTTATTAGGATGCTATATTTTTCTCTTAAGGTGCTTAGTATTTTGCGATCTATTTTATCATTTACTATTAGTTCTTTGATGTCTATTCTTATTATTTCGTTTATTAGTTTTTCTTTGTCGTGGTCTATTAGGCTTGAATACATTGCTCCGGTTGAAATATCGGCATAGCTTAAGGCATAACAATGATTGTAATCGTATATGCTTCCGATGTAGTTATTATTTTTTTCGTCTAGGGATGTTCTTTCCATTAAGGTTCCTTTGGTTACAATTTGAACTATTCCTCTTTTTACTACTCCTTTTTTATCTGGAGGTGTTAGTTGTTCGCATATTGCTATTTTATACCCTAGGGTCACTAGTTTTTCTAGGTATCCTAAATAGGCATGGTATGGTATACCACACATTGGTACTCTTTCTTCTAGTCCACAGTTTTTTCCTGTTAGGGTTAGTTCTAGAAGACGGGATACTAGTTCTGCGTCTTCAAAGAACATTTCATAAAAGTCTCCAAGTCTAAAGAAGATGATGGCATCTTCGTTTTGTTCTTTTATTTCTAAATATTGTAGCATCATTGGAGATAGTTTATTTTTATCTACTTCACTTCTTTTCATTTTTTTCACCAATTTCCTCTTTTTCTTTTATATTATACAAAAAAAACAGATTAATTTCATCTGTTTTTTGGTATTTTTAGTTAATTCCTATTACTTTTACTTCGTAACTACCGTTTGGACTTTCTACTGATACTATGTCTCCAACTTTGTGTCCCATTAGGGCTTTAGCGATTGGAGATTCATTTGATATTTTGCTTTCAAATGGATCGGCTTCTTGAGAGCCTACAATTTTGTATTGGTCGATGTCTTCTTCATCGTCTACATAGGCGATTTTTACGGTTGTTCCTACTCCGACTTCGTCTGTGTTTACAGATTCGATTATTTGAACGTCTTCAAGAATTGTTTCTAGTTTTTTGATTTTGGCTTCGATTTCTGCTTGTTCGTTTCTCGCAGCGTCATAATCGGCATTTTCAGATAAGTCTCCAAGGGCTCTTGCTTCTTTGATTGCTTCAATGTTAGCAGGACGTTTAACGTTTATCAAATCATTTAATTCTTCTTTTATCTCTTCATATCCTTCTTTTGTTAAAAGGATTGGTTTTTTATTGTTCATTTTTTTATCCACCTCTTATAAATAAGTTCTTTAAAAGGATACTATTTTTTTTGTGATTTGTCAAGTTTTTTGACGTTTTTTGTTATTTTTTTTATTAAAACTTAACACGTAAAATAGAATCTTTTTCTATCTTTTTATCAATCTTTATTTTTAATATTTGTCTAGGGTGTCTTGCTTTTTCTAGTTCATTAAAGTCTTCATCGTATAGGTTGTCTATTTTTATGTCAAAGCATATATTATTGGGACCAAAGATGTTTATTGTCTGACCTTTTTCAAAGTAATTTCTTTGTTCAATGGTTGCATATTGTGTTTTTTCATCGTAATTTAGGACTATTCCTAGAAAGTCTTGGTTGGATATTTCTTCTCTTCCAATATAGTATTGATCGTCTTGGTCAGCTTCTTTTTCAAAGTATTGAGTGGTTGTTTGCCTATTTGCTACTCTTGAGAGGATTTTTTGTTCTTTTTTTACTAGTTCCTCTGTTAAAGTGTTATTGTAGTATGCATCTATTAGTTTACGATAACTATTAATTACTGTTGCTATGTAATAAGTGCTTCTCATTCTTCCTTCGATTTTTAGAGATGTTATTCCGGTTTCAATTAGGTCTTTTATCTTGCTTGAGAGGTTTAGGTCTTTGGTAGCAATTGAGTATTTGGTTTTTCGTGGTTTGTCTAAGTCAAAAACGAATCTACATACTTGAGCACATCCTCCCCTGTTTGAATCACGGTTGGTGAAATAGTTTGATAGAACGCATCTTCCTGAATAGCAGGTACACATAGCTCCGTGTAGGAATACTTCTAGATCCATTTTGGTTTCGTCGTATATTTCTTTTATGTCTTTTTGGGTTACTTCTCTTGCTAGGACTACTCTTTCTACTCCTTTTTCTTTCCAATATTTTACAGTTTCTTTGTTTGTTGTACAGTTTTGAGTACTGATGTGAATGTTTAGTTTGGGTGCTTTTTCTTTTACTATGTCTATTATTAGAGGGTCACTTATGATTATAGCGTCTACTTTTATTTTTTCTAATTCTTTTAGATATTTTTCTATTCCTTTTAGGTCTTCATCGTGGAAGATTATGTTTACTGTTACATATAGTTTTTTGTTTAGTTTATGAGCGTATTGTGTGGCTTGTTTGATTTCTTCTAGTGAGAAGTTATTGGCATTGGCTCTTAGACTATAGTCTTTTCCTCCGATGTAGCAGGCATCTGCTCCATAAAGATAGGCTATTTTTAGTTTTTCTAGGTCTCCAGCTGGAGATAGGAGTTCTACTTTTTTCATTTTTTCACCTTATATATTGTTTTTTTGTTTAGGAATAGTTCATCAGTATTTTTGATTGGTATTTCTTCTTGTTTGTTGTTATTTATTATGTCTAGTATTTTTAAGAATGGTCTATCTTTTATCATGGTTTGGTCTAGTATTAAATAGTTTATGTTGTTGTCTTCGAAAAGTTGCTTATATTTTATACCGTTTAGGATTTTATCTGATAGAATTATGGTTCCTTCTTGGGTTTCAATGATTCTATACTTTTTGTCTTTTTCGATAATGTAGTTTTTCTTTTTTAGATTTTTCTTTTTTAAGTATTTGAAGTAGTTTGTTATTAGTTTTCTTTTTGAAAAGGCCATCATTTGGTAACCAAAAATGTTAACGAAGAGTGTTAATTTAGTATTCTTTCTTATTTCTAATATTTCTTCTTTGGTTATTTCACTTGAGATTACTGCTCCTTGTATTCCTTCTTTTTCGTAGTATTTGCATGTTTTATAATTGGTAACGAAGTAGTTTTGATTCCATATGAGTGGAGTTTTTAGGTTTAAGTTTTTGGCTATAGACATTACTGATAAGTCATAAAACATTATTCCATTTATGTTTAACTTGTCTAGTTCAATTAGGTTTTGTTTTAGTTTTTCAAGGTCTTTGTTAAAGATGTTTTTGTCTATTTTTATGAATATTTCTTTGTCTGTTTGTTGTTTTATTTTTTTTATTTGGTTAATATTTAGGTTTATTTTGGTTGTGTAGGAAAAGTTCTTTAAACCAAAAAGAAATGCTTGGGCATTCTTTTCGTATTTTTTTATATTAGTACTTGTTGGTACGACTAGTATTTTCATTTTTTCACATCCTTTTTTCTGTGACAGATAGTCCGTCTCCGATTTCATAGAATGTTGTTTTGTATTTTATATTGTTTTCTAGAAAGTCAATATAGTTTTTTATTTTTCTTACTAGGGCTCGAAGATTTCTATTTTTGATGTCTTCAGGATTTTTTTCAACGTATCCATGGAAGCTTAGGTTATCTGTTATGATGATGCCATTTGGTTCTAGATTTTTTTCGAATTTGTTGAAAAAGTCTAGATTTTTGCTTTTGGCAGCATCAATTAGAATAAGGTCGTATTTTTCTTTTAATGATACTTCAAGAGCATCATTATAGATTAGAGTTATTCTGTCTTCTAGGTCTAGTTTTTTAATGTTTTTTACTGCTTCAAGGTATCTATCTTTATCTTTTTCAATTGATGTTACTGTTACTTTTGGTGATGAAAGGGCCATCATAATTGCAGAGTATCCAATAGCGGTTCCTATTTCTAATACTTTGGTTAGCTTTTTTTGATGCATTTTGGTTATGATGAAATCAATGCTGTCATCGACCATGATTGGCACTTTGTTTTGTAAAGCGTATTTTTTTATTGTTCTTATTTCTTTGTATATTTGTTCTACCATTCTAACCACAATCCTTCTTGTTCTAATTTGCTTATTGTTTTTTCGTGTTCACTAACTGTTTTTGTGAAATATAATTTATGATTTTTGTCTGAGACAAAGTAATAGTATTTTGTTTTTATTGGTTTTACTACTGCCTCGATGGCTTTTTTTCCTGGGGCAGAGATTGGTCCGACTGGGAATAGGACTGGATCTTCGCCACGGGTATTGTAAGCGTTTTTAGCATTTATATCTTTTAAAAGGAGTTCATTTGTCATTTCTTTTTTTACTCCATAGTATGATGTTACACAACTACCTAGGGGCATGTTGATAGCCATTCTATTGTAAAAAACGCTTGCTATGTTTTTGAAGTCTTCTTCGTTATATCCTTCGCTTTGAGTTACTGATGCTAGGGTTAAGAGTTTATGGACACTGTAAGAGCTTTTGTTTATTTCTGTTTTGTATTCATTTAGGATAGTTTCCATTTGATTTAGCATCATGTCAAATATTTCTTCGATGGTTGTTGTTTCTTTGTCTATTTGGTATGTGTCTGGAAAGAGATACCCTTCCAAAGCATAGTAAAGTTTATCGTTTTTTATGTCTTTTTTGATAAACCAATATTTTTTTATAAGTTTGTTTAAGTATTCTTTATCATTTGTTTTATTTATTATGTCTTCATATTTTAGGTTTGAGTTTTCGGATATTGTTTTAGCTATTTGTCTCATATTTTGTCCTTCTTTTATTGTGATTGTTGTTTCATTTATGTTGACTCCTTCAGTTTGCAGTTCTTTTATTATTTCATTTAGAGTCATATTAGGACTTAGTTCGTATGAGGCAGCATAATAGCTTGCTCCGCTTAGTTTTGACTTTATTTTGAAGTATGTTGTACTCTTTATTAGGTTGTTGTCTTTTAAAAGTTTGGCTATTTCGTCTTTTGATGCTCCACTTTTTATAGTGATGATTACTTTTTCATCGCTTCTTGATACTGGTGTTTGGAAATAGATTATTGTTCCTAAGAATATGATTATTAATGATAAGAATGTTATTAAAGTTATTTTAAAACTTTTCTTTAGTTTTAGTTTTTTCTTTTTTTTCTTATTCATCTGTTTCAGCCACTTCTTCTTGTAAGACTTTAAGGGCCATTTCAATAACTTTCCATTCTTTTTCAGTTGTTATTGGTTCTAGTTTTGTTTGATCGCCTTCGATTGTAACGATTGAACCATAGGCTTTTAGGTTACCTTCTTCGTCTGTTTCATTGTCAGTGTATGCAAGGTAGTGTTTACCTGTTTCTTTTGAATCAAATTCTAAAAGTTTATAGAATGTTTTTTGTTCTCCTTTTTCATTAAATCCTATAAACATGTCATCTCTTAGTTCTTCTTTATTATTTTCCATTTTTACCCTCCTTATCTAAAAATGATTGTAATATTACTACTGCTGATACTCCATCGATTACTTGTTTTCTTTTTTTTCTTGATAGGTCTGCTTTTAGTAAGACTTGTTCTGCTAGAACGGTAGTTAGTCTTTCGTCTTCTAAAAGTACTTGTTTGGCAGTTTTTTTCTCTAGCTTTTTTTTAAATTCAATGGTTTCTTCAGCTCGAAACCCAAGGGTTCCATCCATATTTTTAGGAAGTCCTAGTACTATTTTATCAATTTTTTCCTTGTTTATTATGTAGGATAGTTCTTCTAGTAGTTTTTCTTCATCTTCGTATTTTATATTTTTATAAAAAGATGCTACTAGTCCTAGCTTGTCTGACAAAGATATTCCTAATGTTTTTTTTCCTAAATCTAGTCCTATGTATCTCATAAATCTCTTAAATAGTTTTTAACAAGGGTTTTTATGATAACTTCACGGTCTATGCTTTGAATTTTTTTTCTTGAATCTTTGTAGTTTGAAATATAGGTTTCATCTCCGGTTAAGAGATATCCTACTATTTGGTCTATTCCTTTATAGTTATTTTCTTCAAGATTATTTTTTACGTTTAATAGTGTTTCTGTTACCATGTAGTTATTAAGGTCATCAATGTTAAAAACTGTAGTTTTATCTTCCATAGCGTCACTCCTTTAGAAATATCTATACAATATTTTATCATTTATATCTTTATTTAGCAAGATTGTTTTTGGTTTTTATAAAAGAAAAAGATACTTTTATTTGGTATCTCTTTGATTCTTTTTTATTTTTATGAATATTGTTTTAGAAGATCTTTTAGTTCTTCTTCTTCTTGTTGTTGTAGTTTTTCTTTATTTATTTGTTCGTCAAACCAATCTGGTACTTTTTCAGTGGTTTTATTTTGTGGTATTACCTTTTTCATTGTCTTTTTGTGTTCTTTAATGCAGATATTCATTGCTTCTTCGACTGTTTCTATTCCTAATCTTTTCCAATGACTGGCTATGGTTTCAACGTATGATTTATTTAATTTTTTATTGTTTACTCTTAGGACATAGTCTAATAGAACGTTTACAACACCTGGAGTTAGTTTTAAATCTATTAGAAGTTCTTCGATTAACAAGAGATCTTTTTTTATTATTTTTCCGTCTTTTTGTTTGCTTTTTATGAATTGATAAGGATTAGTATTTTCAAAGGTATAAATCATTTTAGCTTTGTTTGAGACATCTCCGGTTGGGGTTCTTAAGTGTTCTGGTTGTTTTGAGTATATCAAGCTTGGAAGATTACCACTGTTTTCAAATTGGTAGAAGTTTCTAGCACTTTTTCTTAGAGTTTCTTTGTCAATTGTTCCTTTTTCATTGATTGATGTTTTTATTAGGTTTTGCATGGTTAAAACGTCTATATTATATATAAATGATAGATTGTTTATTAGTTGTCTTATTTCTTTGGTGAAGGCTTTTTCATTTATATAAGTGCTTTTTATTCCTGAGATTAGAAGTTCAAAATCGATGGCATTTTTGAAGGTTATTTCTCCTTTATTTTTGGAAATTATTTCTTCATTTGGAATAATAGTTGACACGGGAACGCTTGAGAATACTTCGTCAAATTTTAGGGATATGTCTTTGTAATCTTTTAGACTTATTCTTGGTGTTTTGTATTTTTCTTTTATTTTTTCATATTCTTTTTTACCTAGATTGTTGTATAGGACAATATTTAGGATTGGGTGGTTTAGAAATTCGTTTGGTGATAATGGTGCATATATTACATATATATAATTATTTATATTGTCTTTTTTTAAGTAGGTTTTTAAAAGACCGATGGCTTCTAGTTTCTCGCGGGATTTTTTTATTTCTTCTAGGGACATTTGCATTATTCCTAAAAGATGGTGGTGGGTGTTTATTTCGGTTATGGTTTCATTTTTTTCTAAATCGTTTAGGAGTGTATAATATAAGGATACTGCTTTGTTTCCTATTAGTGGTTGGTATAGGTCGATTATAGTTTTTTTATCAATGTCTGATATAGTGTTTTTGTTTATAACTATGTAGCTGTCTGCTGGTAGTATCATATTATTCACTTCCTTTATATGTTTTTATTATAACAAAAGATAAAAAAAAAAACTATAAAATATATGTTTTTTATAGGACATGTTTTAAATTAGTTTTAATTGTTTTTAGTTCTTCTCCATAGATTATTTTGGAGAATTCTGATAGTTTTAGAATTTCTTTGTCTTCTAAATCATTGATGTTTATATAGTAGTTTTGATCTTTATAGTATATTTTTTTGTTTTTTACTAAGAAGTAATCTTCGAATGATAAGAAGATGTCACTTTCATAGTTTATTGATAATTTTATGTCTAGGATGTCTTTAAAGAAGTCTAATTCATCTTCTTTTATGATGTCTAGAATCATACCATATTTATTGTTATAGTAAACTTTTGCTGTGAAGAAGCCGTTTATGTTTTTTATGTATCTCTTTTTTATGTTTATGATTATTTTTTTGATGTAGTTTTCTAGAGCTTGTTTGTCTAAAAGATTTTCTTTTATTTCATATTTATATATATAAATAGTTAAATTTTCATTTTTTATAATTGTTTTCATTTAAACACCTAGTTTATTGTATGAAAAAAGACCTATAATGTTTCTGGTAATAGGTCTTCTAATTCTTTTAAGACTGAATCTCTTCCTTCTTTGGTAGTGTTTGATATTAAAATTATTGTATCATTTTCTTTTAGTTCAAGGGTTTTAATTGCTAGTTCTTTGGCTTTTGGCAGTTTAGATTTTGGTAGTTTGTCCATTTTTGTAGCAATTATTGTTACTGGGATGTTGTAGTATTTCAAGAACTTATACATTAGAACGTCATCGTTTGATGGTTTGTGTCTTATGTCGATTAACATGAATGTTCTTTTTAGGTTTTGTCTTTTTTCTAGGTATTCTTCAATCATAAGACCGAATTTTCTTTGTTCTTTTTTACTTACACTGGCGTAACCGTATCCTGGAACGTCTACTAGGTAAAAGGAATTGTTTACTAGGAAAAAGTTTAGATTTTTGGTTTTTCCTGGAGTGTTTGATACTCGGGCCATTTTTTTGTTATTAACAAGGTTGTTAATAAAGCTACTTTTTCCAACATTGCTTCGTCCGACAAGCATGAATTCTGGAAGATTATCTTCGGGGTATTGGCTTCTGCGAACAGCACTTATTTTAAATTCACAACTAGTAATTTTCATCTACATCACTACTTTCTATATATTTTTTACAGACGTGGTCTAGGTCTTTTACTAAGAGGTCGACGTCTTCGAATGATGATAGTCTAGCTCCGCATGCTAGTTTGTGTCCACCACCATTATATTTTTCTGCTACTTTATTTATTACTGGTCCATTTGATCTTATGGAAACTCTAATACAACTGTTTTTTATATCTTCGGTAGCGGATAACCAAACTAAGAGTTCTTCAATGTTATTGAAATCGTTTATTAGATTTCCTGATGATGCTGTGTCAAGATTGAATTTGGTAAGGGTTTCGCTTCCTATTTTTACGTACCCTACTCCATAGTCTGATATTTTCATGTTGCTTATCATGTGTCCAAATAATTGGATTTCGCAGAATGGTCGTTTATAGAGTTCTTTGTATAGTTTTGTTATGTCGAATGGATAGTTTTTTAACATTTTAGATATGCATAGGAATGTATCAGTACTGGAGTTTGAAAACATAAATCTATTTGTGTCTGAGACAATTCCACAGAAGATTGTTTTAGTTATTTGCTCATTTATTTCTAGTTTAGTGTTTTCAATAAGGTCGTAGATCATTTCTGAGGCACTGGATTTTTTGTCATTAATCATTTCAATGTCGCAGAATTTGTTTACGAATGGGTGGTGATCTATTTTTATGCTATAGTCATATTTCTCTAAGTCACCCATATCTACTCTTTTGACGTCTGGTGTGTCTAATGCAATTAAGAGAATGTTGTCTAATGTTTTAAAGTCTATTCCTTTGTCTAGTTTCCCTATAAAGTTAAATCTTACAGTACCATTTCCTATGGCAAAGACGTTTTTATTTGGAAATGTTAGTTTTATGGAGTCTCTTAGGGCTATTTGACTAGCCATGGCATCTGGATCTACTCCGACGTGTCTTACGATTACTATATTATCGTATTTTTTTATTTGTTTATATATTTGTTTATACATTTAACATCATTCTTTCTATTATTTAGTTAGGTTGTATGTGTCTCTTGCTATCATTAATTCTTCATCGGTTGGAATAACCCATACTGGTACTTTTGATGAATCTTTAGTGATTTTTGCTTCTTCACCACGGATATTGTTTCTTTCTTCATCTAATTCTATTCCTAAAACGCTTAGTTTTTCAATTATTTGTTTTCTTGTATTTATTGAGTTTTCTCCAACTCCAGCGGTCATAACGATAGCATCACATCCTCCAAGTAGGACATAGTATTTAGCTATGTATTCTACTATTTTTCTTACATATATTTCTTGAGCTAGGATGCATAGTTCGTCACCATTTTTGATGCCATTTTCAATGTCTCTTGAATCACTATATTTTTTAGATACTCCAAGTAGTCCACTTTTTTTGTTTAGGATGTTATCTACTTCAGATAGTGATAGACCTGCTTCTTTAACAATGAATGGAATTATTGATGAATCGATGTCTCCACTTCTTGTTCCCATCATGATTCCTGAGTTTGGAGTGAAGCCTAGGGAAGTATCGATTGATTTACCGTTTAGAACTGCTGATACTGATCCTCCACTTCCGATGTGGCAAGTTATTATTTTTGTGTCATCTCTTCCTAGGATTTCGTTCATTCTCATAGAAACGTATTTGTGGCTTGTTCCGTGGAATCCATATTTTCTTACACCATATTTTTCATACCATTCGTATGGTACTGAGTATATGTATGCTTCTTTTGGTAGGGTTTGATGGAATGAAGTATCAAATACTGCGACTGGTGTTGCGTCTTTTATTATTTTTTGGAAAGCACGTACTCCGGTTAGATTAGCTGGAATGTGGATTGGTGCAAGTTCAATAAGTGCTTCTGAATCTCTGATTACTTCGTCGTTTATGATTGTTGATTTTTGGTATTTGTCTCCTCCATGTACCATTCTGTGTCCGATTGCTTCGATTTCATTTAATGATGATACTACTTTGTTTTCTAGTAGTTCATCAGTTAGAATTTTTACGGCTTCTTCATGATTGGAAAGTTCTCTTTCTTTTTTGATTTTTTCTCCATTTAATTTAATTGTGTAAAAACTATTTCCAATTCCTATACGTTCAAAAACTCCAGAAATTAGAACTTTTTCTTCAGGCATTTCATACATTTGAAATTTTAATGATGAGCTTCCTGCGTTTACTGATAATATTTTCATTTTATCTCTTCCTTTCTAATATACTAGTATAATATCATAAAATATGATATTTTTCTAGGGATTATTTCTTTTTTTTGGGAGGAATTAGTGTTTTTGATTGGCTATTTTGTGTTTAGAAAAATGAAGATTTTTGGGGATTAAGTTTTAATAAAAGAAAATCAATAGGTTTTTTCTATTGATTTAGTTGGCTTAAGAGGCCTGTGCGATGAGCGAAATACGAAATTACACTCTATTTATTTAGCTAATCTTATTTTCTACTGCTCGCCGCAAGATTTTACCTTGCAGGCTCGCTCATGCTTACTCAACTGATACTAAGAGTATACGGACTACCAGAAGTTCCTTCTCCACCTGAAATCTTTACGTTAGATGACAGACTTAGGACTGGGCGCACGGCATACTCGTAGCTGCCGACGCCGTTGTTGTTGTTATCGACAACGCCACTCGAGTACACAATGAAAGCGGTGTAGGAATAGTCTGAACGCTGCGGAAGGAACCATGTGCCTTGACTTTTATCTAACCAATTATTTGTTGTTTTGCAATTTGTAGAATAACCATAACTAGCTAAATTACTTGTACATTCTTTTGATGCTGCATATCCATAATCACTGGCATACATTATTGCTATCTTTTTATTTGCATCATTTTGCATTACTGGATTTGTTCCATAGTAATAACCTGTTTTATTTTCTTCATTTTTTCTTTCGTATTGCCATATTGTATCAGTTGTTATATTAGTTGTTCTATATCCTCCAAGATAATATTTTGTTGTTCCTATCATATTTTTGGCATCAGTATTTAATGTATTATAATAATCATTATTTAAATATCTATTTAATGTTGCGCCTGTCCAATCATTAGCATTATTTGTATCCCAACACATATTTCCTATTGAAGTATCTCTTATTATTTTAAATCTATTTTCTACATTACCATTTGTATCTTCAGTTGGTATTATTCCTATTATTCTCCATGTTTCATTGTTAAATGTTACATAGTTTTTTGCTACAGAATCTCCTCCTCTATATCTGTATTCTGTTGCAAATTTATTATCTACTTGAAGAGTGTTATCTATTGTATGAGTTACTTGTTCTAGTCCATCTGTTCCCACTTTTGCTTGGGCAAATTCTAAAGCATAATCTGGTCCTTTTAATTTTTCATCACTTGACTCTATGTTAAGTGCATATTTATATTCTATTGGTTTTGTTGTATCTCCATTTATAAATAAATCAGTATTGGTTGCACTTTCATCTATCCATAGTCTTATTGTGTATGTTTTGGTATTTCCTTTAGTAAGTGAATCACTTATATTAAAGTTATCTGGGTTTTTATCTATTGTTTCTGTATTTGTACTTTTATCTATTACTTGATAGTTAATCTTATCTTTATTTATAGATGAATTTACTAAGTCTTTTATTGTTACTTTATAATAAGCTGTATCACATGTAGAATTGTTTGTTATATTTATTTCTTTTGCATTATACTTTAATGCTTCTTCTTTTGATATGGGATATTTACTTACTAGCATTAGTTCTTCACTTTCTTTAAAGTTTATATCTAGTTCACATTTAGATATTTTTATATTTCTTCTTCCTAATAAGTTTATATCAATATTTCCTAATGCAAAAGATATACTAATTACTATTAGTATTAAAAGTATTATTATTGATATTATTTTTATTGTTTTCCCTTTTTTATTTATAGGGTTAGTAGTATTTTGCCCCCCCCCCAGACGAATATTTGTT